>DATBWU010000304.1:0-5464 GCA_036514635.1 Anaerolineae bacterium | reverse complement strand
GCCGAGCCGCGCCCGCGCGGGCTGACGTATACCGTCGCCCGCGCGGGCGAACCGATCATCGTCGAGGATACCAGCCGCCACCCGTTGTATGCTGATACGCCCTGGTCGCCCTTCGCCATCATCGGCGTGCCGCTCAAGATCGGATCCACGGTGGTCGGCGTGATGAACGTGGCCTACCCGGCACCGCATCGATTCACCGAGTCCGAATTGCGCCTGTTGAGCTTGCTGGCGGCGCAGGCGGCTATCGCCGTGCACAACGCCCGGCTGCACGACCAGGTGCAGCGCCACGCCGCCGAACTGGAGCAGCGCGTTGCCGAGCGCACCGCCGAGTTGGATCGCCAGCGCCGCTTGATGCAGGCTATCCTCGACGCGGCCGGCGAAGGGATCGTCTTCACCGATCTCGACGCCCGGATCGAATACCTGAACCCGGCCATGCAGCGCATCACCGGTTACAGCGCCGCCGACGCCCTGGGCCAGAACCCGCGCATCTGGCAGAGCGGGCGCACACCGCTATCGGTTTACAAAGAGATGTGGTCGGCCATCACGCACGGCGAAGCGTGGCAAGGTGATATAGTCAATCGGCGTAAAGATGGCACACTCTATCACGCGGCGATGACCGCCGCGCCGCTGACCGATGCCAACGGGCAGGCGCGGGGTTACGTCGGTGTGCAGCGCGACATCACGCGCCAGAAGGAGCTCGATCACTTAAAGGATCTATTCGTGTCCAATGTCAGCCATGAGCTGCGCACACCACTGACGAATATCAAACTCTACCTCGGCCTGTTGGAGCACGGCCGGTCCGACAAGCGCGGCCTGTACATGGAGACGCTGAATCGCGAAACTGCACGGCTGGAGAAGCTGATCAATGATCTGCTCGACCTGTCGCGGCTCGATCTGGGCACGGTTCCTATCCACATGGTTGCCACGGATGTCAACCGACTTGCCGCCGATCTGATCACCGATCGGGCGGCGCTGGCCTCGGCGCGTGGCATCTCGTTGGACTGCATCCCGGATGCCGATTTGCCGCCGGCGCTGGCCGACTCGGCCATGATTGCGCAAGTGATGTCCAATTTGCTGGCGAATGCCGTGAACTACACACCGGCTGGTGGCCTCGTCACCGTGACGTCCGGCGTTCGCCACGACGCGGATGGGGATTGGGTGACCTTTACGGTGCAAGATACCGGCCCGGGCATTTCGGCCGATGACATACCACACGTGTTCGGGCGCTTTTATCGCGGCCTCGCCGGCCGCGGCTCCGGCGTGCCAGGCACGGGCCTGGGCCTGGCAATCTGTAAAGAAATCGTCGACCGGCTGGAAGGCCGCATCACAGTCAATAGCCCGCCGGGCGAGGGCACGGCCTTTACAGTATGGCTTCGGCCCGCGCGGGGCGACCCGGCCTGAAAGGCTGGGCCGGAGCCGCGCGCCCGGCGACACCTGCACTTGCAGCGCACGCCCTGTCCGCCGCCTCTGGCGGCGGGGGCGCGCTAGGCGGGGTGCAAGTGTCAATCGCCGGGCTGAATTACCTGCAAGCCGGATGAATCCGGCTGATCCGCCAGTCGGCTTCAGCCGACTTTCACGTTTTCAGCCGGGAAGTTTACTCCCCGGCGACGCCGTGTGAGCAGCTACGATCGTGAATGGCGACGCGCCTAGCCTCAAGGAGCCAAGATGGATCAAGCACCCCCGCCTGACTTTCCACTTCGTCACGACCCCGCGTTGCTCGATAGCATCCTCGGTTCACTTGAGGATGTCGTATGGTCTGCCTCGGCTGCCGACGCGCAAGCACTATACCTGAGTCCCGGCGCCCAGAAAGTCTTTGGACGCGCCCCGTCCGACCTCGACACTGCGGCGAAGTGGCTGGACGCGATTCATCCTGACGATCGGGAACAGGTCGAGCGCTGGAGGCAGGCGCGCTGCGATATGGAGCGGGCGATGTTGGAATATCGCATCGTGCGACCCGACGGCGAAGTGCGCTGGGTGCGCGATCGCTGTTACACCGCGCGCGACGCCAGCGGTGCGGCCGTCCGTTACGACGGAATCCTTACGGACATCACAGAGCACAAGCGAATGGAGGAAGCGCTGCGCCAGAGCGAGACGCGCCTGAGCGAGATCGCTGAGAACATGACCGACCTGATCATCGAAACCGATCTGAACGCCGTGGTGCTCTACGCCAGCCCGTCGTTCAAGACCGTCCTGGGCTACGATCCGCAGACGCTGATCGGTCGATCGACATTTGACTTAGGCATCATTCACCCGGATGACGCGGCGCGGGCCGCTCAGATCGGGGCGGAGCAGGCCCAACTTGCACTGACCGGAGCCAATGAGGCGTGGCGGCTCGAGCAGCGCTTACGCCACAGCGACGGCCACTACCTTTGTGTCGAACATGCTACACGCTTTTTGCGTGACGAGCGCGGTCAAATCGTAGGGGTGCTCACCGTCGCTCGCGACATGACCGATCGCCGCCGCACCGAGAAGGCGTTGCGGCAACGCGCAGAGGAGTTGACCGCGCTGTACGAAACGTCGCTGGAGGTCAGCGCGCAGACCGATCTGAACGCGCTGCTGCAAGCCATTGTGGAGCGTGCGGCCCGGCTGGTCGGTGCGCGCATGGGCGGGTTGTACCTGATACAGCCGGACGGCCAGACCTTGAAACTGGTCGTCAGTCACTATCTTCCGGGTGACTACACTGGAACCGAGCTGCGGCTTGGGGAGGGCTTGTCCGGCCGCGTCGCCCAGACCGGTGAGCCGATGCTGATCGAAGACTATCGGTTGTGGGATGACCGGGCGCGCGCCTTCGACGATGTCCCCTTCCGGCGCGTGCTGGGTGTGCCGCTCAAGGTGCGTCACGAGGTCATCGGCGTGATCAACGTCACCGACGATGAGCGAGGTGGCCCGTTCAGCGAGGACGAAGTTCGCCTGGTGCAACTGTTCGCCGATCAAGCTGCGGTCGCTATTGAAAACGCGCAGTTGTTCGAAGCCACGCGGCGGCAACTGGAAGAGCTGACCATTCTGCACGCCGCCGCCAGCGCCGGGATGGAGGCAACCAGCGAGGATGATCTCATCGCGCGCGCGATGCAGATCATCAGCGCGATTTTCTACCCCGGCAACTTGAGCGTGCTGCTCCTGGATGAGGCAACCAGTGTGCTGCACCCGCATCGCTCCAGCCGGGGCCTTTCGAAAGAGGGCCCGCCGCGAACCCGGCAACTCGGCGAAGGCGTCATCGGCCAGGTGGCCCAGTTCGGTCGATCGCAGCGCCTGGTCGATATCCGACTGACCCCGGAGGCCCTGCCGCTTGGCGCAAAAACCTGCGCCGTGTTGTGCGTCCCCCTGAAGATCGGCGATCGCGCCGTCGGTGTGATCAACGTCGAAAGCCCGGAGCCGGACGCCTTCGACGAGGCCGATGAGCAACTGTTGACGACGCTCGCCGAGCAACTGGCGATCGGATTGTCTCGCCAGCGCAGTGAGGCCGCCGAGCGGGAAGCGCGCGCGCTGGCCGAGGCTCTGCAGCGAACGGCCTCTGCGCTCAACAGCACGCTCGACTTCGACGAGGTGCTGGATCGGGTTCTGGCGCAGCTGGGGCACATCGTTCCGCACGACGCGGCGGGATTTATGCTGCTGGAGCCGGAGAGCGGCCTGGTGCGCGTCGCGCGCGGGCACGGTTACCCCGATGCCGAATCGATCATGCAGTCGCGTTTCCCGGTCGCCGAGGCGCCGGATCTGCGGCAGATGATCGAGGTCGGGCAGCCGCTGGTCGTGCCCGATACGCGTGTCGTCCCGGGTTGGGTCCGGTCATCGATCGCGCAGTGGGCGCGCTCGTATACCGCTGCACCGGTGCGCGTCAAAGGGCAGGTCATCGGTTTCCTCCACGTCGCCAGTCGCACGCCGGGGGCCTTCACCTGGGCGCACGCCGACCGGCTGCAAGTCTTCGCCGATCAGACGGCCATCGCCATCCAAAACGCGCAGTTGTTCGAGGCGGCCCAGCGTCAACTGGTGCAGCAGCGCGCACTGCTGACGGCCAGTCAGGCGATCTCGTCCAGCCTCGATCTGGCGACGGTGTTGAGCCGCGTGGCTGAGCAGATCGGTCGCGCCATCGATGTGACCAGTGTTTACATTCGTGACTGGGATATGGAGACGGACAACAGTCGCGTCCTGGCCGAGTACTACGGCCCCGATGCTTCGCCGGCTGAGCGCGTGTCCGATCTGGGTGTGATCTATAACGTGCAGCGCGATTTTGGTGAAGAGGCGGCGCGTCTCGTGCGCGCGGGCCGGGTTATCGCGTATCACGTGGACGACCCCGGCGCTCCAGAGCTCATGCGCCGCTACCTCCAGCAGTATGGCGGACAGACGGAGCTCGATATTCCGTTGATCGTCAGGAACACCGTCATCGGCTACGCCGAGCTGTGGGATAGCCGCCGCCAGCGCGATTTCACGCCGGACGAGATCGCGCTGGCACAGGGCATCGCGCAGCAAGCCGCAGTGGCTATCGAGAATGCCCGGCTGTTTGGCGAGACGCGCAACCGCGCCGAACGCTTAGCCCTGATCAACGAAATCTCGGCGACGGTGAACTCGCAGCTCGATCTGAACGCTATTTTGCAGGCCACGGCCGATAGCCTGGCGCGCGCCCTGTCCATCAGCGAGGTTGGATTGGCTCTCCTCGACGACGATAGCCGGCGTCTCATCGTGATGGCGGATCACACCGCGCCGGGTCTTGCATCTATGGCAGGGGTCGAGTTACGGGTTGAAGACGGCTCGTCGCTGGAGCGTATCCTCGCTGCGAAGCGACCGCTGGCTATTATGGATGCTCAGACCGATCCACTCTTAGCTGACCTGCGTGACTTGGCGGCGGAGCGGCGGGCGCAATCGCTCCTGATCGTGCCGTTGCTGGTTCGGGGCGAGGCCATCGGCTTCATCGTGTGCCATGAGATCGATGCGCCACGCCAGTTCAGCGCGGAGGAGATCGAGTTGGCGGAGACCATCGCTAACCTGGTGGCGGCGCGCATCGAGCAGGCGCATCTGCTCGATGCCGAGCGCCAGCGGCGGCGCGAGATCGAAGCCATCCAACAGGCCAGTCTCAGCCTGACGGCTTCGCTGGAACTACCGCAAGTGCTCACCGTCATTCTCAGCACGGTGTCTACGCTCGTTCCACTCGAAGACACGCACATCTTTTTCTACGATGGCGAGCGCCTGACGTTCGCCGCTGCCGTCACGCCGCGCGGCCGGCTGGATCGGGCTGTGATCGAACCTCGGCCCGGCGGCTTCACGCACACGGTCGCCCGCACCGGCCAGAGCATGATCATCGAGGATGTGAGCCAACATCCGTTGCCCATCGGCGCGCCGCCCGATCGCGCCGGCGCAGTCATCGGCTTGCCGCTGACCATCGACTCGACCGTCGTTGGGGTGATGAATGTCTACTTCCCCACGACTCGCCGCATCCCAGAGTCGGAGCGGCGGGTGCTGAGCCTGCTCGCCG
>DATBWU010000303.1:0-11536 GCA_036514635.1 Anaerolineae bacterium | reverse complement strand
CGCCGATGCGAATAGCGCGCACAGACTGAGAAACGACAGGACGATTCGAGTCTTCATGTCACTTTCCTCCCGGTGACTTAGCATAGGTTGCATCGTGGAACGCGTCACGTTTTACGCGCATGGATTGCCAGCACGATTCCTTCTTTCACGCCGACCCTGGCGGCCGGCTCGGCCAGCACATTGCTGATCCCAAGTGTCTTGCCGAAGGGCAGCGCCCCATCGGTCAGGGGATACTCGCAGCCCTCGATCGTCACACCGCGCGCGTCGCCGCTCAGCGCCAGGAGCGAGAGCGTGTCGCCGATGTGGCCGTCGATCCGCGCTTCTCGCCCACCGGTGACGAGGGTGATGGTTTGGCGATGATCGACAATCTGCGTCGGCACGTCGCGCAGCGCAGGCAGCGTAAGCAGCAGGATGTTCGCCAGCGACTGGTCCCAACGTCCGCCGAGCGCGCTGAGGATCACGATGTCGGTCGCGCCGTGGTCGAGCGCGTGGCGGATCGCGAGTTCGAGATCGGTCTCGTCCTTCCGCGCCGGGTGAACGATGAAGCGCACACCGCGCGCTTCGAGATCGGCGCGGAGCGCTTCAGGCAGCGAGTCGAGGTCGCCGATCACGGTGTCGGGCGTGAGGCCCGCCTCCAGCGCATTGCGCGTGCCGCCATCGGCGGCGATGACGATCGAACCGGGCAGCATCCAGTGGTGCGCCGTTTCGCGTGAAGTCGGGTCGCCGTTGGCGAAGATCAATGCGCGCATATCGCTCCTCGCAAAATAAAAGCCACCCGTCGGTGGGTGGCCGTGTGCTCGTAATCCCTCCGCCGGCATTATCCGTCAGGTTCAGACCGTCTGCGCCGTAGTCCATTAGACAGGCGCACTCTCAGCCGGGTTTCACCCAGCTCCGGTTCGTGTCTTCGATTGCCGTAATTATAACACGCTCTACACTCCCTCGACTTCTCTCGACAATTCCTTTCTTGGTGATTATTCACCTCTCACCACAGAGGCACAGAGGCACGGAGAAAAGCCTCTTGAAATCTCCGTGGACTCCGTGTCTCCGTGGTTATATCGACTGGTGTGTAATCGCCAGTTCCTTTCGTCTTGACAGACTGCCTCGATCCATACTATAGTTTATCCGTCATTTGCGATCGCAGTGCCCGTCACCCCGGATGGTCGGGCCGAACGGCGAAGCCGGTGGAAGTCCGGCGCTGTCCCGCAACTGTAAGTTAGTCAAGTAGTCGAGTAGTCATGTAGTCTGTAGCGCAGTGACTACGAGACTAACGACTATCAGACTACTCGACTAACAAGCCAGGTCGCCCGCTGCGATCTCCGTCCGATACCCGCGTGGATCGGGGAACGGGGTGATCGCGAGTCGCCGCGTCCCTTCGTTCTCCCGACGGAGGGATTTTCGTTTATGAACCGATTGCATCGATGGATTGTCGTGATCGCCTCACTGCTTGGGGTCGTGACCCTCGCGCCCGTTGGCGCGCAAACGAACGGGGAGAACCGTGCCGGCCTGGTCGTGCGATACGGTGATGGTCGAGTGACCACCTATTGTGCCCGGTTCAGTGAGCCTTCGATCACCGGGCTTGATCTGCTGACCCGTTCCGGTCTGAAACCGGTAGCCGAAGTGGGCGGGCTAGGCTCGGCAGTGTGCTCGATCAGCGGCCAGGGATGCGCGTATCCCTCGCAGCCGTGTTTCTGCCAATGCCAGGGTGCGAGTTGCGCATACTGGAATTACTTCCACCTGATCGATGGCGCATGGCAGTATTCGCCGCTGGGATCAGCCGGTTACACTATCACGAATGGCGCGGTCGATGGCTGGTCGTGGGGCGACAAGGTGGCGCCGCCTGTTTATACGATTGAGCAGATATGCGCGGCTCCTCCTGCTGCGCCGACCGACCAACCAACTATCCAGCCAACCATCCAACTGACACCTCAACCAACTTCTGAGCCGACGGTTCAACCCACGCCTCAGCCCACAGAAGAATCTACCACCCAACCGACAAATGAGCCAACCATCCAACCATCCAACCATCCAACCATCCAACCAACTAGCCAACCAACAAACGAACCAATTGTTCAACCATCTAACCAGTTAGGTGGTTATACTCTCTTCGCAGTCGTTGTCCTCGTGCTGGGCGGATGGCTGATCGCGGCGCGAGTGAAAGGGAGGTAAGCCATGCCACGCCTCACGCGCATTTACACCGGCAAAGGCGATGAGGGAACCACCGGTCTCATCGGCGGCCAGCGTGTGCCGAAAGACTCCCCGCGCGTTGCCGCCTATGGCTCGGTGGACGAGTTGAACTCGCACATCGGGCTTGCCTTGAGCCTGGGCGTGAGCGACGAACTCACGCCGGCCTTGAAGGCGGTTCAAAACGATCTGTTCCATCTGGGTTCCGATCTGGCAACGCTCGAGCCAGACAAGCAGCGCCTGAAGATTCCTCAGATCGAGCAGCGCCACGTCGACGCGCTGGAGCAGTTGATGGATCGACTCACCGGGCAACTGGGGCCGCTGGACAACTTCATCCTGCCCGGTGGATCGACTACGGCGGCGGCGCTGCACGTCGCGCGCGCCGTATGTCGCCGCGCCGAGCGCGATGCCATCGCGCTGAGCCGCGTCGAGCCGATTGGCGCATTTGTCGTGAAATATCTCAACCGGTTGTCCGATGCACTGTTCGTGGTGGCTCGTTACGAAAATCATGCGCGCGGCGTGAGCGATATCTATTGGAACAGCCGAGCATAGGAAGGGATCCGCGAATCTCCTCGAATGATGAAGATTAACAAAATAAGCCGGATACCGTCATGCTGAGCGCAGCGAAGCATCTCGCACAGCAGGCCGAGATTCTTCGGCGCAAACAGATGCGCCTCAGAATGACGACATGACCGGATTATTTTCTTAAAGACCATAATTCGTGCAGATTCGTGGATAACCGCCTTCGCTTGCCGCTGCCAGTTGACCGTGTTACACTTGCGGCACCCGGGAGAAGAAATGGCGCAAGCGCTCTATCGCAAGTGGCGGCCCCAGACGTTCGACGCAGTGGTCGGGCAGGAGCACGTCGTGCAGACGATGCACAATGCGATCGTCTCCGGCCGCATCGCGCACGCCTACCTCTTCTCCGGGCCGCGCGGCACGGGCAAGACGACGATGGCGCGCCTGCTGGCGAAAGCCGTCAACTGTCTGAACCCCGATCCGGCCCGGCGACCCGACGACACGTGCTCCATCTGCAAAGCGATCGGCGAAGGTCGCCTGCTCGATCTCATCGAACTGGATGCGGCGTCGAATCGCGGCATCGACGAAATCCGCGATTTGCGCGACAAGATCAACTTCTCGCCGGGCGAAGCGCGCTACAAGGTTTATATTATCGATGAAGTCCACATGCTGACCGAGCCGGCCTTCAACGCGCTGCTCAAGACACTGGAAGAGCCGCCGCCGCACGCGATCTTCGTCCTCGCCACGACCGATCCGCAGAAAGTCCCGGTTACCATCGTCTCCCGCTGCCAGCCGTTCTCGTTCCGGCGCTTGACGCTGGACGAGATCGTCTCTCATTTGCAGCAACTGGTTGACGCCGAAGGCTTGCGGGCCGATCCGGCGGCGCTGGCGTTGATCGCGCGCCAGGCCACCGGCTCGATGCGCGACGCGATCAGCCTGCTCGATCAGCTCGCCGCAGGCGGCGACGCGATCACGCTGGAACGGGCGCAAGAGGTGCTGGGCGCTGGCGCGCTCGATCGGGTGATGGCGCTGGTCGATGCGCTGGCGTCCGGCAATGCGGCGGGCGGTTTGGATGCGATCAATGCAGCCATCGACGGCGGTGCGGACGCGCGCCAACTGGCGCGCCAGATCATCGACTACCTGCGCGGGTTGATGCTGATCAAGTTGGGCGATTCGGCCCACGTGAACGCACCTGCGGAGCAGCGCCAGCGGATGGAGGAACAGGCTGCCCGGCTCGATCTCGAACATCTGGTGCGCGCCATCAAGTTGTTCAATCAGGCCGCGTCCGAGTTGAAGTCCGGCTGGCAGCCCCAGTTGCCGCTCGAACTGGCTTACCTGGAAGCATTGAATCGAGTCGGTAACTCAGCCCCACCGGCTGAGCCTCGACCGGCAGCTGCCCAGTCTCAGCCGGTGAGCTCCAACCCTGCGGCAAGACCCTCGGCGCAATCGAAACCGCCTGTTTCTTCACGCGGCGGCGCGGCGAATAAACCGGTTACGCCCGAGCCTGCCCCTGCGACGAAAACAGCGACGGTCGATCTGGCCTTGAGCGATGTGACGGCGCAGTGGACGGCGGTGTTGTCCGGACTGCGATCACGCAGTGTGCAGACGTGGGGCCTGATGAACTCGTGCCAGCTGATTGGCGTCGAGGGAGATGCGGTCGTTTTGCAGTGGCCCTCGGCGATGCTGCGCGATAAGTTCGAGAAAGGCAAGGACAAACGCCTGGTCGAAGACGTGATGAGCGAGATCATCGGACGGCGGGTTCACACGCGCTGCGTCGTGGACGACGACCCGGTGATGCAGGAAGCCAAGCGCCTCGGCGCGCAGGTCAGGCCGGTGGCGGATTGAGATCGAGAAGGAGGACGAATGTTGAAGCACTTTAAGATCATCGTGGAAAAGCACCCTGATAGCTACGTGGCCTATCCACTGGGTGTGAAAGGTGTAGTCGTTGGCGAAGGAGACACCTACGAGGAAGCATTAGCCGACGTAAAGTCTGCGATCAAGTTTCATATCGAGACTTTCGGACCGGATGTCGTGGAGGTTGACCCCTCTATTCTGGAGGCCTTCATCGCCGAAGCGGGTGTGGCAGTCTGATGGCTAAATTTCCGGTGGACGCGCCCAAGGCGAGAGTTATCGCTGCCTTTGAGCGTTTAGGCTTTCGGTTGGTGCGAGAGGGCAACCATATTGCGATGTTACGTGAGAATGCCGATGGGACTCAGACACCCATGACCCTGCCCAATCATCGGACAATCAAGAGTTTTGCATTGCGCAGGATACTCACGCAAGCCGGGATTCCGAGAGACGAATTCCTGAAGGCTTACGAAAAAGAATGAGCAGTTGCGGCAGATTATGATAGGAGGCTGGGGTGAGCAAGAAAGGCAGATTCGGCGGGCCAATGATGGGCGGCGGCAACTTGATGGGCCAGTTGCAGAAACTTCAAGACGAGATGGTCAAGGCGCAGGAAGCGCTGGCCGATGAAACACTGACCGTCACGGCTGGCGGCGGCGCGATCACGATCGTCGTGACCGGCCAGCAGCGCATCAAGTCCATCACGCTGTCGAAGGACGTGGTCGATCCGAACGACGTGGAGATGCTGCAGGACCTGATCGTCGCGGCGGTGAATGAAGCCATCGAGCGGTCGCAGGCCTACGCGGCGGAGAAATTGCAGGGGCTGACTGGCGGGCTGGGCTTGCCCCCGCTTCGCTGAGCACGACGAACGACCAATGACGAAGGACGAAAGCTAATCGTTCGTCATTCGTCTTTCGTCAGGATTGATATGGACACCGTACCTAAAGCCGTCACTCGACTCATCGAAGCCTTCTCGCAACTGCCCGGCATCGGTCCGAAGACCGCCTCGCGCCTGACGTATTACCTGCTGAAAGACACGTCGGGCAAAGGCGACACGCTGGCCGACGCGCTGCGCGACCTGAAGACCGGCACCGTTTTCTGCGCGACGTGCTTCAACATCGCCGATTCGAACCCGTGCTCGATCTGCACCGGCGAGGCCCGCGATGGCAGCGTAATCTGCGTGGTCGAAGAGCCGCTCGACGTGCAGGCCATCGAGCGCACGCGCGAGTACAAAGGCCGCTATCATGTCTTGCACGGCGCGATCTCGCCAATGGACGGCATCGGGCCGGAGGATTTGCGCATCCGCGAGCTGCTCGATCGCGTGTCGGCCGGCGGCGTGCGCGAGGTGATCCTCGCCACCAACCCCAGCCTCGAAGGCGAGAACACCGCGATGTATATCCAGAAGAAACTGGCAGGGTCGGGTGTGCGCGTCACGCGCCTGGCGCGCGGCCTGCCAGTGGGCGGCGATCTGGAGTACGCCGACGAAGTGACGCTGGCCCGCGCGCTCGAGGGCCGGCGCGAAATGTGAAGGTATTGCAGAAACAGGTTTTGCCTCAGAGGATGTCTGAGAGCTTACCACAAAGTCGCCAAGACACGAAGAAAACCAAGAGATTCTTGGTGTCTTTGTGCCTTGGTGGTTAATCGCCCTCGCGGATTTGAACACCCTCGCGATCGGCCGGCAGCACGAACGTCCGGCACGCAATTCCCCTCGACTCAAAAGCCACTTTCATCGCCTGCGCGATTTCCTCGTGCCGATCCGGTGCGAAAGCAGCCAGACTCGGCCCCGCGCCCGATAGCGCCACCGCCGCTGCGCCCGCCTCGCGCGCGGCCTGCTCGGCGGCATCGAAACCGGGGATCAACTTGCGCCGATACGGTTGGTGCAGGCGATCGTCCATCGCCCGTTTCAGCAGATCGTAATCGCCGGTGTTCAGCGCTCGCGCGACGAGCAGCGCTCGTCCGATATTGAACACAGCGTGCGTCAGCGGCACGCTGCGTGGCAGCGCTTTGCGTGCGTCGTGCGTCGAGAGGCGCACGTCGGGCAGGGCGATGACGACGGTCAACGGTGGCACATCCAGCCGGTCGATCATCACATCGTCATCGCCGGCGCTGACGATCGTCAGCCCGCCGAACAGCGCCGCCGCTGCATTGTCGGGATGTCCCTCGATGGCGTGCGCCAGTTTCAGCAGCTCCATCTTCGATAGCGGCGAGCCGATCAGTGCGTTCGCGGCGGCCAGCCCGCCGACCGCCGCCGCCGCGCTCGAGCCTAAGCCCGATCCGAGCGGGACACCGTTGATGCATTTGACGCGCAGGCCGCCCGGCTTGTGTCCGGCGCGGTCCCACAGCGCATCTGCCGCGCGCATCACCAGATTGCCGCGATCGGTGCGCAACCGATTGGCCCCTTCGCCTTCGATGGCGAGTTCGAAACCGGCATCGAGCGCGGTCATCTCGACCGTGTTGTGAAGCCCCAAGGCCAGGCCGAGACAGTCGAAGCCGGGGCCGAGGTTGGCGGTAGATGCGGGAACGAGGACGCGAATGGCAGTCATGGGAATGAAGAATGCAGAATGAAGAATGCGGAATGAAGAATGCAGAATGAAGAATGCAGAATGAAGAATGTAGAATGAAGAATGCGGAATGAAGAATGTGGAATGAAGAAAAGCGATCGTTTCTACATTCTACATTACTGCATTCTACATTCTCAATTCTGCATCCTCGACGAGCGCGCTCAGTGCGTTGATCTCTGCCGGGATCGTCTTCATGTTCGGCGCGCGAGTGGTGACGGCATCCGGGTCTTTCAGGCCGTGGCCGGTGAGCACGGCGACGAGAGTCTTGCCTTTTGGATCGAGCCGCCCTTCGCGCACTTCCTTCGCCAGGCCGGCCACGCCCGCCGCCGATGCCGGCTCGGCCCACAGGCCCTCGTGCGCCAGGCGTCGCCACATCGCCAGGATGTCGTCGTCCGTCACGGCGACGATGCGACCATCCGACTCTTCGGCGGCGGCCAGCGCTTCTTCGCCGCGCGCCGGTCGCCCGATGCGGATCGCCGTCGCGATCGTCTCCGGCCGATCGACGGCGTGTCCGAGCACGAGCGGCGCGGCTCCCGCCGCCTGCACGCCGAGCAGGCGCGGGCGCGCGTCGGCTTTGCCGATCGCGTGATACTGCTTGAAGCCGGCCCAGTACGATGTGATGTTGCCTGCATTGCCGACGGGCAGGCACAACCAGTCGGGCGCGCGGCCCAGTGCATCGACGATCTCAAATGCAGCCGTCTTTTGCCCTTCGATTCGATACGGGTTGATCGAATTGACGAGCGCGATTGGGCGCTGCATAGAGATTTCGCGCACTAGCGCCAGCGCATCGTCGAACGATCCGCGCACGGCGATCGCTTGCGCGCCGTATGCCAGCGCCCCGGCGATCTTGCCCGCCGCGACCTTGCCCTCCGGGATCAGCACGATGCAGCGCAGCCCGGCACGCGCCGAGTATGCTGCCGCCGAAGCCGCCGTGTTGCCGGTGCTGGCGCAGATCGTCACGCGCGCGCCGGCGTGTGTAGCCTGCGACACGGCGACGGTCATCCCGCGATCTTTGAACGACCCGGTGGGGTTGAGGCCCTCGTACTTCAGATACAGCTCGCCGCCGGGAGCGATCTCGGCGGCGAGGCGCGGCGCAGGGATCAGCGGCGTGTTGCCTTCCAGAAGCGTGATCGGTGCTGCGTGCGGATCGAGTTGGAGATGTGCGCGATAGTGGTTGACGATTCCGGCCCAATGCATGTCGCGGATTATAACATGCCGCTTGAGAACTACTCCCCCGCTGCCGGCAGCGGCGCGCGGGCCGCGACCTGCGCCCGCACGCGGGTCATCACCAGCCCGGCCAGCGCCATGAAGACCGTGCTGTATAAAAACAGCCAGCGATACTGGTCGCTGAGCGCATCGACCAGCAGCCCGCCCGTCACCGGGCCGAGGATCGCGGCGGTCTGCGACGCAAAGTAATACAACCCCGTGAATGCGCCGATCTTGCGCTCGTCGCCATAGTCGTACACCAGCGGCAGACTGTTGACGTTGACCGCGGCCCAGAATGCTCCGGCCAGAATCAGGACCAACACGAAAGTGATCGGTTCGCGGATGATGAAGTAGCCCGCCAGCAGAGTCAGTGTCAGGCCGGTGAGACCGATCTGAATCGCGCGTCGCCGCCCGATCTTGGTGCCGAGCAGACCGGCAGGAATCGCGAACAGGATGAACGAGACCGTCACGGCTCCCGAATAGATGGAGGCATCGCCCGCTTTCATGCCCAGCGTGAACACCGCGAACGAAGACAGGCCCGTCTCGAGCGCGTTGAAGGCCATGAACCAGAACAGGATGCCGAGCAGCACAAACACGATACTCCTGTCACCGGCAGCGAGCGCCAGGCGCAGGCTCGCCATCACGCCTCGGGTTTGGGAGTCGTCTTTGGCGATCTGGCGCGGTTCCTTGACGAGCGCGACGGCGGCCAGCGTGGCTGCCGCGAGAACGACGGCCCCGGCCACGAACGGCGCAGCGCGACCCATCGCATTGAACAGAGCACCGCCGCCGAAGAAGGCCAGCAGGCCGCCGATGCCGCCCATCAGGTTGATCACACCGTTGGCTTTGCTGCGATTCTCAACATCAAACAGATCGCCCAGCCAGGCGACCGTGGGTGACCGGAAGAGGGCCATGCCGAAGTTGGTGATCAGGATGAATGCGGCAATCGCCAGCACACTCTGCGCCAGCGGGATGAACACGAAGGCCAGCGCCGCGATCGGCATGCCCAGCAGAATCCACCCTTTGCGACGGCCCAGGCGGTTCCACGTCCGATCGCTCCGCTCGCCGACCCACGGCTGGACGAAAACGTTGATGAGGTTGTCCCACGTCATGATGAACAGCGCGATGCTCGGCGGCAGGGCGAAGCCGGCGATGTCCGGGATACTCCGCCCCTCGGCCAGAAGCTGCCGCTCGAACTCCGGATTGCCGGCTTGTAGAAAGATGGGGATGTATTGATTGAAGATGGGCCAGACGATGCTGATGCCCAGAAACCCGAGGCCGATGATGAGGGTCTTGCGATAACTGAAGTGGGTCACGCTGGCTCCCGATCGGTTTGGCGTGAAGTGTTTGGCATGCAATAACGCGGCGGGCGGCACTCAGGTCCGTGCCGCCCGCGTATGTCTGTGTGAGAGTTATGCCGCGCGCCGATGGCGGATGGCCCCCCACGCGAAGCCGATCGTCAGCAGCGCCAGTCCAATGAGCGTGATGCTCAAGCCACCGAGTCCGCCTGTTGGGCGACCGAGCGAACCGGCTTCCGGTAACAACGGAGTGGTCACCGGTGTCGGTGTGTCCCCCGGGCTGCTCGGCGGCTGCGGTGGCTGCGTGGAGCTGGGTGTCGGCGTGACGGTTGGCGTAGCCGGCGTGGCGGTCGGCGTGGGTGATGGCGTATCGGTGATGGCGAAGGCGGGCGCAGCCCGAGCAACGCTCGGCGAGTGTGCCACGAACGCCACAGCCAGGAACAACACGGCCAACAGGAACGATGCCAGAACGAGTTTACGCATATAGCCCCCTTGGACTGTTACCCATGTGATTTGATGCTTGATCTCATAGCGTGGTCTCTGACCGCAACCGAATCTTTGGACGCGGATTGGCGCGGATGAACGCAGATAAAAACAAGATGGCTCTCCCGGCTTTGGCGGGAAAACAACGCCGTCCACCCGGCGATCAATCGCCGGGCTATCGCCGCAACGCGCCGTAAACGGCGCTTTCAGCCCGATTCATCGGGCGAATCCCGGCGAAGCTGGTAGAGACAACAAGATCAGCGTAAATCTGCGTGTATCTGCGTCCTAAAAACCTTCGCGGCCATGATAGTTTCCCCAAGGCAGTACTTCATGGTGCGAAATTCAGGCGCGTGGCCGGATCGCCCAACAGATTGAATGTATCCAACAGGTCGACGTGAATTGGATTCTGCGCGACGAGCGTAAGTTTACCCGATAACGCGGCAAATCCCAAAATCGACTGGCGGTCGACGTAGACACTGCGCAGGAAACCCTCCGCCAGATCGCTGTGGCCGGTGGCCACGCCCAGGCCCGATGGCCCCCAGGCCGCGACCACTCCGCCGTTCGGCGCGCGCAGCAGTGTTTCGTCCAGCGTGCCGTAACTGGGATTCTGAAACGCGCCGGTCAGGCACGTCATTTGCAGCGCGACGGGCAGCCTGGATGCGTTGGTCAGCCCGGCGACATCGTCGAAGTGGAACAATCGCTCGGCGGCCCATTGGCTCTGCGACGAGTGGCCGTTGTACACGATCAAGCCCGTACCGCTGTTCCACGTGTTCAAAATGGCCTGGCGCGTAGCGGTGAGCGTCGCCGTGGACGTGTAGTAAATCTTCTGCGCCGTGTACGGCGTGGTGATGGTCGTCGCGGCGAGGTAATCGGACGCTGCCGGAAAGTTCCCCGCCGGGTCGGCATCGTCCGCGACGAAGGTCGCGTTGCGATTCCAGTTGCCCGATGGCGGCGTCGTCTCGTACTGGACGATCTTGTTGACGACGGCCTGCGCCTCGGCGATCGAGCTGACCGGCAGGCGGCCGACGAGCATATCGGGCAGCGTATCGCCGTCGATCGTGACGAAACGATTGTCGGATGCCGTCTCGCCCATCCACGGATCGACGTCGGCCAGAAACGGTGGGATGAACGTGGGCAGCGCGCCCGCGCGATAGCGTTTCGGATCGAACGTGCCGTCGCCGACGAGCAGCACGTACGTCGGCGTGACGGGCCACGTCGTGTAGGCGTGCGCCAGATAATCGTGAATAGCCGCCGGATCCATTCGCCCGCCGCCGAACGCATCGTAGATCGCCTGCACGTTCTCGACGGTGGCGCTGAGACCCTGCGACTGGCGCAACGCGATCAGGCTCGTCAGCGCAGGCGTGAAGTCGAGCGGCGCGATGACGACGTAGCTCGCGCCGCCGAAACCGTCGCCGGATTGCAGCGGCGCGACGGGGCGAATGGATC
>DATBWU010000302.1:0-2357 GCA_036514635.1 Anaerolineae bacterium | reverse complement strand
GAGAGCGTTCGGCAATTGCTTCACGCCTGTCGCCCGACGATGCCCACTCCGCTGCGCTACGGGGTGCTTCGCAAAATCGTCGGGCTAATCAAGAAAAGCCGGATCAATCCGGCTGAAGCGGCAAGCAGCCTGCTTCAGCAGGCTTCGCTTTTTTAGCCCGGTGATGAATCACCGGGCGCTGCCCGCGAATTACCGAATGCTCTCCTCACTCTAACTTTGGTGCACTATGCGCGTCCTCATCACCGGCGGAGCCGGCTTCCTCGGATCACATCTTTGCGACCGATTCCTGGCGGAAGGCCACACTGTCATCTGTATGGATAACCTGATCACCGGCAACACGCGCAACATCGAGCACCTGGCCGGGCGCGACGACTTTCTGTTCATCAAGCACGACGTGACCAATTACATTTACATCGAAGGCCCGTTGGACGCGGTGCTGCACTTCGCCTCACCCGCCAGCCCGATCGATTACCTCAACCTGCCGATCCAGACGCTGAAGGTCGGCGCGTTGGGCACGCACAAGACGCTCGGCCTGGCGAAGGACAAAGGCGCGAAGTTCTTCCTCGCTTCGACGAGCGAAGTGTACGGCGATCCGCAGGTGCATCCGCAACCAGAAACGTACTGGGGGCACGTCAACCCGATCGGCCCGCGCGGCGTGTACGACGAAGCCAAGCGCTTCGCCGAGGCGATGACGATGGCGTATCATCGCTACCACGGCCTGGATACGCGGATCGTCAGAATCTTCAACACGTTTGGCCCCAGAATGAGACTGGAAGACGGGCGCGTCGTGCCAAACTTCATCCCGCAGGCGTTGCGCGGCGAGCCGCTCACCATTCACGGCGACGGCCGGCAGACCCGATCGTTCTGCTACGTGGACGATCTCATCGACGGCATCTATCGATTGCTCCTGAGCGACGAGCACGAACCGGTCAACGTAGGCAACCCCACCGAATTGTCGATCCTCGAATTTGCCGAGGTGATCAACCGGCTCACCGGCAACCGGGCGGGCACGGTGTTCCAGCCCGACAAGCGCATCCAAGACGACCCACAAACGCGCCAGCCGGACATTGCGAAGGCCAGGCGTGTGCTCGGCTGGGAACCGACAGTCCCGCTCGAAGAGGGTCTGCGCCGCACGATCGACTACTTCCGAACACGCATCTAGCGCACCGCCGCGCCGTTGCTCGCATGTCACGCAACACGTAACACGTATCACTCATCACGCTTTACGTTTCACGGTATCATGTCGCATCGCGCCGCTCTTCAAAGACCCTCGTCCGCAAGCTGGATACTACCCGCGCTCGCTATCACCGCAGCGCTGGCCGGTCTTGCCATCGCGCGCCTGCCGCTTTCGACATTGGTGATCCTGTCGGGTGCAGGTCTCGCGATCGCCGGCGCGCTGATCGAGCCGATCATCGGCCTGATCGCGACGCTGGCGCTCGGCCCGTGGGCCGCCTGGCAAGGCACCTACCTGCCCGGCGTATTGCCGACCGACGTGGGGCAATTAAGCATCGCGCTGATGCTCGGCGCGTGGGGGTTACGCGGCCTCATCCGGCGCGAGTTCACCCTCCCGCGAATGCCGCTGCTGCTGCCGCTGTCGATCTTCACCGGCTGGGCTGCCGTCACCCTGTTGTGGGCGCCCGACTATACTTTCGGCCTGCCCGAAGTGCTGAAGTGGGCCGAGATGATCCTGATCGCGCTGTTTGTCGTCGATGCCGCACAGCGTCGAGGCGTGAAATGGATCGTGTTTGGATTGCTGCTCTCAGCGGTCGTGCAGGCGCTCACCGGCGTTTACGAGGCGCGCCTGCGCGGCATCGGGCCGGAAGGTTTTCGGCTGGCAGAGGGTGTGTACCGCGCCTACGGATCGTTCGAGCAGCCCAACCCGTTCGGCGGATTCATCGGCCTGAACTTGCCGATTGCAATCGGACTAGCACTGGCGTTGTGGGCGCAAGTGCTGATGAAAGGCAATCCACGAATCTTCACGAATCGTCACGAAAAGGCTTCGTGGCGATTCGTGCTATTCGTGGATCTCTTCGCTGCGCTACTCGTCTCAATCGTTGCAGCGTTTCTGGCGGTCGCGCTGTATCTCTCGTTCTCGCGCGGGGCGTGGCTCGGCGCGGTCGCGGCGCTGCTGGTGATGGGTCTCTTTCTGCCGCGCCGCCGGTGGATCGGGCTGGCCGTGATCGGCGGGCTGATCGCCATCGGGCTGACATTGAACAGTGCAGGCTTGCTGCCTCAATCCATCTCCGATCGCTTCGCCGACATCGGCACGCTGGCCGACTTCCGCGATGTGCGCGGCGTGAAAATCAACGACGCCAACTACGCCGTGATCGAGCGGCTGGCGCACTGGCAGGCTGCCG
>DATBWU010000301.1:0-4450 GCA_036514635.1 Anaerolineae bacterium | reverse complement strand
TCACCCCCGGCCCCTCTCCTGACGACGAAACGGCTGTCGCCAGGAGAGGGGAGCGTGTCTCCCCCTCTCCCGCAGTCCGCCATTCGACTTTGGGAGAGGGGGGCGGGGGGTGAGGCAGAACTTGCCCCCAAAGCGAAATGCACCCGTTGCGTCAGCGAGTATTGACTCACTCCCGATTAGTGCTACACTGTAGTCGTCGATTGACAGCCACGACAACCAAACGCAACAAAGCAGAAATCCCACACCTCCCGTTCGGCGCGTTTTGCTTCTCACGGCCTGGGAATAGTTCCTCAACCAGGTGGCTGGCACAGCGAGGCAAGATGATCAGGAGCCTGACGACCGTGCTGATGGCGGGGCTTGCCCTGGTCGCAATGATGGGAGCACTGGGGGCAAGGGCAAGCGGCAGTACGAATCATTCACCTGCCCCACCGGCAGGATTTGTGCCCTTCCACAACTGGTGGTCAAATGAGTGAAGAAAAGGCGCCTCCCGGAATCTCATCTGAAGATTGGGGAGCCACGCCGGTTTCGGTTCGCCAGCTGGTTGTCTCGCTGCAGAACACTGTCCACTCACACCAGAAGCGCCCTGCAGCGCCAGAAAGTCACCTGCCACTCCTAATCATATTGTTCTTTAAC
The DNA here is from genome assembly GCA_036514635.1 of Anaerolineae bacterium. GTDB lineage: Bacteria > Chloroflexota > Anaerolineae > Fen-1058 > Fen-1058 > DASSFZ01. The sequence continues at coordinate 3,817 of DATBWU010000301.1, read as the reverse complement.
GCCTTGATTGCGGGCCTGCTGGGGATCATTTCTAACGGCCAAAATGCTACATCCTGCGTCCATCCGATAGCCAGCCTGCTGGGTCAGGGTAGTGTGCTTTTGATACTCCTTCATGTGTTCTGGCGTACGTTCAGACCACACATAGCCAGCGACGAAATCAATGTGTTTATTTTCAAAGTCCGTGTTCGCGCTATCGACGAGCTGCATCCGTGGAGGCTGTCGAATACCGCCGCGTGGTCGCTGGCTTTCGCCGCTGTCATGGCCGCCTGGATTTTGGGATTGAGCATTCTCTCCCCGTTCCGCCGTCCGGAGGCGACCCCCGTGATTCAGGGCTTCTACGTCGGCGGCGAGACAACGCCTTACAAGTCGGGCGACGTGATTCAGATAGATGCGCACGGTCGAGTTAGAGTGGAAGCTATTCTCGATCAGGCCAACGCGGAATGCACGTGGTCTACTCTGCGTGGTACTCTTTTGCCGTCGACGGGCTGCTCGGTTTTATACAGTCCACCCATCAACGGAGGAAGTGATGGGCTTACCGTACATGTCCAGTCGCCATGCCAGACGCGCACGGCCCTCGCTAGCCTAAATATCACCGTTCAGCCGTAAGTCAGTCGCAATCAGGAGGTCCAAGATGTTCTCACGTTACCTAACGAGGTTGTTTCCCATATCCATACTCGCGATTGGATTGCTGGTGGCATGCGATGGGACGGCCGAGATGCCTCAAGTGGGAGAGATCGAACCTCAATCCATCACCACAATGCTCGTGAGCGAGACGGCGGGCCTGACAATCGAGGCGTCGGGAACCGATCTTCAGTTCAAATGGACGGTGAACAGAGGGACACTCTCGGATGCCACAAAACCATCGGTTCTCTATACTGCCCCATCATCGCCCGGTCCTGATATCGTGACAGTCGAAGTGATCAGTCGAGGCGGTACGGTCTCTCGCAGCATCACGTTCCAGATCGTCGAACGCACCCCGACTCCAACACCAACGGCAAATCCCACCGAGACCCCGATTCCGTCACCAACTCCCACACCATTGCCGCCCTTACTGGACGTCCTCGCGCAGGCGACTGAGGGCCAGAAATTTGTCTTTAAGAACGAAAGCGGAGAACTGATCGACCGATATGAGGAGTCCGAAGAGTGTCGCCACTCGGGCAATCTCGGCCTGAAACTGACGTACCAGATGGCCGGCAATGGCAATGGCGGCTGGGGAGTGCAATGGGACAAAGCCGCAAGGGGGAGTTTTGACGCATCGATGTTTTCCTCCCTGGTGGTCTGGGTCAAAGGCGACTCCGGCGGTGAGACGTTCCAGATCGGGCTGGCCGATACCTCTGGAAAGGAAGTCAAACTCGAATCCATAGACCTCGTTACAGTAAGCGCTGCCGAATGGAGAATGGTGGCTGTGCCACTGAGCAAGTTCGAGGGAGTGAATACCGCCTCCATCAAGAACGTGAACCTGGGCTTCAACAGTAACCACGGATCGGGTGCCATCTGCGTCGACGACATCGCGTTTGCCCCATAGTTGCCGTTTCACAATCCGGGCACGGTCGGGCATGAAAATACTTATGCTGAAGCGTTCGCCGATTTTGCTTGTGTGCCTGTTCGCCTGGGCCGTCGTCTCGGCTACCTTGCATGCCGTGGCATCGCAACCCAACTGCCCGACCATTTACAACGGCAACAACGGTTGGGTCATCGACCTGTGCGACACCGATCTCAATATCACCACGCCCATGGCCGTCACCGTCGATGGTGTCTCGCGCGGTAACGCGGCCTTGGTGCGTATCTATCACAAGTCGCAAATCTGGCCAGGCACTCCGCAGGTTGCCGTCATTTACGCCTCCGGTTTCGTGCGCTTAAAACAAAATGCCGATCCGTCTCCTCCAATCCCGTTCGGCAGTTCGTTCGTGTTAGGGCCGGCCTACTGGCCCAGCTCCACGACGTATTACCACAATCCTCAGCTCGATCGGCTGGACATCGACACGCGCCGGCTGCCGAATGGGCCTCTGCGGATGAACGCGCAAGGAACCAACCACGGCTTCGACGTGTCCTACGAGTTGGTGCTGCCGCCTCCGCGCGATCGACAGACGCGCCTGCACGTCGCGCAGGTCTATACGGCGACAACCGGGATCACCGTCGATCCCTCCCGCCGCGCCGAGCGACAAGGGTTCAAACTGGTGCAGGTCTCGTCCATGTTCGCCAACCAGGGTGGCATGTGCGACGGCGGCCGAACAGACTGCCACGACAGCAACGCCATCCGTTTCATCGGCAGCGATTTGATCAGGCGCCAGGTGTCGTTCACAACCATCACGCCGTCAGCGTTCGTGGTCAGCCCTACTTTACCGCTCGGCGGCACGTGGCTCGACGTGCTGCACACCGACGATCAAGGTTGGCAGGGCAACACGCCCAACGTGCGTGTCGCGCTCGACACGCTGCCCGCGATCTACACCGTCTCCCCCCAGGGCTGGATCAGCGCGACGACCAATCCCGACGACGATAACGTCGGTGTGTGGCTGCACGACGACGGCCCGGCTTCGCAGAGCTGGACGGCCGGGCAGTCGGGTCGCACGAGCTACTGGCTCCTGGCGCAGGACAACCCGCCCGAACCGTGGAGCGATCTGGGGCTGCGCGCCGGACTCAATTTCCTCGACTTCGAAGGCACGTACAACTGCTTCCCCGTCTTGCCCTCCGATCGCCCCGGAGTGACGGGCACGCTATCCGCCATCGCCGGCTATAGCGACGCGGCGCTGCAATTGAATTACAACCTGGTCATCAGTAACGGGAACTGGGCGCAGGTTCGATGCAACTTCAACCCGCCGCTCGACTTGTCGGCCTACGACCACTTGCGTTTCGACTGGCGAGGCGATCCGAACGCGGCCAACTCGCTGGAGATTGGGTTGATCAACCCGAACGGGAGCCAGGAAACCATTTTCGCGCGCGGCTACCATCATCCCACCCACCGTGGCTGGTGGGGGCAGCTCGTCATCCCATTCAGTTTCCTTCATCCCTGGACAAACGGCACAACATTCGATCCCGGCCAGGTTAGCGCCTTCTTCGTCTCAGTCGTCAAAGACCCGGTCGATGATGTGGGCGGCTTGGGCAGCATCGCCATCGACAACCTGAGCGCGTTTAACGTCATCTCGCGCTCGGTGCCGAGCGCCCACGAAGCGGTTGAGCCTAATCCCGTTGCGTCGGATGCGGCGGCGATTTGGCTGGCCGGCCAGCAACGGGCGACGGGTCTCGTCAAGTCGTGGGCGGAGGAAAGTACGTGCGTCGCTCACACTTATGATGAGGCTCTGGCGCTGCTTGTCTTTACCAACGAGCAAATGTGGACGCAGGCGTTTTCGGTGACGAACGCACTGTCTAATACGCAGAACATCGACGGCTCCTGGTTCAAGAGTCGCAACTGCGACACGCTCGCAGTGGTTGACCCCAACCCGTGGGAGGGAGACATCGCCTGGGCGATTTACGCCTTGAGCGCCTACATCGACGCGGGCGGCAGTCATCCCTCGGCGACGGCGATCCGCGATCGCGCCGCCGATTGGCTGGTCACGCGAATCAATCCGGTCGATGGCTGCCTGATCATCGATCACACCGAAGGCACGATCGACGCCTGGTGGGCGTTTTATGCTGCCGGGCCTGCTTACACAGACGAGGCTAATGGGCTGAAGAACTGTCTGCTGACTCAGTATTGGGACGAGGCCATGGGGCGCTTCAAGGGTGGCAAGAACTGGTATCAGCCCTACCTGGATAACCAAACCTGGGGCGCGGCGTTTCTCAGCGCGATCGGCGAAGTCGAGGATGCCCGCCGGGCGCT
>DATBWU010000300.1:0-10328 GCA_036514635.1 Anaerolineae bacterium | reverse complement strand
CTCATTTGATGGTGGGAATGGGCTGGCCTACGCGGAGGCGTCCGGTGAGATCGCCGCGCCCGGCCCGGCGATGGAGCATCGACCGACTGGACTGTCCGCGCCGACCGCGCCAGCGCCACTGGCATTCGGCCTGCTCATCGTCCTCGGTGCGGTGTGGGCGACGTACGGATTTGTGGTGTACCAGGTCTTTCGCATCCGGCGGGAAAAACCGGCTCTACCGGCTCTGGCGGGGATTGAACCGCGAAGCCGCCAAGAACGCTAAGGTTTTTCAAAGGCTTTGCGCTCTTCGCGCCTTTGCGGTGAGGCTTTTCCCGGTCAATCCGGCAGAGCCGAAAAACCGCAGACAGACGCTGAGGTAACGAACCTGACCAAGCACTGAAGCCGCCAAAAGCACAACGCGCCGGACATTTCGCCCGACGCGTTTGTGGATGGTCTCCCTCTTTCGTGTTGGCGGTAGCACTTGGCGCGCCTTGCACCGCAGAGGCGCGGAGAACGCCGAGCAAATTCAGAATCTCTGCGCTCTCTGCGTCTCGGCGGTGAGACCAACACTATGGAGGGAGACTACGCGTTTGCGGCTGTCGCAGCAACCCTATTCGGCGGATTTCCGCGCCCGATAGAACGAGAGTGACCCGAAGGCCGTCACGTGCCAACCCATTTCCTCGACTTGATCGAAACCTGCCTCGCGGAAGATTGCCGGCAGACGCCCTGTCACATTGTCGGCGGCTCTTTCCAGTCGGTGAATAAGTGGAGCGACCAGCCTGCCCCACGCCTTATGCGGCTTTCCGAAATCGACGACGTGCAGTTCACCGCCCGGCCGCAGCACGCGAAACACTTCGCTGAGTGTGCGCCGCTTGTTCTCAGTCGTCAAGTGGTGCAGCACCAGGCTGGAAAGCACACGGTCGAAGGATCGATCGGGGTAGGGCAGTTGAAACGCCATGCCATGATCGAGCGTGATGTCCACGCCGGCTTTCGACGCTTTCGCTCGACCGATGTCGAGCACCTTCACATCCGCGTCGACGCCGACCACTTCCGAGTCGGGGTGAACCTGCTTGATGAGAATCGTGAGCGTCGCCGTGCCGCAGCCGAGGTCGAGCACGCGCTGACCGGGCTGAATGTCCGCCTGCGCGATCAGACGCCGCTTGAATGTCTCTTCGCGCATGACCCAGCGCAGCAGTGGGTCGTACAGCGGCGTCAACCAGTCGTGCCCTAAAGCCGGGATGTACTTCTCTCGCCGAGCCATCCTTTTTACCTCCGGGTATAGTGCAGCGCCCAACAATCGGCACTCTACAATCGAAAATCAGAAATCCACAAGTTGCGAATACTTGACGACTTGAATGCCCGAGTGCCGCGCCAGCGCCGGGCGGATGTGATGGCAGTGCCGCACATTCACGACGACGAGTATCCTGCGACCCGGATCACGCTGGGCGATCTCCAGAATCTGCCGCGTGAGATGCGCGGTGTGTGCGCGCCAGGCGCGATGCGTTTCGCCTCCGGCTAGCCACGCGATCAGGCTATACAGCAGATCGGCCACGTGATGCCGCCAGCCTTCGTTGATGGCGGCCGGATCGAACGCAGTGCGCTGCAGATAGGCGAGCCACAGCCTCAAGAGGGCGATCACCTTTCCCCGCCAACCGGCTGCCGTTGGCTCCTGCGGCGGGCGGTCACCGGCAAGCGGCACGACGACGATATCCGTCTGGTGCGCTAACGGCAGGAGCGCATCGCGATACTCCGGCGGCAGGTCGGCGAAATCGCGCCGCTGCCACTGGTCAGGGGTGATGTCCAGGCACAACAGGTCAGGACGCAAGCCCGTCACCAGCCGGACGAGCGCGCGGAGATCGTAAGGTATCGGCTCGCGGTGAAACTCGGCCAGCGTGCCAAGCACCGCGATGGGGGTGCGAGGGGGCGATTGTTCGCGCACGGTTACCCGGTTGGGGACGACCCGCCGTGCTCGCGCGTAGCGAGCGCGGTCGCCGAATCAATCTCCATTCCGCAGACGGGGTCTTTGACCATCATCGGTTGCTCCTGACCTTGAACGATGTCGATAGTATAGGCACACAGGCCCGTTCAGGCTACGGCAGAATCGCCTGACTTGGCTTAGGTGAAATCACCTACTGCTCCGGCCCGTAACCGCGCTTCACGGCCCACAACGCGGCCTCGGTACGTGAACGGACGCCCAACTTGCCGTAGATGTTGCGCAGGTGCGCCTCGACCGTGCGCACACTCAGAATGAGCGTCTGGGCGATGTCTTTGTTCGTGAACCCCTGGCCGAGCAGGCGCACGACTTCCATCTCGCGCTCGGACAAGGCTTCAGTCGGATGCGAGCCGATGGATTCGCCACGTGCTAACGCCGTTAACACGCCAGCAGCGATCGATGCGGGCAGGACCAGCTCGCCACGACCGGCCGCAACGATCGCCCGGACGAGATCGCCCACCGAGTCATTCCGCGACACGAAACCTGTCGCGCCGGCCTGCAATAACGGAACGATCTCGGCCAGATCATAGGAGTGGACCAGAAACAGCACGCCGACTTCCGGTGCGATCGATTTGACCTGCCTGAGCAGGTCGAGCTGAGGCGCAGGCAGATCGGCGAGAAGCGTCGTCGGCTGACCCGATGGAGGCAGAGCAGCGAGGTTCGAAACATCGGCCGCCAGGCCGTCGACAACAATATCGGGCTGGGTGGCAAGCAGCGCACGCCAGGCCTCGCGGTGCAGCATTGCCGGGGACAGGATGATGAGGCGAGTGGGCATGGTCGAGACTCTAATCTTGGGTCGCCGTCATCCACCACTGGAACTCACGCTCCCGGTTGCCCCACTTGCTCTTCAAGAACGCCAGGATTGCCATGATTTGATCGTCGTGGAGTTTTTCCTTAAACGCCGGCATCTTCGAGTTAGATGCCGGATCGCCGCCGTTGGCAATGATACTGAGAAGGAGTGAGTCGGGGTGGTGCCACGTGTGCCCCGAACTGTCATGCGGCGGCGGGGGCAAGGAACCGTCGGACAGACGCCGTTTCCAGTCTGCTGCGCCTTCCAGGTTCGCGCCGTGACACGCGGCACAGTAGTGTGTGTAAAGCGATTCGCCATGCGCCACGCGATCGGGATCGAGGGCCGGCACAGGCGGCGCGGCGGTGCCGTTGATGACCACGGGCTTCCCGGTCGAAGCGGTGCGCTGGAAGAGCAGCAGCGCGACTCCGGCGCTCACCAGGAGTATCAGGCCGATCCGAAACTCGCGTCGTTGCATGGAGGCTACTGACCCTTCAGAGAAAAGCCGGCCTGTTCCCAGGCGATCATCCCGCCATCCAGATTCCATACGTTCGTGTAGCCGGCTTTCACCAATGCCTCGGCGGCGATGGCCGACATGCGCCCGCTCCGGCAGTACAGCACGATCTTGGCATTCTTGTCGGCGGGCAGTTCGTTGAGCCGCTGCGTGGTTTCATCATACGGAATCAAAGCGTCTGTCTGCTCGATCTCGCCTTCATAAGGAATATGTGTGTTGGCGAAGAAGAAATCTTCGCTTTTCAGCATATCGGCCAGTTGCGCGGGAGTGATGTTGGTGTACGCTCCGCCCTCGACATTCACCGGATCGCCCGATGGTGAGTTGGTGACGGGTGCAGTCGATTGAGCACTGCACGCGGCCATCAGGCCGGTGATGATCAGCGCGAGTGGCAGACCTCTTCGAGAAATCATGGTTGACTCCGTTCGCTGTAGGTATCTGAAAGGACACTCCCAATGCTACGCGACGATAACCGGCGATCCGCCACTTGCGACTTCCAGTAGCGCATCTTCATATGCAGCCGCCGGCATCGTCCACCGATACACCCATTGCGCCGCCTCGGGCAAGACGTTGACGCAGCCGTGGCTGCGCGGGTGGCCGAAATCGTTGTGCCAATACGCGCCGTGCACCGCCGCGCCCTCGACCGTGAAATAGGTGCAGAACGGCACGCCGGGCAGATCGTAGAAATCTGAGCGGCCAACGCCACCGATCATGTGGCGCGAGGGCCGCTTGCGCACAACAGTGTGTTTCCCGTAGGGTGTACCGAAATCGACCACGCCCAGGCCCTCAATCGTGAAGGAGGCACCAGTGGCGCAGCGAGTCGAGAACACCTCCGATCCATTTTCGTAGGCACGCAGCATTTGATCTTTGATGCTGACTTCAATCACTTTGTCTTCCACGTCGGGCGAAATCGGCGTCATGTCTTCGGGCCGGATGCGGCGCAGGCCCTCGGTCCGCACATATTCGACCCGGCCCGGCGCCTGGTCGTCTTTTAGTTGATACCACGATCGACCTCGCGCGTCCTCGATATACGCGCTGACCAGATGCACGCTGCTGTAGTACAGCCGGTAGAGCAGGCGCGCTTCGTCGTCTGGTTTCGAGCGCATCGCGACGTACGGCACACTGACCTGCGCCCAGAAACCGCTCTCCGGCACTTCGCGCACCGGGCGATTCGGTTGATATGCAACCGGCTGCAACGACCAGGCGTGCACCCAGCCGAATGGGGTCAGATTCCAGACCGGGTTGTGCGGTAGAAGGCTTTCGTCAGTGACCGAATCGTAAATCTTCACAACGGTGTCACGCGGGAGGGATTTCACCTTGGCCGCGTCGGGCTTTGGATCGGCGTAAGCCCAGGTAATCGCATCGGTTACGCGACCCAGGCTGAACGGGCGGCCCGTTCCAACCGGATCGGGCGGGTCGGGTCCGACAAGCGGCATCGCGAGTGCCGCGCCGGCAAACTTGAGAAAGTCGCGTCGGCTCACATTCGCCATGAGACAATCTCCTCGTCGCGTGGCATCTGCGCTGAACGATGTCATCCCACGAGCGCTACCATATCCGCCCGCCGATGAAGCCGAGTACGCCGCCGAACGCGGCGGCCAGCCAGTGGAGCGGATGAGGGTTACTTCCCGCTCAAAAGTGGATCGATCATGGACTTGAATTCCTCGTAAGGCTGCGCGCCGACCAGCGGCTGCCCGTTGACGAAGAAGGTCGGTGTGCCGGTCACGTTGGTGTGAATCAACGCAGCGTTGCAGCATGCGCCTCACTTAGCTTGCCGCCGGAAGCCGGCCTTCCAGCGTTTCGCGAACCTCGACGAAGCCTGCCTGCGCGTAAGGAAACGCCAGCCAGACGGAGGCAAGGCCGAACAGCGCGCCGGTCAACAGGCGCATCCACGAATTGAATGAGCCGAGCGCGTTGCCCAGGCCGGTCAGGCCGATCTGCATAAAGATCGGCGCCAGCCACGGCGCGATCACGAACGCGCCGAACACCCTGTTGAAGGCCAGCAACCAGTGCCTCGACAGCCACAGCGCCAATCGTTCTGACCGCTTCGCCGGTCGCAGGGCGATTATCTGGTTTGCCATTCACTTCACCTCGACCCTGAAGTCCTGCGCCAGGTTCAGGCTGTTCGTCCTGACTTGGACAGTCACCAGCCACTCGCTGCTCCATGCCGCTCATGCGGGTATGGCTGGTCAACACCAGCCCGTTCGCCCCGTCGAGCGGCTGCCCCTGCGCGTCTTTCACGTCGAGGAGCAGCTCGACCGTCCCCATCACCGGCGGATTCGGATTCGTCGTCAGGGTGATCTGGGGCCCTGGCGTCGGTGAAGCGGAACCGGCGCTGCCGCCACAGGCACTCAAGGCCGGCGCACCGCTCAGGATAAGCGTAAGTGTAACGACCGTGCTCTTCTCCGTGTGTTTGCCTGTCGCGCGCAGAAAGAGGCGCTACGGCTCGACGATCAACTTGCCGACCATGCCCGCTTCCTTGTGTCCCGCCACTGAGCAGAAGAACTCGTACGTACCCGCCTGCGTCGGCTTGAACTCCAACGTCGCCTTCTGGCTCGCCTCGGCGGCGACATGCATCTTCATCTGGCTAGCCGTATTGCCCATGTCGTGGCTTGCGCCTTCGCCTTGCATCATGTCGACCATGGCGTCTATGCTGCTCATGTCGTGCAGCACGGCGCCGTCGTTTTGCAGCATGATGCGCATCGGCTGGCCGACTTTCGCCCGAATCTCGGCCGGCGAAAAGGCAAATTCAGTCACTTTGACGACGATTTCTTTGACTTCCGGCGTGGCCGGCGCGGCGCTGCCGCCGCAGGCGGATAAAACGAGAGACAGCATCGCCAGTACGGCCATCGCGACGATGGCAGATCGTTGAGACATGATTCGCTCCTTGGCTTGTAGATGGACTAATTGTGGACACAACCTAGCCCCGGATCATCCGATCCGGCGGCGTGCTTAGACGCCCTTCGATTCGAGCGGCTTACGCGTGGGCGAAGCGGGGCGGTGGGTCGAGCGTGAGGGGATTCTTCCGCGCGAGGACGATGCGGAGTTCGGTGAGAGACAGCACGAGGGTTGCCAGTGTAAACAACACGGGCATCCCGACCAGGCTGACTGCGCCGCAGGTTGCCAGACTGCAGTGGCGATCGACGGCGCCGACGCCGCTATTTGCGTGTGGCGCGTGCAGCGATGCAGTGTGAGCCATGGGCAGAGCCAAGGCCACTCCCACGATAAGTGCTGCCACCATCAGATAGCGTCGCCACCAGTTGAAAAGGCGCTTCATGAATGTCCTGATGCGATCCGGTGCAATGAACTAACCGCACGGGCGAAGTTTACCACTCTTGTGCAGCTGTGTCGAACCGTCACACGGCAGGGTTGCCCGCCGTTGCCGCCTGATCCGCTCATTGGTTGAGAATCCGCTCCAAAACGGCGGACAGTTCCGCCTGCGTGATCGGGCTGGCTTTGAAGAACACCGCGTTCCCCGCATGATCCACGATGAAAGTTTCCGGCACGCCCGTAATGCGATACAGCATCTGGTCGGCTGCGCTGCGTTTCGATTGAACAACCCTCACGCCACGAATCCCACGAACACTACGACTGTGCCAAGGGCGAGGAACGCGGCTCGGGGCGGACCAGGTCAGGCTTGTACGGATGAAGTCTCGTTCATCACATGACAACCCCGCGCGGGTCTAGACCACCTCTACAGTGGTGCTGCTCATGCCGGGCACGTCGCCGCGCACGAACGCATCGGTGTACGGCGCAGTCGGAAACGTCCATCGATAGATAAACTTCGCAACTGGGATCGGCACGTTGACGCAGCCGTGACTGCGCACGATGCCGAAATCGTTGTGCCAGTACGTGCCGTGGATGGCGATGCCCTCGTAAGTGAAGAACGTGTTCCAGGGCACGCCGGGCAGGTCGAACCAGGCATCGGTGTCCCGTTCGCCTTCGATGGCGCGCATGTGCCGCGTCGGCTGCTTGAGGATGACCCGATGTTCGCCCGTGGGCGTGGCGTAGTCGATCACGCTGCCGTCAGCCTGCCGGAACGCCGCGCCGGTAGCGACTTTCGTCGTCAGCACGACGACATCGCCCTCGAAGCAGGTGAGCGTTTGCGTTTTGAGATCGACCTCGATGCGCTTGTCGGGCACCTCGGGGCGGATCGCCATGAACTCCGATTCGTGGATGCGCCGGACGCGCTGCGCCTGCGCCCAGTGGTGCGTCGGCGTGATGCCTAGCGCCTTGTCGCTGTACTCATCGTAAGTCTCATACCATACTGCGCCGCTACCATCGACCGCGACATCGGTCACTAAGTACACGGTGCCGTAAACGTAGTCGTAGTCCTTCGGCGCAGCGAGCGACGGCTCTTTATACGCCGGTATCTTCGGTTCGATCACTTCGATCCAGAAGCCATTCGGGCCGGCCTCGCGATAGATCGCGGGGCGGTCGTGGAACTCCATCGGCTGAACCCAGGCTGAGTGCACCCAGCCGCCGCGCGTGCGATACCACAGACTGTTGTAGGCGCTGCCCGTGCCCGGCACGTCACGTTCTTCGCCGAGCAGAATCACCTCGTCGCGCAGCAGCCGTTTGACGTCTGTCCTCGGCGATTCGATCCGATCCCAAACGGTCACCGATGCGGCCAGCACGCGCCCACGCCGCAAGGGGACGAAGCCACCCTCGACATGGTCTTCTGGTGGATGCGCGCTTTGCGCCAGCACGCTTAACGGCTGCGGCAGTGCCGCACCCACCAGCGCCGACCCGGACAGTCTGATGAAGTTTCGGCGATTCATCGCTCGCATGGGCATCACCTCGCTAAAGGCATTCACCCCTGAAGTTCCCCAAAGACCACGATCCGCTGCGTGTCGATCAGATATGGGTAACACGAGATCAGCGTCACCGTCGGCGTGCTGGTCGGAGCCATCACCTCGACCATCGTCGGCTCGACGATGCGCGTGCCGCTGACGATGTAGCGGTAACGTTGATCGGTGGTGAAGACGATCACCTCGTCGCCCGGCTCCAACTGGTCAAGATCACGGAACCACTCGCCGTAGACATCGTTGTGCGCGGCCAGCACCAGATTGCCGCGCTCGCCGGGGTTGGCCGAGCCGAGGTAGTGACCCACGCCTTTCTTGAGCGATTCCCAATCCGTCCCTATGACCATCGCCGCATCGACGTTGATCGCCGGAATCTGGATGCGAACGCCATGCTGCGGGCCGCGCGTCGGGATCGGCATGGGCGTGATGGCCTGGACGTAGGCGCGCAGGTGCGCCGGGATTTCGTCGTCGTTCGGCGCTGCGCCGCCGGGCGCGGTCGGCGGCTTGTGACCGTCGGGCAGGACAACTGCCCTGAGCAACGGGGTCGGCTCGGGTATGGGTTGCTCCGCACCGCGCGCCGCGACGACATCGCGGTTGATCTCTTGCCGTGATTGCTCGACGCCGGCGATCACCCACACCAATCCGGCCAGCACGCCGATCTCGACAAGCAGCAATAGTCGATCGCGCCAGGTTTTGAAGCGCGATTTGCCCGGCGCAGATGACTGGTGGACAGAGGTGGGCGATGCCGGAAGGTCAACCACGCGTCCTTCGCCGCGCAGCCGGCCTAAGGTCGCCCGGCGTGCTTCGTGCTTGCGCACGGCAATGATGTGTTCGATCTCTTCAATAGATAGTTCGTCGACAGTTCTTCGATCGTGCATCGTCAGCCTCGCACACCTGGAGACGCTCCTACTACCCCACAGTCTTGAGGGCGCCGGCAGCAGTCTGGAAGTTGGGATTGTAGGCCAGTGCTCGCTCGAACTGCTCGCGGGCGGCATCGAACTCGCCGCGTGCCTGATGCACCAGGCCACGGTAATACCACAGCTCTTCGATATGCGCCGTCTGCGCCAATGTCGCGTCGGCCAATGCAAGCACATCGTCGAAGCGACCTACACGGTACATGTCAGGGTTCACGACATCGCGGTCATGGCGTCGTCGAGCGCTGCCATCAGTTTCGTTTCCAGCAGCCAGCCGGGCTGACTGGCTTCGGCGTGCAATCGCGTGACACCATCGCATTCGTGTGCGGTGACGAGCGCCGGTGGTCTCAAGTGTGTGCCGTCGTACACCAGCAGCACCACATATTGGCACGAGCATTCCTCGGTGCCATGATGCGGGCAGGGACAGTCTGAGTGATGGTGCAACGCGCTGCGTAGATCGAAACTGCGCTCGACGCGATAGCCATGCGAGGTCAAGGTCGCCGTCAGCACGGACACCGTCTGTTCACACGTTGCGGGAAGCGTCTGGTTTCGATTCATCTCGATCCACCTTGCTCCAGTCTAACCCGGTCGGCGTCCGAGCAACAGCGCCACCTGGCGCTTTCGCGCACCCGCCAAACGGCTCATACCGTGATCAGGATGAGCAGCCCCATCGCTACAACACCGCCGCCGAGCACCAGCCGCACCCATTCCTTATGATGCAGGTTCCAGTGCGCCAGGGCGATGGCGCCGAGGGCAATCGCGGTCAGAACGGAAACGACGGTGATGGTGCGCAGGCGGAGACTCATGCACTCGCCTCGACGATCAGTTTGCCGTTCATTGTTGGGTTAGCCCGTCCGCCGCAGCAGATGTCGCAGTAGAAAACGTAATCGCCTGGTGTGTCCGGTGTGAAGGTGGCGTAGTTCGAGCCTTCCGGCGGCGCAACGATGCTCACACCCAGTTCGTCCACCGCCCACTGGTGCTGGCCGCCGCCGTCGGTGTGGTGTGAGTTGTCTAGGCTGGTCAGGCGCACAGTCACCGGCTCGCCGGCCTTGACGCGAATCTCCTTCATATCAAACCCGCTCATGTCGGCGGCGACGTCAATCACGTCCCCGGCCATCTCTGGCAACTCCACGTTGTGGTTTGCTCATCATCTTCCTCTGTCTTGCGTTTCGCCCCAGTCTACCGTGACCGGCGCGAGAATGTGAGCGTCATTCGGCGTGATTCTGTCCAGGCCAAATGGCGGGTGCCGTTTCTCACTCCAGAAAGATGATAACCGGCGTCGAAAACCGCTTCGCCCGAAATACGTGGTTTCACCTACCCTCAACGCGCCGCTTGGCGCTCC
>DATBWU010000299.1:0-5657 GCA_036514635.1 Anaerolineae bacterium | reverse complement strand
TGGCCGCCATCGGTGCGCACAGGCTTGAGCATCGGCGTGCGCTGGTTGTCGACCGGCTGAGTCTGCATCTTGTCCGGCGGCGCGAACAGGTCGCGCAGCGCATCGCGCACGGCGGCTACGGCCCACTGGCTGGCGATCTCGCCGGCGAGTTGCCCGCCGACACCGTCGGCGACGATGAACATGCCCAGCGGCTCGTCGCGCTCGTCGCGCGTCACCAGGTAGAAGATCGCATCTTCGTTGTGCTCGCGCTCGCGCCCCACGTCGGTCAGCCCGGCGGCGTTCAATCGTATCCTCACTCACCGACCTCCGTCCTTCAACCCTCTCGGCGTCGTTGCGCCAGTGCCGTCAACCCGCCGAAGACGAGACCAAACATCGCCAGCACGGCCCAACGCTCGATCACGTAATTCGCGGTCCACCCATAGTTTACATTGAAATCGACCAACAGGCGATCTCGGATCGTCACCGGGCGCGACACGGTTGCGCCCGTCAGTGGATCGACGCCTTCGATCGTCTTCGTCAACTCGATGCGGCCCTGCTCGTTGAGCCGGGGCATGTCGACCGTCGAGCCGAGCGCCTCGACCGTCCAGCGCGTGACGGTGAGGTACGACAGCGCATTCGTCACGCCGGGGAGTTTGAAGATCACACCCGCAAACATGATCTGCGTAAACAGCGCGAACAGGACCACGTAAATCGCCGTCCCGGCGCTGTTGACGATGGCCGAGATAAACAGGCCGATAGCCGTGCCCGCCGCCGAGGCCAGCGCCAGCGTCAGATAGATTTCCAGTGGGCCGGGCAGGAATGTGCCCAGTTGCGGGAAGCGGATGCGCAGGCCGACCGCGACGATCAGCGCCAGGCACTGGATCAGCGCGAAGCCGATCAGCACGACGGCTTTCGATCCCAGGTACGGGAGAAGGCGTAGGTTGATCATCCGTTCGCGGCGATAGATGGCGCGCTCACGCACCAGGTCGAACGAGGCGACGAACATGCCCAGCAGCACGGCTGCCAGCCCCAGCATCATCAGCAGCGTTTGCGCGTCGGCGGCGACCGAGTAGCGGCCCGTGTCGTGCAAGATGTCGGCGATGCGCTCTTCGCTTGCGCCGACGAGTGTCGTCGGATCGGCCAGCAGCGACAGCAGCAGGCCGAGGATCGGCATGACGGCGAGCAACACGGCCAGGCGCACGGTGTCGCGCAGCGCGAGTTCGAACGAGCGTTGTGTGAGGATGGCGAATTGTCGCAAGAAACTGACGCGCGGCCTGGGCGATCGGATGTCCGCCGTGCGGCGCGGCGGGGGTGGCGAGCCGAGCCGCGAGGTCAGATGCTGCTGCGCATACGACGAGGCGCGGTAGCGCTCCTCCCACATCGCCGGATCGCGCTCGATTTCGGCGTAGATGTCGGCAAAGTCGCCCACACCGAAGAAGTCGAGCGCCGCCGACGGCGGGCCGAAGAACACCAGTCGTCCATCGCCGAGGAATACGACGTGATCGCATTGCCGGATGTTGGCCGTGGCGTGCGTGACCAGCACGATCGTCCGGCCGGCGTCGGCCATGCGGCGCAGCGTGTACATCAGTTTCTTTTCGAGTCCCGGATCGAGGCCGGAGGTCGCCTCGTCCAGATAAAATACGCTTGGCTCGGCAATCAGCTCCGCGCCGATCGACACGCGCTTGCGCTGGCCGCCGCTCAGGCTCGATACGATCTGCTCGCGCTGCTCGGCCATTTCGACTTCGGCCAGGACGCGCCGGACGCGCTGCTCGATCTCGTCCGGCGATGTGTCGGACGGCAGGCGCAGCTGCGCGACGTAGCGCAGCGCGCGCTCGACGGGCAGCTCGGTGTGGATGATGTCGTCTTGCGGCACGTAGCCCAGCAGACTGCGGTACAATGCATAGTGCGCGTAGAAGTCGTCGCCGTTGAGCAGCACCCGCCCTTCGGTGCGGCGGAATCCGCTCAGCGCGTTGAGCAGGGTCGTCTTGCCGGAGCCGGACGGCCCGACGATGGCGACGAACTCGCGGGGCAGAATCGACAAGGAGACTTCGCGCAGAATCAGTCGTGTGCCGTCGACACGGCGGGTTAAGTTGAAAGCATCGATGCGCGCCTGCGCGGTCCCGGCGACTTGGCTGAAGCCGGTCGGCTGGTAGGTCAGGCGGAACGGGCCGATCTGCACCAGGTCGCCCGGCTTCAGCGCCACGCCGGCGTTCGGATCGATGCGATTGCCGTTGACGTAGGTGCCGTTGGTGCTGCCCAGGTCGATCAGCGTGTGCCCGGCCTCGACGTGATCGACGCGTGCGTGATGGCGCGAGACAACCGGCGAGTCGAGGTGCAGATCGTTGGCGGGATCGCGCCCGATGGTCAGCGAGGCAGCCTCGCCCAGGCTGAACTGCCCCAACGAGACGGATTCGACCGCGCGGCCCGTCTGATACGTCAGGCTGACCGAGTTGCCCAGCGCGTCGCCGATGCGGATGATGTCGCCGTCGTGCAGCACGTAGGTCGAAATGCGTCGCCCGTTGACGAATGTGCCGTTGCGGCTGCCGCGATCGACGACCCGATACGTGCGTCGCCCCTCGCTCACTTGCGCCTCGATCAGCGCGTGCTCAGCGGAAACGGTCGAGATGGGCACGATGATGTCGTTCGTTGGGTGGCGGCCGATCGTCAGCGCGTCTTTGTGTAACGGTAGGGTCTGCGACGTGCCATCGGCCCAGCGCACCACCACATGCGCGCGCATGATGGGGATCAACTGGGTGGAGCCAGGAGGAGAATGCGAGTCCGAACGCCCCACGTTACACCTGCCTGAAGATCAGGCGCATTGTGCCGAGTGAGATACGGTCCCCGTCTTTCAGCGTCGCCGTGCGACCCGGCTCCAGGCGTTGATCGTTGAGGTAGGTCAGGTTGACGCTGTTGAGGTCTTCGAGCGTATACGTGCCGCCGGTGCGCGTAAGCCGCGCATGGTGGCGCGACACGCCGTAGCGCTCGGCCCCATGCGGCGCGAGATCGATTCCCGGCTTCTCGCCGCTGAGCGGATCTTCACGGCCGACGACACTTTCGGATTGGTCCGGCAACGCCACACGCCAGCCGGTCTCTTCGAGGATGATCAACACGGGCGGCGGCAGAGCCGCGCCGCATTCATCGCAAAAGCGATCGCCGGGCAAGGGGTTCGCGCCGCAGCGCGGGCAGGCCGGCCCGGCCGCGTCTGCCAAACGCGATCCGCACGACAGACAGAATCGGGCCGCAGGTTGATTGAGCGTGCCGCAGGCCGGGCAGTAGAGAGTGGTCATACGTCGCCCAGTGCATCGATTTGAACCAAGACGGCGGTGATGTTGTCCGCTCCACCGGCTGCGTTCGCCGCATCGATCAGGTGCTGGCAGGCCTCTTGGGGTGACGACGACGAACGAATGATCTGGAGCATCTCGATATCGTCCACGTAGCCGCACAGGCCATCCGAGCACAACAGCAGCCGATCACTGGGAGCCAGGGCGACGCGTTGAAGGTCCGGCTCCACTTTGGGCCGATCGCCGATCATCTTGTAGATCACGTTGCGGTTCTCGTGCGTGCGCGCTTCTTCCGGCTTGATCTGGCCGGTATCGACCAGGCGCTGCACCAGCGAGTGATCGACGGTGAGCTGCTTGATGCCGGCCTCGTTGATCAAGTAGGCCCGGCTGTCGCCGACGTGCGCGATGTGCGCCTCGCCGTCGAGGATGATTGCCATCACCAGCACCGTGCCCATGTCGGTGCGGGCCACCGCGCGCTGGCGGTGCACGGCCTCGTTCGCCGACTGGACCGCGCTGCGCATCCAACTGGCGACATCGATGCCGGGCGGCGCTTCGGCGATCTGCTGCGGGAACAGGTTCTCCAGCGCCTGGCGTGCGATGGTGCGGATGGCGATGCCGCTGGCGACATCACCCGCCGCGTGCCCGCCCGCGCCGTCGGCTACCACGTACAGGCCGATGGGGCGACTGACCGATCGATGCACCTGGCCTGCTTCCAGCGTGAGCAGCGAATCCTCGTTTAATTGCCGGATGTGCCCCACGTCGGTCAGGCGCCCGACGCGAATATCGTACGACGACGGGCGGCGCACTTCGGCCAGCGCGCTGCGCAGGCGATCGGCGAGCGCGGCGGCCGTCGTCAGCTGGCCGGCGAAAACGTCGGCGAAGGTCTGGCTCAGGCTGGGCGGCTCCAGCACGACGCGCGGCGAGTACATCTGCCCGGTCAGCAGCACGAAGAGCGACGCGGCCAGAGTCGCCACGTCTTCTTTGAACCAGGTGCGCGCTTCGACCCCGGGCGTGACGATGCGGGCCGATGTGAAATCGAACCAGCGCGCCATCTTGTTCTCGAACGAAATGTGCGACAAGTCCGCCGCGCCCAGCACGATATTGCGTTGGTGCAGAAAGGCCAGGCTCTCGGACAGCATCACGCCCCACTGCAGCACGTCGAGCAGTTCCTGCGGCGCGGCCAGCGATTCGCCGGTAGACGGCGACGGCTCCGGCAGCACCACATAGTAGCGGCGCGTGCCGGCGATCGTTTCCGAGAACGTATCGACGGGCAGCATCGCGCCGCCGTGGTGCAGGCGCAGGTCGGCCAGCCGCCGCTCGACGGCGATGGCGTCCGCCGCGATGCTCTCCTTGACGGTGAAGCGCGGATGGTGCGGCTCGATGCCGGCCAGCAGCGCGCCGCACTGCTGGCAGTATTCGTCACCGAACGTGTTACGGTTGAACGCGCACGATCGGCAGCGGATGCGCTTGCGTCGATCTTGGGCCGCGTAGATGTTCACGACGCTGTCCGTGTTGATCGCGCTGAGAATCTCATAAGGCAGGCTCCCCACCAGGGCGCCGATGGGCAGGGTCTCGAACAAGAATCGGGGGCGCGGCAGGGGCTGAGTGTCGTCGAGGCTCGTCGGCTGTTCCTGAACAACCGGCTCGGCCTCATTGAGCGGCCGCGTGCCGAGGGTCGGCGTTTCAAAAGGATGCGTGCCGAGTGCGTCGTCGTCGGACAGCGGCGCGGTGGTCATTTCGCCGACCGGCGCCGGTTGCGAAGCGTTCACTTTAGCTTCGCGCGGCAGCGCCGCGCTGCACCGGCGGCAGAAGCGCGCCTCGGTCGGGTTGTACGTTCCGCACACCTCGCACTTCATGAGACGCTCCTGGCCGCGCCGCTCGATTCGGCCTGGCGATAGACGAACTCGACCGTGCCGAGGGATACGCGGTAACCTTCACGCAGCAGATTGCGGTGCGTGATCAGCCCGTTGACGCGGATGCCGTTCTCCGAGCCGAGGTCTTCGACGACGTGTTCGGTATCTTCGCGGCGGATTTGTGCGTGGCGGCGCGAGACGGTCAGTGCGCCGGGCACTTCGGGCGCGATGCGGATGTCGCTTTCTTCGCCGCGCCCGATGATCATCACCGGCCTGTGCAGCGCGTAAATGCGCGGGCCGTCATCTTCGCCGATGCGCTCCAGCAAGGCGATCGATTCCGGCGGCGCGGCCGGGGGTGGCGCAGGCCGCCGGCGGATCAGAGTAAGGGCAATGGCGACGACCATCAGAAGTGCCACCACGCCCAACGCGAGCGTAATCGTATCGGAAGGATTCACCGTGCGCTCCACGGGTGCAGTTGATGGGAATTATAGCCACAAATCGGCAGGGCCGGAAATAGGCGGGTTGTGGGTGATTGACGATCCCG
>DATBWU010000298.1:0-5071 GCA_036514635.1 Anaerolineae bacterium | reverse complement strand
TCACCCCCGGCCCCTCTCCTGACGACGAAACGGCTGTCGCCAGGAGAGGGGAGCGTGTCTCCCCCTCTCCCGCAGTCCGCCATTCGACTTTGGGAGAGGGGGGCGGGGGGTGAGGCAGAACTTGCCCCCAAAGCGAAATGCCCCCCTCCTTTGCTGAACAGTGTATATTGTTTTAGCCCGCTGTCCAGCTTTTGGGGCGCACTACAACCGCTCCCCAACCAGTAGCCGACGGTTGCATCGAGCGCTGGCTCAAGCAGCACCTCTGATATTCCGCACGGCAGGCGAGAGTAGCGCCTCTTCGTGACGCGCCACGGTGATGTTGGTCGGCTTTGAACAGCATATCTCTTCGCGCCGTCCAACGGCCGAGCTAAGCCGCCAACGTGGTGCGCCACGCGCCACAGTGGGCCAGGTGCGACTGCCTCACTGCTACTCTGTTGGCCGGATACGCTGAGTGAAAAGGACACTTTATGGCGATACTACCTCGCCAATCTGAACGCCTGAATCGCGGCGCGGTAGTCGGTCGGCTTCAGCGATTGGTTGGGCCGCGCGCGACTGAGCACCTGGCGTCACAGCCGATGATCTGCTGTCATGAATAATGCGTGAGCACATGAACAACCACAGGTTCGCTCTTGCCCTTCAACGTAAGTATGCGCTGATCGAGGTCACCCAGCGACCGTCCGATAGACACATAGGCGGTTTGGCTGATCAGGATCTCACCCCGCCCGGCACTGGACGAGAGACGAGCAGCAGTATTGGCCGCATCGCCGAGAACCGTAATGTCGGTCGTGCTCTCCTTGGAGCCTACGGAGCCAACATAGGCTGTGCCGGTATGCACCCCGGCACCTAGCGGAATCCATGGCCCACCTGGGTCGGCGTGACCGGTCGCACGCAGGATGCCCTGCGCCGCTGTTATCGCGCGCTGGGCGTGCGTCGGCCCCGCCAGTCCGGGAACATACAGGCCGGTCACCTGATCGCCGACCAGCTTGTCAATCAGGGCGTCGGTTCGAATCAGGATGTCCGTGGCCACCTTGTAAAACCGGTTGATGAGTCGGCTGAACTCGGCAGCGGTCATGCTCTCGGCCAAGGGGGTGGACCCGCGCACGTCGACGAAGAGCATGGACAGCTCGATTTCTGCGCCGCCCTGGTGCTTGCTGGCGAAGTTCTCGCAGACGGTGCACAGATTCGGATTCAGATGCGACGGCCGCTTATCGAAGACACTGCGCACCAGGGGTGCACCGACGCCATCGAAGGGCGCAAAACAGAACTTGCAGCGGCGATGGGCCGGCAGGAGAGCGAAGAAGTGCTTTTGCCGTCGCTCGCTCGCGTTATGGCCGGTGGTCAAGAAGACGCGCCATAGTTCGTCTACTGCGTTGTTGTGATCAGAGGGCTGTGACACGGCGAAGGTACCTTTCGCGAACGTCTATCCGCGCGGCGCGGCCCAACGGCCGAGCTAAGCCACCACCGACTCTGGCAAGTATACACCGCCGAAAGAATACGATGCCAGGCACAAGCCTCTGAAAACCGGCGCGGTCGGTGGTCGGCTTCACGAAGTCCCCGTTCTTTGGGGGATTGAGTTGTTGGGCGGCCCGCGGTTAGAGACCTTTTCGCTGCGCGGAGGATAAGCGGCTACGTCCAGTAGGTACACTGCGCATGACTGGCGCTCGCGTGCGTAACAAGGCGCGCTTCACCGGCTGTGGAAAATCTACGAGCACGAAGTACTTGGCCGGATACAAGTAATCCTCGCCTTCGTTATCGATGACCCGGATATAGTCCGATTCTGCTGCACGCTCGTCAGGTAGGACTTGATAGACCATGCGGGGTGTCAATAAATCCGCGTCGTCTGTGTTAATGCAGATGGCAAATCGCTGTCCCGGCTTTTGAAGTTTAGTCGTCATATCTTCAGTCCAAGAAACGCTTGATTCGCATTTTCCGTTTGCCGATACCATGTGCCTCGAACCAATGCACTTCGGCCAAACGTATCGTCCCATCGGCCAGGCGAACCGTGGCGATGCCTTTCAGTTTTCTCCAACGGCCCGAACCATATTGTTTTCGCAACACCGGCAGTATGCGGATACTACTTCCTACCGCGATTGTTTCGACGTCGGTGATTTGGTCGATGATCTCAAAGTGCATCGAACTACATTATCGCACATGGGGCAATAGTGGACAAGGGCGGCCTACGGCTGGCTCGGTGCGCTCCTTTCCAAACGCGGTTTACGCATTACGACACGGCGGCTGATGCATGACCCGCTCAGGCGAGATTCCGGTTGACCGCTACAGACGATATGTACCACGGACCGTTCGGATTGACCCTCCGGCCAAGCACTGTCTGATATCCCCCCAAAATAGAGTTTCTGAAAACCTGCGCCGTCCAACGGTCGAGATAAGCCGCCACCGGCTGAGGCGAGTTACGCTCGCCAAGTGTGTACACCAACAGCCACGAACCCTTGAAAACCGGCGCGGTAGGTGGTTACACTGGACTTCCGTACATTGGGCTAATTCGCCCTGAATTATATGGACTCGATTTCTTGAAATATTCGCTGATCCGTGCATAATAGACGCCGAACTCACTAAAGGAGTGCGGCTATGCCCCGGCGAAAAGTCAAACTGAACACCAAGGTTGCCGCGATGCGCGAGAGTCTGCGGTTGACGAACGTCGCGGACATTATCCGCAAACGACGGCTCTCCAAGCAATCCTTGTACAACTGGTATCAACGCGTTTTGGAGGCGCTGCCCGACATTTTGGCGGATGAGTCACCCGGGCCCAAGTCCACGACCAAGTCCGAGTCACCGCCCCCCTTTTAAGCGCTGAGCCTGTGACAGATTCGGAACTGGCGCTCGGTCAGCCGATGACCGACGCCGGCACGTGGTGGCTCAAAGGGGCATGGCTCGAACTGGGCATTGGGACGGCCCTGTTGAAAGTCATTGAGACCGCCCGCCACGCGTCTCAATCCCAGGCGGACGCGCCACCCCTGCGCATTTTGACACATACATCGGAGGTCCTCGTCCGCAAGAACGAGACGCTCGCCTTTCTACCCTTGTTCGAGAACATGACGCGTCCGCGACATCTGGACAGCTCCGATGATGACGGACTGGGTGGGTTGAGCGAAACGTCCCAGGTCTATCGCGCGGTGACAATGGAGCGCTACCTGAGCGACTTGACTCGCCTGCGTATCGCTGCGCGGTTAGGTCAAGCCCTGGCGCGCTGTTACTGGCAAGCCTGGTATCAGCCGGGTGACATCCCGGATGCCCACGTGTTCTACGTGGACATGCACGACAAAGTCATCTGGACGAACAAGCCCAGTCCGGTCGGCTTCGTCAGTGCCTTGCACGAAGTGCGAGCTTGTCTGAAGCAGACGTTTGTACATGGGCGTGGCGGTCATGCCCTCTTCTGCCTGACGTATGCCGCCGATGTGCATCTGAACGAAGTGGTCGTCGCTGTCGCACAGGCGCTTGAGCAAGCGATCGGACGCCCTCTCATTCAAATTATCGTCACCGACCGCGAAGGGCTGTCCGTCGAGGTCATCCGCACTCTAGCCCTGAAAAACAAGGGTTTTGTGACCTTGTTGAAGTCCAATCAGTATAGCCGTGAAGCCGACTTCATGCGGCGCGGACGCTTTCGGCAGATCAAGGATCGGCGCACCGGTCAGACCACTCATCGCGTCGCCGATGCCGATTTTCAGCTGGCTCCGGACTTGGGGGTTCGTGCGGCTCTGCTGTATGACCTGGAACATCCTGAGCACCTGATTAGTTTGATCACGACGGTCAGCCGCCAGCAAGAGCCAGACATTCGGCGCGGCGTGGGCTGGTATCTGGCGCGCTGGAACGCCCAAGAGAATTCCTTTCGCGCGCTGATTGCTTTTGTGCGGCTCGATACCAACTTTGGTCTGCGGGCCAAACGGAGCGTGCCGGACCGCCGCGTCGCCAAACAGCTCACTGACCTCACCAACCATCTGCGCGCGGTCACGCACACACTGGAAAGCAAGGTGGCGCAGTTGGCCGAGCAAGCGCGCCGCATGGAAAAGTACACTGCGCGCCATGACCAGCAATTGACGAAACTCTTGCGCCCGCCACGCCGCGGTGGGGCACAAGCCGCCGGGCGCGCCGCGAAACGTCAGCAACAATTGCACGACCAGCGGGAACGTCATCAGCGACGTTTACTCAAACAGGTAGTGCGCCAAGCCACACTCGAACGAGAGATTGAATCACATCGCCAAGAGCAAACGCGTGTGGCGCAGGAACTGACCCAGTTGAATCCGCAGGCCACCTTCTTTGAGGGGGACACCGAGAAGGATCAGAGCGTCGCCCCTCTGCGAATTGCTCTGCACAACAGCGCACTGTGGGCACGGGATCACTACTTTGGGGCGGACTATCGTCATGCCACGCCTTTGACCTTGTGGCGCACATTTTTCAATCAGGATGCCTTCTACCGCGAGACGCCTGACCGGATTGTGATTACGCTCAAGCCCTTCAGCAACGCCCATGTTCAGCAAGAAGCGGTCGCGGCCTGTCAGCGCTTCAATCAACGGCGGATCTCAACGCACTCCGGCAAGCTAATCGAAATGCGCGTTGCCAAGTCCATTTAATTCAGAGCGAAATAGCCCGATGTACGGAAGTCCAGTTCAACGACAATCAATCACTATTTAAGGAGGTTTCTATGAGCCCAAAGAAGGACACGCAAAAGTCCGCCAAGAGCACCACCGCGATCAACAAGAAGTCCAAGGGATTCACGGACGAGGAACGAGCCGCGATGAAGGAGCGCGCCCAAGAGCTGAAGGCGGCCGCGCGCGCGAACAAGGACAAGGCGGACGGGGAAAGCGCCGTGCTCGCGAAGATCGCCGAGATGCAGGAACCGGATCGCGCCATGGCCAAGCGGCTCCATGCTATCATCAAAGCCAGCGCGCCAGCCCTCTCGCCGAAAACCTGGTATGGGATGCCCGCGTATGCCAAGGACGGCAAGGTCGTCTGCTTCTTCCAAAGCGCGCAGAAGTTCAACACGAGGTACGCGACGTTCGGCTTCAGCGACACGGCGAACCTCGACGAAGGCGCCCTGTGGCCGGTCGCCTTCGCG
>DATBWU010000297.1:0-7719 GCA_036514635.1 Anaerolineae bacterium | reverse complement strand
CGGCTCGACCATCGCCGCGAGTGTTGCCACACTGCGCGGCGGTTTTATTCTACCTCACTTCGCCCTTTGTCCAAACGCCGCCTTGACCGCGCCCATCGCGCCCAGCCCGGCGTCTTGGATGTAGCCATGCAAAACGATCATGCTCTTGTGTCCGGTCTGCGCGGCGATGTCTCGATCCTCAACGCCCGCGCTCGCCGCTTCGGTGATGAAGCCCGACCGCAGCGAATGGCCGGCGAATTGCCTCGGCTCCAGCCCCGCGCGCTCTGCCGCCGTCTTGACGATCAGCGCGACGCTTTGGGAAGTCAGCCGCGCGTCGCGCACGTGCCCCCACCGGTCGATCTGCCGAAAGACCGGCCCCGACTTGATACCCGCCGCGCCCAGCCATTCGCGCAAGGCGCGCAGCGGGTCAATCGCTGCATCGTCAATCGGCGGGATAACTTTCGTGATACCCTTGCCCTCCTGGTCGGTCTTACTGCGCCTGACACGGATCGTCATTTTGCCGTTGACGTGCATATCCGCCACGTCTACGCCGATCAACTCCGACCGGCGAAACGCGCCCGCGAAACCGGTCAGCAGCAGGGCGCGATCACGCTTGCCTGCCAGCGTGTCGGGCAGAGCGTTGACCAGCGCACGCAGCTCGTCCAGCGTGATCGGCGCCTTCTTGCTCGGCGCGATACCCTTCGCTCGCCGGATGCCCGCCATCACTAGCCGCACATCCTCATCGGTGGTTGGGTCGGTCGCCTTCGCCGTGCGATGCGCCGACGCAACCGCCGCGAGCTTGACTTGAATCGTGGACACCTTCGCGCCGCCATCGGCCAGCGCGGTGATGAAGTCGATCACCGTCGCTGGTGACGCGGGCAGGCTCGGCACACCGCGCGCTTCGGCGAAGCGTTGAAACTCGGCCCACGCGGAGCGATACATGCGGATCGTGTTGTCGGCTTTCGACTTGCGGGCATACTTGCGCGCCGCTTCAGTGTAGACGGTGGGTGATTTGCTCTTGACGGTTGCGAGTGCTTGCTTGCGTGTCATGGCGTGCCCCTTCGTGTGTCAGGTAGTTATAAGTGCGATTGTCGTTAGTTAGTATAGCACTGTTCCGGCGGGTGTCAAGAGGGAGTTTTGCGGCTCTATGAGGCTGTCTGAAAGTCACGACGCGCCAGGATGGATTACGGCGGGTCAAACGTGCAAAAGACGTGGGGGGGCCCCTTATTGCCAGGCTGCGCGCCGTGTAACCCGTCCTGTGCGCTCACGCGGTACATTCGCGCCGACTCGCGTAGCCGCGACGCTCAGCATCACAGCGTCACCGCGATCGCGTATATCGGATCAGTAACTAGCCAACCAGTTCGACCGTCACCGACCTGATACACTTCGTCGTCATCGTCCAGGCGTATCTCGATATGCACCTTCGGCGTCTTGTCGGCCTGTACGTCAATGCGCTTCACGACTTCGCGCATCGCTCCATGCTTGAAGTTGAATAAGTCCTCGACCTGTTCCGGTGTCAACCGTTCCGGCGCAGCCTGCTCTAACTCCACCAACTCGCGCCCAACCTCAACATCACGAGTGAAGTCATCGGCCAGCTTTCGCATCCGCTCGGCACGATTGCCCGATAGCCGTTCTGCTTTCGTCAGGTCTGCGCGCAACGCGGCCTCCTGAAACGTCAGCGCCGCTAGTTGCATCTCCATATCGGCCTCGGTGATGCTGCCTTTGCGCGTCCGCGTGATGACCCACTGCCGCTCCATCGCCAGGCCGTCTAATTCCTTCGTCAGCCGTTCAACCTCGCCTTCTGCTTCTGCCTTCTGCTGCTGCAGGACTGCGATCTGCTTATCGACTTCGGCGCGCAGCCGTTCCGCGTCGGAGATAAACTCCCACGTCTTGCGCCATATCTCGGCGTCAAGGATGCCGACCTGTGCGCTTCGGGCGCAGTCGCGCGGATACTTGCCGACCAGTTGCTTAGACGGGCAGCGGTAGTATGTGTAGTCCTTATAGCCGTTGTTGTACCGGATCACCTGCATGATGCAATCGCAATGCTCGCAACGCACCAACCCGGCGCCCAACGCCTGCGCTTTCAAGTTGCCGGATGGGTAGGACTTGAAACGGGCGAAGCGTTCCTTCACGCGCGCCGCCCTCGCCTCGTCAACGATGGCCGGTATCTGTACCTGATAGGTCTCGCCATCCCACGTTCGCTCAATCGCGCCTGTCCAATAGTAGTCACGTTTGAGGATGCGGTATATCTGACTCACGGCCCACACGTGTTTTGACGTGTTGCGCTGCGGCGCGCCCTCGCCGATCAAGCGGTCGCGGATCGTCGGCAGTGTTTCGCCGTCACCAAACATCGACCAGACGAGGCGCACGGCCCGCGCTTCGTCATCTTTGATCCGATACGTGCCGTTGTCGTTTGAGCATCCGTAGGGTGTGTGCCCGTTCCAGTCCTTGCCCTTTGCGAATCGCCCCGACACGCCCATCATGAAACGGTCGGCCTTCGCGTCCAGTTCCATCTTGGCGGCCCACGCCTTGACCGGCGCGATCCGCTTGTCGAATGTTTCCTTCGCCAGCTCGATATCGATCCCGGTTTCGTCCAGGCAGTCCAGGACATCGAGCATCGGGCGATAGCTGCGATACAACCGATCCTCGCGCCAGGCGACAATCACATCGACCTCACCCGCGCGCGCCACTGCCAGTATCGCCCGCAGTCCAGGCCGATCCGCCCGTGTGCCGCTCGGCTCGACCAGCCGCTTACCAACGCGATACTTCGCGGTGTCACGAAAGACGGCTACCACCTGATAGCCTTGCCGCTCGCACAGCGCCCGGCAGTCGCGCTCTTGCGCGTCGGGCGATGTCTTGGCCTCATCTTCGCCATTCCTGCCGTTCTTGTCTTTCGCCTGTCCTTCCGACGATACGCGCACGTAGATCGCCGCCCGCTTGACTGCCCCGTGTGTTGCCTGTTTCGCCTTTGCCATCGTCGCTACTCCTTGCCGTCGCCGTTGCGCCGAATCCGGCCGGCCGCTTCCAGTTCGGACAGATAGGTGTAAACCGTCGTCCGGCTGCGCCCGATCAGTCTGGACAGTTCCGCAACCGGCGTGTCCGGGTTGGCGTCCAGGTGTCCGGCGAGAGTGTCCAGCGCCGTTGCCTTCGCGTGTGCATCCTGTTCAGCCTTGACAGCCCGTGCCCGCGCTGCCTGTTCAGCCGTTGTGTTAAACGTCGTAGTACTTGACACTTCCGACTGTTCGGCCTTGACACTCTCGCGCATCGCTTGACGTTCAGCCTTGACACGTTCCCGATCGGCTTGCTCGGCTGCCTGTGCGTCGTCGCTTGACACGACTTCGCCCAGGTAGACAACCAGCACCGGCAGACTGGCGGACAGGATGACGGCCTTCGCCAGCGCCAGGGCGTCTACCGTGCCGAACGTCGCCAGGGTGACAGTAAAGCCGGTGACGGCAGTCATCGCGTGCAACAGGTTCGCAAACGCGGATATGCCGGCGAACAGCAGCACGCCCGCCCACAGGTCACGCGCCGAACGCCTGGCCCGCTTGCGCTGCTGGACCCCGTAGGCCAGCGCCGCCAGGCCCGCATCGACGGCCAGCGCCGCCAGCCAGCCGACCCACGCGCTGCCCTCAAACTCCAGCGTGCCGAAGGCCCAGGCCACGTGCCCCATGCTCGCGGCCAGCGTCAGCAGGTACGCCGCCCACAAAACGATGTTGGCTATCTTGCTCTTGCGTGTTGCGTTCATCTCATCTCACCTCACAGATCAATCACGTCTGAATCGCTGCCGTGCCGCCGGACGATCACAGCCCCGCCCAGCTTCGGCAAAAGCCTATCCCACTCTGCGCGCTGTACCGCCGCCTGCGCCTGTGCCGCCTGCGCCGGTGTCGGCTTAGCCGCTATCCGTTCTCGCGTTGAGATTTTCAGGTCAACGCCATGCTCAAGCCCGGCCCGGTGCGCTCTGGCATAGGCCAGGCCCAGCGCGTAGGCCAGGGGCACGACGAACACAAGCGCCGCCGCCAGCAGGTGACGGCCCGTGTCCGTCATCGTGCTCAGCAGGGCATAGATGAACGCGAAGGCGCCGCCCGTCAGCAGCAGCGCGCCCAGCGCCAGCCCGATGCAGCCGATAAGCTCCTTGCGTAATTGATTCATCGTTGCTCCCTGCCTGCCTGCCTACCCTCGACATACACACGATCAGCCGCGATTCTGCTGCCCGCTGCGCGTTTTGTGCCACGAGTGTGTGTACCCCCAGGCTAGGCAGGCAGGCCGTCGTCATCGTCTAGCCGGATGACGTTAGCCATCCGGCAGAGCGTCCAGCCGTCCACCTTGAGGGTGTCCAACTGGTCACGGCCCAACCTCAGCAGCCGATCGGCCCGCACGTTGCCCGGTCGCCCCAGGCCCGCCGACTCCAGCGCATTGACCAGCGCCGGGCGGCCGGCGCCCTCGTGGGCGTTGACCAGCGATACCGCCAACTCCGCGCCGCTATAGTTCGCCACGTTACCCGCTGGCAACTGCCCGATCGCCTCGGCGTGAAACTCCGGCCAGGCTGCAAGCGAAGGCTGCGCCGTCAGCAGCCGGTCAAGCTCGTTGCGCCCGATGTAGGCAACCTGCAGCCGTTGCACCGCGCCCGGCACGACGGCATAGGCATCACCCGCGCCCAGCAGCCAATCGGCGCGAGGCGTGCTCTGCCCGATGGCAACCTCTGACGATTTCGCATCGGCTACCCGCAGCGCGATCCGCCCGGTCACATTGCGCTTGATGGTCGGGTCGCCGCCAAACGCGGCCATCGTCGGATGCTGGGTCGCCAGCACCAGAGATACCCGCGCCGCTCGACCCTGCGCCGCGATCCGCCTCAATAGCTCGACGATGACCGGATCGGACACTAGCTCTTGCACTTCATCACACACGACGACCGCGCGAGGGGCGGCGGCGTCGTGCGCCTCATACCGTCGCGTCATCTCAACCAGTGCCCAACCCAACGCAGCGCGCGCCGATTCAGCATCGACCGCCAGCGGCCCGACCACGCCGGGCAGGTGATCCAGGTTGCGCAGCCCTTCGCCGAACTTGCCATCGACCAGGATCAGCCGGTCGCCGCTTCCGGCCAACTGCGACACCAGCGAACGGATCGCAACCGACTTGCCCGATCCGGTTGTGCCGAATACGCCGAAGTGCGCCGCGTGATCTGATAGGCCCAGGGTGACGGTTTGCCCGTACTCGTTTTTGCCCGCTGTCCAACGCCCCGATCCGCCCGGGCGCAGACCCAGGTCGCTGAGGCGGATCGACTTCTCGGCCAGCGCATCCGGCCAGCCAGCTTCGCACCGAATGTATCGACCGATCATGTAACAGGCTGGATCGCCGACGAAGGGCCAGGACACGAATTGACGCAGCACCGCGCCGCTGTCAGCCGTCAGCGCCCGAAGCAGCCGGCCCGCGTCAAGACCCGCGTCAATCTCCAACGCGCCCGCGCGCGGCCCGGCGATCGTGCCGATCTCGCGGATGTGGATCGGCTTTGTTGCATCGCCCATCAATGCGCCTGCGCCTGCAGCGCGACGATGTTCTGCGCAGCCATGTATCGCAGACGCGCGGCCTCTGCATTGTGTGCTGCGTTGAGTGGCAGGACATCGCCGGTATTGGGATTGACCAATGTCGGCACACCCGCTACCAGCGCCAGCATGATCGGTGCAGTCAATGTATGTGGATCATAGTTGATCATTAGCGGGATGTCCGCTTGTCGCCTGACTTTCAGCGCCCAGGCCGATCCCATGCGAACGGCGGTCACCGTCGCGCCGGCCGCCAGGACGAAAAGGACAGCAGCCCCACCGACCGGCCACACCCAGGCGACAGAACCGCGCGCCATCGCTTCGGCTCTTTGTGCTTCGATGTCGGCTAACCGCTGTGTGCTCTGCGCTTCGATGTCGGCCAGCCGCGCCGCGTGATCGGCCTCTTGCGCCTGCGCCTGTTGTGCGAGGGTTTGCCGCTGCAACTCGCGCTCACGTTCAAGCTCAAGCTCGGCTTTGCCCGCCGCGATGACGCCCTGCCGTGTCGCCTCGGCTGCGATAGCAACCTCTTGGCGTTGTGCTTCGGTCTTGGCGGCGATAACTACCGCGTCGCCTTCGGCATAGTCCTTCGGCGCGTAGCAGCCGGCCAGCGCCAGCGCGCCCAGCCCGATCAAGATTGCTCGTTTCATCGCTTCACCTGTGCTACAACTCGGCGCAGCGGGTTCGCCCCGTGTGCTTCGATGAACGTCCAGACCGGTCAGGGCTGCGGACGTTCGTCACTCTCTTTCGGCGCATCGTTCAAGATGTCCGACAGTGTTGTTTCCGGCTTGCCCTCGGCTTCGCCGTAGATCGTCAACTTCGAGTGCCGCTTGTCCTCGTTGCCTGGACGCACGAAACCATACTGCCCCTCGTGCCAACCCACAGCCGCATCGACCACACGCCCCGGTAGGTCGCCCAAAGACAGGCTGTTGTGTGCGACGACGATCATCAAGTGCGGCGCGTCGGCCACGTAGTAGCGCCGATAGTCGCCGTGAGCGTCGCTCACGTTGACCAGGGCGAATAGCCGCGCGCTCGCGTCAATCTTGACCAGCATCGCTATCACCCTCCACGACCGCACGCACATCGGCAGGCAAGTCGGCCACGTCCTCAACCCAAACGATCGGCGCACCGAACCCGCGCGGCAGATGCGCGTCGAACTCCTGCGGCTCGCGTTCGTCGTCCAGCACGCGCACGCCGCTATTGCCGCCGTAGACCAGGAAGCCGGTGATCGGCTCGCCGACCTGCTTCCCCTGAATGTCGCGCGGGATGTTGCGCGCCTTGACGACGTACACCTCACAGGGCCGACCCATAAACAAATCCGTCCAGCCGACGACGGTTAAGACGCGCCGCTCTTCGCCGAAGGGGATGACGATAGACTCCCCTCTCCAGATCGGCCCTAACTCCTCGAAGTCGGTGAGGGTCATCCCGTCAGGATAGTTGCTCGTTGCCTTCACGTATAGTTGCATCGTGCCTCCTGTGTTATCGGGAACTCGCCCCGCTGCGCCCACTGTTCAATCGCGCCAGCTTCACGCGCACATTCAGCCATGAATCGAGCTCGCCGACCGGCCTCAGCACGTGGAAGCCCGGCGCGAGTTTGACCGCCTTGACCGGCGCCAGGTACACCGCGTCCGGGTCAAGCTCGATCTCTGTCCAACCGGACACGACGCGCAACGCTTCGCCCGCGCCGATCAAGACCTCGACCTCATCTGTCGCGCCGTCTAGCAACATGCCCTCGATGATGTCCGAGAGTTTCCCGCTGTTCATGTCTCACTTCTCCATCTGGCAAACGCATCGTCAGCGCGAATCAGTGACCTGGCATACCGCAGATCGGGATGATCTGTCGCGTGCTCAACCGCATCACTGACAGCTTTTACCCAAGCCTTGACGTCCACGCTTAGTGGCGGCATAGGCAAGTCATGCTCGATTGCGTACTTGCTTGCAGCATTAGTCAGTTGCATGAGTTTAGTGTCCATGTCTCACCTCGCGCCGTTGCGCCGCTCGAGCCGCTTGAGAATGCCGACCCGCGCACGTAGCTCGGTCGTTTCGTCGCACGTCTCAACCACGCGCCCGTTAAAACTGGCCTCGGCGCGCCAGTAGCCCGTGGTAGTTTCCTGGTACGAAACGACGTTGTAAGTCTTGCCGTCGGCTGTGGTCAAGGGTTCGTCGGTCATGTCGTCACCTATAGGCGGGTGGGGCGTGCCCGGTG
>DATBWU010000296.1:0-5930 GCA_036514635.1 Anaerolineae bacterium | reverse complement strand
GAAATCGGGACGAAGGAATCCCATGTTGTCCCTGATCGTAGGCTCTTGGATTACTGTGAGCCCAGGTGCTACTGCTTCCAAGAACGCACGGAGTGAAGCCACTAGCTCAGTCTCACTCAAGTCGGATTCGGCAAGTGCCATGCGAGATGCGAACGATTGAAGCAGGTAGGTGATCCGATCCACCAGAGGTTCATTCCGATGCCTTTCCAGCTCGCGCTTCAATCCATCGGCTTCACCGCGTAGTTTCTCCGTTTCCTGTTCGAAAGTCAGTTTCTCGACCATCTGATCCATGAGAATTCCTACGAATGCAGTGACGTTTAGGATGCTGAGGAAGGCCTCTGACGCCGTGAAGGTGGCCACATGGTCGTGGGTCGATGGATTTCTCCACTTCGTTCGGTAGTGGGTGAACAGCTCCATGACTCGTGGCTGGAAAATGTTGCTCTCCACCAAGTAGTTCTCGATATCGTAGGCACTCTTGTTAGCAGGATCTTTACCAGCGAGAATTGCGTACGACTCTTTGAGAATCCCTTCGAATGCATGATTGGTCCTGTACACGACATCGGTGAAGAGGTCGGTGTCTGCTCTGTCACGCCCTCGTTCGAAGTGGCGCTCGGCCATCTCAATGTGCCGAACAACGGCCGCAATGCCGCTCTTTGGTAGCCGTGCATTGATCCGATCTGTTTTCTCACGAAGGAAATCGAGAGTATCCATTCGAAAAGTGTCTGCTTTGCATACATGGGCACATACGAACTTGGGCAACTCTTTGATAGCCGCACTAACTATTGACTACATGGAATATTTGCCGTATACCCCCCAATGGAGTTGCATACGGTAACCGTCACCGTCCAGTCCGATCTGGTTTCTGACCCAAGACGTCTGACGGAACATCGATCCACGCCCATGTCGTCCCCGACATAACACGGCGGCATGCGCTAACGTTGTCCCCGTCCGCTTTATTTGACAGCGATCAAGCCTGTTTCGGCTGAATAGATTGGCCGGAGTCTTCACCGTCCTTCATCAGGCCATCCATTTGCGATGGCCTTTTCGTATACTCTGGAATCGTGTATGCTGTGCTCTCCATCCTAGAGAAAGGAACAGCCCGGCCCAAAGACACTGCTTGGCGGCACATCCTTTGGGTCGGGCTTCACCACATGGTGATTGTAACTGACTTCGGACGGACTGTCCAAGAGTATCTGGCGTGTGGCGAGCGACTGAGCTTCCCCCGTCCGGCGCAGTGCCCGCAGTGTCAGGCGGTCGCGGCGCTCATCGGGCACGGCTTCTACTGGCGCAAACCCCTCGACCTGGAACGCGTCTACCGTATCCGCATCAAGCGCTGGTATTGCACCGTGTGCCACCGTACCCTCTCGCTGCTGCCCAGTTTTCTGCTCCGCTTCCGCCACTATCTGCTGGTCATCATTCAGTCGGTCGTCGTCGCGCGCTACGAAGTCGGGGCGTCGTGGGCTCAGGTCGCGCGGCAGTCCGCGCCACACGGAGCGCCCTCGGCGCGCACGATCCGGCGCTGGTGTCGATCGTTTGCCGAACATGCGCCGGTGTGGTGGGCGGCGGTGCAGCAGACCCTGGCGCAGTATGACGCGGCGGCGCCGGGACTCGACCCGCTGGGCGAAGCGGCCGGCCCGCGCGAGATGCCGCAGGCATTGCTGCACGCGGCGCTGCACCTGCTGGCCTGGGCCAAGACACGCTGGGCGGAACTGGCGGACTACGGCCTGGCTGATCGGTTGCGCTTCTTGTGGCACTGGGGCTTCGGCCAAGGCTTAGCGCGGTTGATCTAACCCACACACTTTGCAGACTGTTCCCTGCCGCTGGGACGTGATATGTTGGTGGCGCACACCCCAATCACGACAGGAGCAGTCCACATGTCACCGACCAGCTCATCCGAAACTGATCCGCACGACCTGAACACCGAAATCGCGTTGTTCCGGTATGGCCTCATCGCCCCACTCGTCCACACCCCGCCCGACTCCGGTCAACAGGAGCGCCTCTTGCGCGAGATTGCTTCGCGCTCGTACCGCATTCCAGGTTCGACCCGCACGCACGTGAGTGTCACGACGCTGCGCCGCTACCTCAAGACGTATCGCGAGCAAGGCTTCGAGGCGCTGCGCCCCGGCCCCCGCGCGGATGCCGGCGCCCCACGCGCCTTCCCACCCGAGGTGCTCGACCAAGCCATTGCGTTGCGCGAAGAACAGCCTGCACGCACCACGCAGACGATCGTGGACATCCTTCAGCGGGACGAGAGCTTGCCGCGCTCAGTCAATGTCCACACGCTAACCACGCACTTGCGCCGGCGTGGCAAAACCCGGCGCGTGTTAGCTCACACGGGCAAGACCTACCGACGCTTTGAGCGTGACCACGTCAACGCGCTGTGGCAGGGCGACGCCATGGTCGGCCCCTGGCTGCCCGACCCCTACGCGCCCGGCAACCCCCGTCGAGCGGGGGCAGGCAAGCGCCGCACGCACTTGTTCTGCTTCATCGACGACCACAGCCGGCTGGTGCCCTACGCCGAATTCTTCTTCGACGAAGCCTTGCCTCGGATGGAACGCGTGCTCAAGGTGGCGCTGTTGCGCCGCGGCGTGCCCTACGCCGTCTACGTGGACAACGGTCAGGTCTATTCGTCCACGCAGTTCAATGCCGCCTGCGCCACGCTCGGCATTCAACGTATCCAAACCGCCCCCTATTCGCCCGAAGCGAAGGGAAAACAGGAGCGTTTTTTCGAAACCCTCCGCGCTCAGTTCCTACCGGAAGTCGAAGCCTCGCATCTCACGACGCTGACCGACCTCAACGAATCGCTGTGGGCCTGGCTGGAGTGTGTCTATCATCAACACGAGCACAGCGAGACGAAACAAACTCCGTGGGCACGCTACACGGCGGGCCTCGACCAGGTGCGCCACGCCGATCCTGAAACCGTGCGCCGCGCGTTCCTCTGGCGCGAGAAGCGTAAGGTCCGTCGCGATGCCCTGCTCTCGCTCCAAGGCAATCGCTACCAGGTCGAGCCGCATCTGGCGGGACGCATCCTTGAACTCCGCTTCGATCCGTTTGACCTCGCGCAGATTGAACTCTACCTCGACGGCACTCGCCTCGGCCTGGCGACGGTCATTGTTCAGAATCGCCAGCGCC
Source organism: Anaerolineae bacterium (assembly GCA_036514635.1). Taxonomy (GTDB): domain Bacteria; phylum Chloroflexota; class Anaerolineae; order Fen-1058; family Fen-1058; genus DASSFZ01. Next base: position 2,798 of record DATBWU010000296.1, on the reverse strand, counting down.
ACCTCGCTGTCCAACGGCTCGCGACGGAACCGCCCGACCCGCCCAGACCGAAATCCTCGCTCGACTACCTGGCCGCACTGCGCGAAGAGTATCGGACTCAACAGCAGCGCGAACTCGGCCCGCTCCAGTTCACCCAGTTGCCCTTACCCGAGGTGGACACACCCACCGACCCGACCGCGGACGCGCCGGAGGCCTGACATGTTCCAAGAATTCTACGGCTTCTCCAGCTTGCCCTTTTCGCGCACCATCGCCACCAAAGACTTGTTCCCCACCGCCGCTCAGAAGGAACTCGGCGCACGCCTGGCCTATCTCGTCCGCGAGCGCGGCTTCGGTCTCGTCACGGGTGAGATCGGCTCCGGCAAGTCCACCGCCGTGCGCGTCTTCGCCGCCAACCTCGACTTCAATCGTTATCTCGTTGTGTATCTGGCTAATCCGACCACGGGCATCACGGGTTTGTATCGCGACCTCTTGCTCCAACTCGGCGTCGAACCCCCTTTCAGCAAGCCGCGCCTCGTCGCGCGCATCCGCTCCGCCTTGGATGACCTCAGCTCGAACAAGCATCGTGCACCCGTCATTGTCCTCGACGAGGCGCATCTGCTGACCCAGCCCATGTTCGAACAGTTACGCTTGCTGTTCAGTGACAAGATGGACAGTCAGTCCCTCGCCACCGTGGTGCTGGTCGGCCATCCTGATCTCCGGCGCACCCTCCATCTTACCGTTCATGAAGCGTTCAACCAGCGCCTCACGGTTCGCTATCACCTCGGCCCGCTCGATTTGCAGGAGACCATCGGCTACGTCAAGCATCAGGCGCAGGTCGCCGGCTACAAAGCGGGCACCCTCTTTACCGACGACGCCCTGCAGCGCGTCTTCGAGTACACCAAAGGCATTCCTCGCCGCATCAATCAAGTGTGCACCACCGCCCTCATGGCGGGCTTGATCGACCAGAAACAGGTCTTGGATGAGAGCACCCTGCGCAAGGCCATCGCAGAGATTGACCACGACTGAAGAGCGACCGCCCTTTCTCCTCACGGGTTGCGCCTCTGCCAGCGTAGCCCGTTTTCTCCGTCGGCGGCCCGCCATTTATTCCAGCCTTACACCTCCAAACAATTCGGCCCGTAACATAACGTCGCGGTTCACAACCAGAATCCGCTTACAGTATATAGCAGGTTCCCCGGCACATCAACGCCCGCGAGCGGCAGCGCTAGTGCTCGGTTCGGCGAGAACGACACGAACCTGCGGGAGGGTGAGTCGCCCGATAAGCGATATGCGATACGCCATCACCTCCCGAACGTGACGCTCAACAGCATCTCGCGCAGCGTGTCGAACCACTCGCCGAAGTAGGGCGCGGGCGCTTCGAACAGTGCGCCGTAATTGACGCCGTTGTGCACGGCGCCGGCCACCAGTCCGGCCGCGCCGCATGCATCGACGTACTCGGCGCCGAAGGCAGGCTCGCCGCCGAAATCGACCGGCAGCTTCTCCTGGCCGAGCCGCGTCGCGCAGGACTTGATCACGAGCGCGGTCAGCGCGTACGCAGACTCCCATGCGTTGTCATTGGTGACGCCGAGCGACGACGGCCAATCGTAAAAGATGATCACACCGGGTTGTGGCGCATCGCCTGGCCCGACTGCGGCGAAGTACTTGACTTCGTAGTTGGCGTATCCTTCCACGCGCCGCGTGCCCTCGGTGACCTCCCAGTTAGAGGGGATCTGGATTGAAAACGCGTTATCCTGCGCGACGACGACCTTGTGCTCGGCGGGCGTGACCGGCGGCGTGAGTGTGCGCGTCGGGAAGGGAGTCGCCGTCGCTGTCCCGGTATGGCTCTCGTCGGGCGTGGGCGTCCAGGTGGGTGGGCGGGTGAGGGAGATGGGAGTGAGAGTTAGGGTTTGAGTTTGAGTTGAGGGGACGCGCTGAGGAGCCGGTGAGCAGGCGGCAACGGTCAGTGAGATCAGGATAGTTATGAATTGGCGAAGGGAGCGCTGCATTGATTACTCTCTTGTGCCGAAGACAGCTCTTAAATGCTTTTCTTCACTCCTGAAATATGGGATGATGCATAAGTCTCTCAAGAGGTCTCAATATGCCTGGGCTTACTCTATCATGTTCTATTAAAGCACGATAAACTTGCTCAACAGTTTCATGGTAACCCTGAACATGATGTCCGAATACTACTAGAAACATGAATTGGCGCTTCATGTTTCGCACGCGTGGTTCCGCTACCCCGTCGAGCTCTACAACGTGAGCGTCAAGTTCGTCGACTCCATCATTGTATTCGTCGCTTGTTATGTACCTGTCTGTGAACCAAGCGGCATTATCATATTCGCCATCGTACTCATCTCGATCATAAATTTCGAAAGGCGGCATTGGAGCGAGTTGCAAGAGAACGTACTCATTGTGCAAGGAGGAATAAACTCTATTTACCCATGCTTCCTCAATTGTGCATTCAAACTCATTTATCAACCACAAACCTTCATCCAGTTTGTACATTCGCCGTATGTGATTATCGGAGTAACCTCGCGTCCACCACAACGCACCCTCAAAACCGTACTCGCTCAGGTTGCTTGATAAGGCGGCCAAGAGATAGTCGATCTTATCTTTATCCGTCACGCGGATTAGTCCTTGTTTGCCTGGGAAAACCGATCGCAGGCGATTATGAAATTTGCCCATTGCAATGTATGCGCTTTCTTTAGCACTCCATGTGGACGGCTTTAAGGATTCGTTAAGCATGTTTAGAACAACATCTGCTGTTTGCGGACGCTTTGCCGGGTCTTGTTGCAGCAATCGGTCTATTATTGGATCAAGTG
>DATBWU010000295.1:0-3088 GCA_036514635.1 Anaerolineae bacterium | reverse complement strand
GCGGTGCACGAAGTCCCCGTCTTTTGGGGGAGTGCTCCCGTAAATCCGGCTGTATCCAGCCCGGTTTACCGGGCTGGGCAGCCTGAGCCGGGCGGCTTCAGCCCCCGGCAGTGGAGGAACTGACAACCTTTGCGTGCACACTTAAGTCCAGTGTGCACGCAAAGGTTGTCAGCAAGTATAACGCTCGCCAACCGCGTCCTCGCGGCTGCTTGCGCCCCGCTCCGCGGGGTTGACCGCCCGCGGGGACGCGGGCGTTGAGCCGCCTGACATGTTTTGCGTGCACGCTAAGTCCAATCCGCACGGGGCCACGCCGGTCATCCGTACAGACTGGTCAACTGAGCCAGTTTGTCCAGGCTGTGCCGGGCCTCGACCATGCGCACCGTGCCCGACCGGCTGCGCATGACCACCGACAGGGTGTGTGCGCCTCTGCCGGAATATTTGACGCCGGTCAACCACTCGCCATCGGTGACGCCGGTGGCGACGAAGAAGACGTTTTCGCCGCCGACCAGATCGTCGGTGGTGAGCACGCGATCCAGTTCCAGGCCCATGTCCAGCCCGCGCCGTCGCTCATCCTCGTCACGCGGCCACAGCGTGCATTGAATCTCGCCGCCCAGGCACTTGAGCGCGCAGGCCGTGATCACCGCTTCGGGTGATCCGCCGATGCCCATCAGCATATCGACGCCGCTATCCTCGATCGCCGTCATCAACCCGCCGGACACGTCGCCGTCGGGGATCAGCTTGATGCGCGCGCCGGCGGCGCGGATGTCTGCGAGCAGTTGCGCGTGGCGCGGGCGATCGAGCACCACGACGGTCAGGTCGTTCAGGTCTTTGTCGAGTGCTTTCGCCACGCGACGCAGGTTGTCTATCACCGGCGCGTCGAGGCTGACCATGCCCCTGGCCGCCGGGCCGACGGCGATTTTGTTCATGTAGACGATGTGGCGCGGGCTGTACAGCGTGCCGCGCTCGGACAGAGCCGCCACCGCGATCGCGCCGGGCAGGCCCATCGCGGTGAGCCGCGTGCCATCGATCGGATCGACGGCGATGTCGACGGGCGGCGGCTCGCCGGTGCCCAGCCGCTCGCCGTTGTACAGCATCGGCGCTTGGTCCTTCTCGCCTTCACCGATGACGACGACGCCGTCCATGCTGATCGTGTTGAACATAGTGCGCATGGCCGTCACGGCAGCCTGATCGGCGGCGTTCTTGTCCCCGCGACCCATCCAACGACCGGCGGCCATCGCCGCGGCTTCCGTGGTGCGAACCAGCTCGAGCGCCAGGTTCCGATCGGGGTCGGAAGCGATTAAGTGATTCATGAGCGTCTCCTCCTCGGGGATGTGGCCTCACGCCCACGCGGGGGCCGGCCGCGAGAGCAGTGTCGAGCGTTCCAGCGAGCATTTACGGCGCGGGCAAGCCTGCGAACCAAACCAGATACAGGTGTCCAGCGATGACGACAAACAACAAACTATCGATCCGATCGAGCGCGCCGCCGTGGCCGGGGATCAGATGGCCGGAGTCTTTTGCGCCGACCTGCCGCTTCATCATCGAGACCGACAAGTCACCCAACGTGCCGATCGTGCCGCCGATCAGTCCGAGCATCGCGCCGTGTATCGCCGGCAATCGAAGCGCGGCGGCGACCAGCGCATTCCCGACAAGCCCGATGATGACGCCGCCAGCCAGTCCTTCCCAGCTCTTCTTCGGGCTGAGCGCAGGGGACAGCGTGTGCCGCCCGATCCGGACGCCGACGAGGTACGCGCCGCTGTCGGCCAGCCAGGTGCCGGTCAAGATGAGGAGCAGCCAGGCCGCGCCATTTTCCAGCGCGCGCACCTCAACGAACTGGCGACCGGCCCACCCCAGGTACACGCCGCCCGCGATCGCCAGCGCCCAGTCGGCGGTGACCGATGGGCCGCGATGCCGCATGTGCCAGGTCAGCGAGCCGATCAGAGTCAGGCTGAGTGCAGCGGGCAACGCTCTCGCCGCCGGCAGCATCGCATCGATCACAAACGCCGCGATCAAGATCGGCGCGATCCACCATGTGGGCCGGAAGCCGCCCCGCTGCATCAGGCGGGCAAATTCCCACGCGGCGATGCCCAACACGACGATCAGAAATCCGACCAGCGCCCATCCGCCCGCCCCAACAGCAGCGATGACGAGCGGTGCGAGGATCAAGGCGCTCAAGGCGCGTGTCAGAAGCATATACGTGACTACGTGACTGACAGACTATCGGACTGCGGTTAGCTGCGCTGTGGTCAAGCCGAAGCGGCGTTCGCGGTTAGCGTAGAGTTCCAGCGCCTTATGCAGTTCGGCGGCATCGAAGTCCGGCCAGAAGACGGGGGTTGAGTACAATTCGGCGTAAGCGCCTTGCCACAACAGGAAGTTGCTGATGCGCACCTCGCCGCTGGTGCGAATGATCAGATCGGGGTCGGGCAAGTCGGCCGTGTATAGGTAATGGCTGAACAGCGACTCGTCCACATCCTCCGGCGGAATGCGATCTCTGAGAATTGCGCGGACCGCATCGAGGATCTCCTGCCGGCCGCCGTAGTTGAAGGCGACGTTGAGAATCAGCGTCGTGTTATTCTGAGTCAACTCGATAGCCTGCCGGATCTTCTTTTGCAGGCCCGCATTGACACCCTCCATTCGGCCCAGGTGGCGAATCTGTACGCCTTCCTCGTGCAGGTTGCGCATCTCGCGGACAATATAATGGTCGAGGATGTTCATCAACCCCAGGACTTCCTCTCTGGGGCGTCTCCAATTTTCGGTCGAGAAAGCATATACCGTAAGGATTTTGATGCCGACATCCTTGCAGGCGCGCAGCACCCGGCGCAAATTCTCGGTGCCGGCGCGATGGCCGACCAGGCGCGGCAAATGACGGGCCTGTGCCCAGCGACCATTTCCATCCATGATGATCGCAAGATGATAAGGCACGGCGGGAGAAGAAGTCGTTTGGCTCATCTAGGATAAACGGGCACGAGATTATACTTCGCGGATTTCCTGCTCTTTGCGGCGGCCTACCTCTTCCACCTGCTCCATCAGCTTGTGAGTCAGTTTCTCCAGGTCGTCGCGGCCGCGTTTGAGGTCGTCTTCCGAAATTTGC
>DATBWU010000294.1:0-4676 GCA_036514635.1 Anaerolineae bacterium | reverse complement strand
TGCGCGTCGCGCAGCGTGGCGTAGCAGATGCGCGCGAGCTTGTTGGCAAGCGCGCAGACGGCTTTGTTGTGATTGGCGCGCGCCTGCACGGTGAGGGCCCATTGACGCAGCGCATCGACGTTTTTTCCGATTTGCACGGCGCGGCCGGCCGCATTCAGCACCGAGCGCGCGCCGTGGGTGAGGAGCATGCGCAGGTAGCGATCGCCCCGTTTGGAGATGCGTCCCAGATGGCGCACGTTACCCGAGGAGCGCTCCTTGGGCGTGAGGCCGAACCAGGAGGCGAAGTGTCGCGCGTCGCGAAAGTGCTGCACGCCCCCGCCGGTGGCGGCCACCATGGCGGTGGCGGTGAGCAGCCCCACACCCGGGATGGTGAGCAGCCGCGTGCAGGCGCCCGAGGCGCGTGCGACCAGGGTGAGTTCGCGCTCCAGTTGTGCGATGCGCGCCTCCAGCAGCCGGATCTCCTCGATCAGCAGCTTCATGGTGCCGCGGATGAGCTCGGGTACCGCCGAGTGCGGGTCGGCGAGCACCCGCGCGATGCGCTCCACGCCCAGGCGAGCCCCCTGCGCGATGACGATGCCGAACTCGCGACAGAACCCGCGCAACGCGTTGATGCGCGAGGTGCGCGTGCCCATCCACAGCGAGCGCGTGCGATGCAAGCCTTGCAGGGCCTGCTGCTCGATCGATTTCACCTTGACCGGGACAATGTCCGCGCAGCGCGCCGCCTCCAGCAGCGCACAGGCATCGGCCGCGTCGGTCTTGTTGCGCTTCACGTAGGCGCGCACATACAGTGCGGGCAGCAGCCTCACCTCGATACCGAGCGCATTGAGCCAGCGTCCCCAGTGGTGCGCCGAGCCGCAGGCTTCCATCACGACCAGGCCGACCGAGCGGTTGGCAAACCAGCGTTCCATCTGCGTGCGTGTCAGACGGTGCTCCTCGGTCACGCGCCAGGCGCCATCGGCCACGGCAAGCTGGAACACGGAATTGGCGATATCGATTCCCACGACGGGCAAAGCAGCGGTAGCATTCATCTTGGACTCCCCTTTGGTTGAGCGCTGACACCCCACACCACATGAGGCCAGCTGGCACGATGATGCCGACAAAGACCGGGGGGAGTCCATCCCATCAGTGCTGCGGACGGGCTATCAGCACCGCACAAGCGCTACCGTCTGTGCTGGCCCGCCGCAGACCAAGACGTTGGGCGGCACTCGCGACAGTGGATTATCATGGACATCTTCTCCGCATCCTGAAGGTGGCTGAACGTGAAGCCAAAGGTTTACGTTGAAACGACTGTAGTCAGCTACCTGTTCGGACGGCCAAGCCGCGATGTCATTGTCGCCGCCCATCAGCAGATCACCGACGAATGGTGGAGGACGAAGCGCGAGTCATTCGAGCTATTCGCCTCGCAGTTGGTGCTCCGAGAGTCACAGGCAGGCGATAAAGAGATGGCACAGAAGCGTGTGCTTGCTCTGGAAGACACGCAGCTACTGGAGGTGACGGAAGAGGCGCTGACGCTAGCCGAACGGTTGATCAGCCAAGGGCCGCTGCCCCGAAATGCGGTAGAGGATGCAATGCATATCGCGGTGGCGGTAGTCAACGGCCTCGACTACCTCATCACGTGGAACTGCAAGCATATCGCCAATGCCAAGATGAGAGATAGAATCGGCCAAGTTTGTCGGAGTCTGGGTTACGAGCCCGTCACGCTCTGCACGCCTGAAGAACTGTTGGAGGACTGATGCCATGTGGAAAGACCCCGTTGTAGAGGAGGTGCGCAAAGTACGCGATGCGCACGCCGCGCAGTTCAACTATGAGCTCCGAGCCATATACCGCGCGTTGAAGAACGAAGAGGCTGGAAGTGGGCGCAAGTTTGTGAGGTTGCCGTCGAGGCGTGCTGGAACGCCAGAAGCAGCTGACACAAGGTCTGCACCAAGCGCCGCCTAACAGCACAATTGAGAGGGACGCGCGCAAGAAGCCGCGCGCGCCTGAATGGGGTCGTTAGCGCTCAACAGTCTGGCCAAACGTCAGTCCGGTAGGGTGTTGACGGATATGCATTATATGCATATAGTGTAGGCATGTTCGCCGAATTCGACCCGAAAAAGGATGCGGCAAACGTCAGGAAGCATGGTGTGTCGCTTTCCGAGGGCGACGGGGTGCTGAATGATCCGCTCGCGCTCACCGTCGAGGATGACCTCGCGGAGGGCGAACAGCGCTTTGTCACCATCGGTATGAACGCATTCGGGTCGCTGATGGTCGTTGTTCATTCCTATCGAGGCAGTGGATCGCGAATCATCTCTGTGCGGAAGGCCGACCCCAAAGAACGGAGAAACTATGAAAAAGGTGTATGACTTTTCCAAAGCTAAGCGTGGCGCGGTGATTCCCACGACAGGAAAAACGCGTATCACCATTTATATGGACGACACGATTGTCAGCCGATTCAAGGCTCAGTCGGAAAAGACAGGCAAGGGCTATCAGACTTTGATTAACGAAGCCCTGAAAGCTTACTTGGGGCTCGCGGAGCAACCTGTAACGCAGGATCTCGTGCGCAAGATCGTGCGTGAAGAACTCGCGGCGCACGGTTGAGCGCTAACCTGGCGCCCCACACGGCCGTGCGCCATGAAGCCGGCGCACGCCGGTGGGCTCTACGTTGCCAGTTCAGCCGGTCACAGAACTACGCACTGCCCTCATCTCCGACTTATGGCAAGCTATGTGCATCGATGACGCCCGCACGGCAGGGAGAATCTGATGTCAACCACGCTCGAGACGCTACAAGCTGAGGTCCTACGACTGTCGCCAAGCGATAGGGCACGGCTCCTTGATCGGCTGATCGCCAGCCTGGACGTCGACACGCAGGCCGAAGATGCCTGGGATGCCGTCGCAGACCAGCGAGAAGGGGAACTGGAGACAGGCACCGCTCAGGGCGTGCCTCTTGACGTAGCAATCGCTAGGCTCGAGGCGCGGTTTCCAGGATGAAAGTCAAGCTTCACCCTGGCGCTGAGAACGACATCCGCGAAGCTGCCGCCTTCTATGAGCGCGAAGGTTCTCCTGTCCTGGCAGCCAGGTTCATCGCCGAATTCAAGAGGCTCGCGAGTCTCCTCATCGAGCACCCAAACATCGGATCCCCGCGCTCAAAGGGTCGCCGCGGCTTCGCAATGAGCGTCTTCCCGTAGACCGTGATCTACCGCGCCACCTCGGACGAAATAACGGTCTTGGTCGTCAAGCACGACAGCAAGCGCCCAGGCTATGGCGGCGCAAGAACCTAGCCCGGTCTACATATCGGGAGCAACGCCTAACCGCGCGTTGAGGCTGTAGAAAAAGTCCCAACCTCAAATCTCGCGACGATCATGAAGAAATCGGCCTCTCAGAACGCGCCGTGTTCAACGATCAGGACCTCGGTAGGGGTAAACGTACCCCCCGAAAACTGTGAAGTTTCGGAAGCAGGGGCTTTTTCTACAGCCTCGTTAGATTTCTGGTAATCGAGCCGGTGGTAACATTGACAAATTGATTGGAGGCTGAATGAGCACCCCAAAAGAGGAAGTTGCAGCAATGCTTGAGGCGTTACCGGAGAGCAGTAGCTTCGAGGACATTCAGTACCATTTGTACGTCCTTGAAAAGGTCAATCGTGGACTGGAGCGTGCGGCTACGGAAGGCGTCGTTTCCCACGAGGACGCCAAGACGCGCCTTGGCAAATGGCTCTCCGCCTAGCTTGGTCGCCGGAAGCCATTGAGGACATCGAGGCGATTGCGTCGTATATTGAACGGGATTCGCAATGGTATGCCAAGGCGGTCGCCTCAAAGTAGTTCAGACTGCAGAGACGATTCCCGATTTTCCAGAAATTGGTCGCATTGTCCCCGAGATTGGAAACCCGTCGATTCGAGAGCGTTTCGTCTATAGCTATCGCATCATCTACCGCATCGAAACAGAGCAGATTCTGGTTGCTGCGGTCATTCACGGCAGACGGCTACTTCAATCATTCCTTCAGCGTATTGAAGGTGAACAGAAATCTAACTTGTAGCTGCGGACGGGCCGGAAGCGCCGCACCTTGGTCAAGCTGCGCAGTCGCGCGCCGGACGGTAAGCCCCTCCCCCCGCCGACGTCGGGCCGCGACTACGCCAACAAGATGCAGAACGTCGCCCATCAATCCACCGGCCCTGCGGTATTTTCTTGAGCAAGTTGATAGTATCAATCCCGCGGCAAGTGGCGTTCTGCCAGTCAGCCCGAGCACTCACGGCGCCTCGACTTCGACGGCGCAATGCCCGTAGACGCCCTGTCCGCGCGGTTCTTCGGGCCTTTTGCCTCCCACGGCTCACCCCGCATACCGCACGCCGTACAATGGCACGGTCATGCAAACTCCTCCGCCCACGCCCGATGCCGGGCTCACGCCCTATTCGGGCCTGACGCCCGACTGCGTGCTCGATGCGCTGCAGAGCGCCGGTGTTCGCGGCGACGGCCGGCTGCTCGCGCTGAACAGCTACGAGAACCGGGTCTATCAGGTCTGGCTGGAGGAAGCCGCGGCGGACGGTTCGCCGCCCTCCCCGAACGCGTCGGTGGTCGCGAAGTTCTATCGCCCGGCACGCTGGACAGATGCGCAGATCCTGGAGGAACACGCGTTCGCGATCGAACTCGCCGAGCGCGAAATCCCGGTGGTCGCGCCGCTGCTGCTCGAAGGCGGAAAGACGCTG
>DATBWU010000293.1:0-3369 GCA_036514635.1 Anaerolineae bacterium | reverse complement strand
AACGCCGACGTTCACGCCGACGCCGACCGTCACACCGACCGGCCCGACGCCGACGCCATCGCCCACACCGATTGGCGGCGCGCCGGGCAGACACGTGGTGAAGCAAGGTGAGACGCTGTTCTGCATCGGTCGAGCCTACGGTGTCTTGCCGTGGGCCATCGCCACGACGAATGGCATCTTCGCGCCCTACAAGTTGTTCATCGGACAGGTGCTGACGATCCCGAACTCGCCGTGGACGAACATCCCGGCTGGCCCAGTGTGCCCGCGCCAGTTCCCGGGGACGCCGCCGCCGGTGACGCCCGGCCCGACGCCGCCACCGCCACCCGGCTGTAGGGCGACGTACGTCGTGGTGCCGGGTGACACATTGAGCGCGATCTCGCGGAAGTTCAACGTGAACCTGTACACGCTGGCGGCGAGGAACAACATCTTCAACCTCAACCTGATCTTCGTCGGGCAGGTGTTGTGCATTCCGTGAGGCTGTCAACGGACGCCATCAACGGATGTTGAAACGGACAAGCGGACGGAAACGGATGCTGTCAACGGACACTGAAGCGGACAAGCGGACGGAAACGGATGCGGGTGGTAAATCCGTTTCCATCCGTTTGTCCGGCCTGTCCTCGCGCACAGCGCGGGGGTTTGCTGAAGGCAGTCCGTTGAAGACCTTGTCCGTTTACCGCTTCAGCGCTGAGGGCACAGCCAGATGCTCGCCGCGCTCACCCTCCACTTGTACACCCGCGATCACTTGGCCCGATTCAATCAGTCCGGCGATGGCCGACTGTGTCTCATCCTTACGCCAGCCAAAGACGCGGCTGATCACCGATGGCGTCGTCGCGATCACGTTCTCGAGGTAGCGACGTGCGAGTTCGACGCGCGCCGGCCCACGCGCGATGTCGTGCGCGGTGGCAGGCAGATCGGGGAGCCAGCGCTCGACCAGTTCGTAGATGAAGGCATAGCGCCACGTGCCCGCCTCGGCCACGCCCACCGGCAGAATCTTCAGCCCTTTCTGCAACTCCGTCAGCGCCTTCTCGAAGCGCATCTTACTGCTGTCCGCCGACATGCGCGCCTCGCGCCGGAGCCGGACCGTGTCCATCGCGCCCATGTCGCGCAGCGTCTCGTAGATCGTCTTGGCCTCCACGGATAACCGCCCGGCGCGGTATTCTTCAAGATAGTCATCCGGCCCGCCGAAGTTCTCGCTCAGCGCGTAGAAATACGGCAGCACGTCGAGCGCGACGAACGTCGCTTTGCCGCGCAGCAATTTCCCATAATACCAGACGCGCCGATCCAGCGACTGGTCTTTCCAGCGCCACGTGATGTGGCCCGGATCGTCGTGCGCATCGGCGACGGGCCGATTGCCTGCGACGGCGGCCCACAGACTGGGCATCTCGATACCGCGAATCGGCCAGAAGTAACAGAAGCCGCGCTCATTCACAAAACGGGTCGCATCTTCCGCCGACTTCAATCGCAGTGAAGGCTTGCGGCGATAGGTCACGTCGCGTAGGCGAGTGAGCTGCGCTTTGGAAAGAGTGGGCTGTTTGGGCATGTTGCGTTATTCATTGTTCAGCGTGGGCAGTGTCAGCTGATACGCAGGTCGGTGCCCGTCGAGTAGAATGAATGGCGCAGCGCGATCGGCCAGGATGCCAAGTTGGCGCAAATGGGCGAGATCGCGCAGGCGACCCTTCCGGCGCGCGGCCAGGATAACGTTCACGCTCTTTGGACCGATACCGGGCACGCGCAATAGCTCATCGCGCGCGGCTCGGTTCAATTCGATGGGCTGGTGCGCCAGGTGGATGCGCGCCCAGGCGATCTTCGGATCAACTTCGAGCGGCAGGTGGCCGGTCGCATCGAACACGAAGTCGTCGAAGGCGAAACCGTATTGCCTGAACAAGAAGTCGGCCTGATACAGGCGATGCTCGCGCAGCGGGTGCGCCGGCGGCTGATTCTCCAGTGGCGTGTCGCGCAATGGCCGGAAGGCGGAGAAGTACGCGCGAGCCAGCCGCACTTCGCGATGAAGATACGCGACCGTCTTCAGAATCTCGGTATCCGGCTCGCCTGCGCCGCCGACGACGAACTGCGTTGTTTGACTCGGCCCGCGCCCACCGTTCTCCCGGCGAATCTTCTCGACGACACGCAGCGGTCGAACCAGCTCGTCGATCAGAACCTTGTGCGGGGCGATGCGCGCCAGCCGGGCGGAATTGGGCGCTTCCAGGTTGATTGAGACGCGATCGGCGATCTGCATCGCGCGGCGAATCTGATCTTCTTCTGCGCCCGGCATGAGTTTCAAATGCACGTAGCCGGTGAAGCCGTACTTCTGCCGCAGAATCTCGATCGCGGCGATCAGTCTGTCTTGCGTGCGCGGCCCGCCTGCCGCGATGCCGCTGCTGAGGAACAATCCCTCCGCAATGCCCTTGCGCGCGATCTGATCGAACACGCTCGCCATTTCGTCGGGCTTGAACGTGGCGCGGCGGAAATCGCGACCGGCGCGGAAGGGGCAGTAGTAACAGTCACGCTCGCACGCCGAGGTGAGCATCGTCTTCAGCAGGGCGATGCGCTTGCCACCCGGCATGATCGCATGGTGGATGCTGTTGGAGATGTCCTTCGGGTTGTGGCCTGTAGGCTGTGAATGCGGCCGTGCGACGGCGTCGGCGCGGCCTTTGAACTCGGCGTTGCGCGGATCGCCGAACGCGATCGGTGCGGTGGGGTAGGGGTTCGACGTGTGACACGAGGGCAAATCGAATGGCGAGGCGGTTGCGCCTTCGATTAGGCGCGGCGTCAGCGGAATAGAAGAGACTTCCTCGCTTGCCTCAAGCGTGGCGTTGTCGGACAGCAGCGCGAGTTTCTGTTCGGCGTCCATGCCATTAGTATACGAACTTCTGTTCTATCCGTCAAGATGGCAACGGATGCCGTGTGCACGCAAAACATGTCAGGCCGTTTGCGCCCGACGATGCCCACTCCGCTGCGCTACGGGGTGCTTCGCAAAATCGTCGGGTGCATACCACAAAGCCGGACACATGCGGTGCACGAAGTCCCCGTCTTTTGGGGGAGTGCTCCCGTAAATCCGGCTGTATCCAGCCCGGTTTACCGGGCTGGGCAGCCTGAGCCGGGCGGCTTCAGCCCCCGGCAGTGGGCGAACTGACAACCTTTGCGTGCACACACGGATGCCGGTGCACTTCACTTTAGTGGCGCGCTTTCCGTATGTCACCCTGAGAATTCCACATCGCCGGGTGGCGATATAGTATTGCTCCGCCGAAACTATCACGACCGCGAAGATTTTTGGACGCAGACCCGCACTGCCCGCTGCCGCAGGCAGTGGGGCAAGTGTGAACGCGGATTTACGCTGATCGTGTTTTATCTGCGTTCATCCGCGCAAAT
>DATBWU010000292.1:0-3445 GCA_036514635.1 Anaerolineae bacterium | reverse complement strand
TGGGCGCCGGCAGTGGCGGGGAACCCTCCTTTTCGATTACGGGCAGGTACACGTAGACGGTGGGCGTGAAGTCCGAGGGGGCGAGTGGCATGGCTTGCGAAGTGATAGGTGATAGAACGATCGCCAACGCGAGCATCAGCGTGACTGCGATCAGGGTCGCGCCTCTCCGGTTGAAGCTGTGCAACGACATGGCTCTTCCTCCTGATGTTTCTTAGTCGCAGCGTACAGCCTCAAGTTCACAGCCACAACACAATCATGTAACGGTTGTGTAAACATTCGCCCGTGTTTCGGAGATGACTCTCGTGTTAATAACCGGCCTCTTACCTTCGCGGGCGCGATGCGGTTGCGAGCAGCGGATCGTCGTTAGTCGGGGCGTGCGATCGGCAGAGAGAAGGTGAAAGCGGTACCTTCACCCGGGGTGCTGTGCACATTAACCGGCGCGTGGTGTTGATCGAGGATGGTGCGCACGATGGTCAGGCCCAGGCCAGTGCCGGTTGCGCCGGGAGCGGTGCGCCCGCCGCGATACAGCGGCTCAAAGATGTGGGGCAGGTCTTCGGAGGAGATACCCGGGCCGTTGTCGCTGACCTCGACGCGCACCGCTTCACCGTCGACGGCCAAGCGCACCGTCACGGTGCTGCCGGGCGCATACTTGATGGCGTTGTCGATCAGGTTGAGGAATACCTGCCGGATGCGATCCGGGTCGGCTTGCACGCGCGGCAGCTCAGCCGGGGCTTGCAGCACGATCGACACCTTGCCGCGCTCGGCGGTATCGTACAGCGCCGCAAGCGCCTCTTCGGCCATGGCGCGCAGATTCGCCGGCTGGAGATGTAGCGGCAGGCTATCGAGCCGCGACAGGCTGAGCAAGTCTTCGACCAGTCGCGCCAGCCGCTCGGTCTCGCTCGCCACGAAGCCGAGCGAGCGCCGCCAGAGCGCTTCCTCGTCTGGCCGGCAGCTACCGAGGATGTCGACGTGGCCCATGATCGCCGTCAGTGGCGTGCGAACCTCGTGCGCGATGGTGCTGATCAATCGCTGGTACACTTCCGCGCGGCCCGAACCGGCCTCCGGGTCGATGAACAGCACCAGCGCCTGGGCAGCGGCCTGAGCGTCGAACAGCGGAGAGGCCGAAACCCGCAAGCGGCGGGCCGGATTGCCGGGCAGCGCGATGTCCAGCGATTCGGCCAGGCGCGAGCGGATCACGCGCCCGATGGCTGCGTCCACCGCCAGCGGCAGTTCGTCGGCGTGACCGAACGCCTTTAACACCTGCTCGGCCTGCGCGTTGCGGGCGATCACGCGGCCATCCGCGTTGACGATCAGGGCAGCCTGTGGCAGCGCATCGAGCAAACGGGCCAGGCGGGGCGTGCTCTCATCTGGACGACGTGTCGATCGCCGCCAGGCTCGAGCGTGCGCAGCCAGCCATCCGGCGGCCAGGCCCGCGCCGAATAGCAGCAGCGCCGCCAGCGCAATCAGTCCCAGTGGCACACTCGCGATGACGCCGTCCAAGTGGTCACCTCGAGTTTTGCGGCATGCTTCGCAGAAACTGCGTTGGCCGCGAAGTTTTTGGACGCTGATTGACGCGGATGAACGCAGATAACATCAGAATCAGCGTGAATCCGCGTTTATCCGCGTCCCCATGTTGGGGTTGCGGCGCGCTTCGCAGGGCCGCGCGATGATACGCCCTCAGTCTTCAAACTTGTAACCGATGTTGCGCACGGTGATTAAGAATTCCGGCGCGTGGGGATCGGTTTCGATCTTCTGGCGCAAGCGTTGAATGTGCACGTCCACCGTGCGGGATTCGCCAACGTAATCGAATCCCCATACGCGCTCCAGCAGCGTCTCCCGGCCAAATACCCGGCCGGGATGGGACGCGAGCAGCGCCAACAGGTCGAACTCTTTCGGCGTCAGGCCGATCAACTCGCCGTTGCAGGTGACGGTGCGCCCGCTCAAGTCGATCTCCAGCGGGCCGAAGCGCAAACAGCGCGAAGCCGGATCGGCGCAGTGGTGGATCAGGCGCAGGATGGCGCGGATGCGCGCAATCAATTCGCGCGTCTTGAACGGCTTGGTGATGTAGTCGTCCGCACCGATTTCCAGGCCGACGATTTTGTCCACGTCATCGCCTTTGGCGGTGAGCATGATGATGGGGACGTACACGGGGCGCTGGCGGATGGCCCGGCACACCTGCAGGCCGTCCAGGCCCGGCAGCATCAGGTCGAGCAGGATCAGG
This sequence comes from Anaerolineae bacterium, assembly GCA_036514635.1. Lineage (GTDB taxonomy): Bacteria > Chloroflexota > Anaerolineae > Fen-1058 > Fen-1058 > DASSFZ01. The sequence goes on along the minus strand of DATBWU010000292.1, from coordinate 1,224 downwards.
TCCGGCGGCGCGTCCTCGATCTGTTTGAGGGCGCTCAGGCCGTCGCTGATGACTTGCGCCATAAAGCCTTCGCGTTCGAGCGCCGTCTGCACGAACGCGGCGATGGCCGGGTCGTCTTCGACGATGAGAATGCGCTGGCTAGAACTGCACATCGATCGTCACCGGCAACAGTGTCCCCTTCTCCGGTTCTGCGATCCCCTTCGCGCCGTATTTCTTTCGGAACAAGGCCACAACCTCATCGATCATCTTGGCGCGCTGCCGGGCTTCGTACACCTTCGCGCGGCCACGGAAGCCGCGTCGCCCGACGCGCACCACGACCCCGTGATCGCGTTCGATGTTGCGATACCAGTCTGCACCGGTTGTCGCCAGCAGGCACACCACGCCGTCACGATAGACGAAGCGCAGCGGTGTTTCCTGCGGCTGGCCGCCCGCGCCGGCGCTGATGAGCGTCAGCTCGCGGGCGTCGCGCAAAAGGTTCTCGTCGGGGCGCTCGTCGGTCATCGGCGATCCTTCGGTGTTCGGATAGGGCGCAAGAGGTTGAGCGCCTTGTTCGCCGCCGTGCCGGATCGGAATGGCCGCTTATCGCGCGGGGGTTTGTCGCGCGGTGCATCCTCCGACTCGCGCGTGCCGCGCAACTCAATCAACTCGATCTCCGGCGGGCACAAGAAGCGCATGCGCGGCATGCCTTTCCCTTCCATGCCGATGCCGCGCGAGACGTACATCGTCGTGCCGCCCTCACGGTATTCGCCCATCTCGTAACGCTTCCAGTAGACCGACCCGGTGAACAACGCTCCGAAGATCGGCAGGCGCACTTGCCCGCCGTGCGTATGGCCGCACAGCACCAGGTCGATGCCGTGGCGCGCGGCCTGGGGCACGAGGTCGGGTGTGTGATACAGCAGAATCGTGTAACTTTCGCTCGACATCTCGCCGATCACTTTTTCCAGGCGCGGGCCGTCGATCGACGGGTTGTGCGTGCAGCTCAGGCCGATCAATTGTAGGCGCGGATAGTTGGGCAGCGATACGACGCAATCCCTGAGCAGTTCGATGTTATCCAGCCCGCCCAACACGTTTGCCAGCGCGGATTCGGTGTCCACCAGCGGCGTGCCGGGCACTGCGAACACACCCAACGGCGCGTGCAGTTTCGACATCAGCGTGCGGCATTCCGCCTGTGCGATCGGATCGTCGATGTATGAATAGGATAGGAGATCGCCGGTGTACAGGATC
>DATBWU010000291.1:0-2659 GCA_036514635.1 Anaerolineae bacterium | reverse complement strand
CCCCGCCTCGTCCGCGCGTGGGACAGGTGGCGCGTATCACGATTACGGCCACGAATGCCGGCACGGCCAACGCCGACAACGTCGTCATCACCGATCCCTTGCCGGACAACATAGCCCTGGTCGGGGGACCCACTACGACACAGGGCACAGTCAACGTCACGCATGGCATCATCACCGTGTACGTTGGCACACTTGCGCCCGGCCAGACGGTCACCGTCACCCACGACGTCGTCATCACTCGCGAATTCGCCAACGACACGCCGTACACGAACTGCACCGGGTTGACGTATCGCGATGGAACCGCGCGATTGTCGTGCTTCCCAATCGGCCCCGTATATGATCCGGTGTCGATCACTTCGCCGCCCTCTTTCCTACCGGAAGCCGGCGTCTCGACCGACCTTCTGCCGCTGGCAGTGGTTGTGGTCGGCGCGGCGTGTTTGTTGACCTCGTTCCGCCTGCGATCGAGGCGATGAGCATGGGCGAGCACCGTCCAACCCTTCTGATCGTCGAAGATGAAGAGGAGATGCGCACGCTCTTGCACACGGCCCTGAGCCGCGAGGAGTTCGATGTGACGCTGGCTGCCAGCGGCGAAGATGCCTTGCGCAAGATGTCGATCCTGTCGTTCGATCTGGTCATCACCGACATTCGCCTGCCCGGCATCGACGGCGTGCAGCTGGTACGCGATATTCGCCGCCGCTGGCCGGACATCGTCGTGATTGTCCTCACGGCCTATCCCTCGCTCGACTCGGCGGTGTCCTGCCTGCGCGCGGGCATCCACGACTACCTGTTCAAGCCGTGCCCGATCACCGAGATTCGACGCAGCCTGCGCGAGGGCCTCGCCAAGCGGGAAGGATTTCAGAAGCGCCTCGAATTATTGCAGGCGCTGGAGCAGCAGCTCACGATGGGCTTGCGCGCGCTGCGCGGCGAAGCACAAGCCACGCCGCAGGTGCTGGACGCGATGGGCGACGGCGCGACGACGATCGGCCGGTTCGTGCGCACCGGATCGCTCATCATCGATCGCGAGCGGCACGAGGCGATCCTGGGCGAGACGCAGCTCGATCTGACGCCGACCGAGTTTGAGATTCTGGCCTATTTGGCCGAGCGCGCCCCGGCGGTCGTCACGCCGATCGATCTGGCGCGCCGCGCGATGGGCTACGAAGCCGACGAGCAAGAGGCCCGCGAGCTGGTGAAGTGGCACATCCACCACCTGCGCCAGAAGATCGAGGCCGATGCCACCCGACCGATCCTGCTGAGGAACGTGCGCGGCGTCGGCTACAAACTCGACAGCACTTGACGACATTGAACCACAGAGACACGGAGCGCACGGAGAAGCATTGGACATTATCGGGAACAGGCTTTCTCCACGAAGTCACACGAAGGGGCACGAAGATCAGGCCGAATCTTCGTGTTTCTTCGTGTGTCTTCGTGGATCAACGATCGGTTTCCGATGGCGTCTATTGGACTCCGTGTCTCCGTGGTTATTTTCTTCGAGGTGAAGTATGGCTGCACCGCGTCGCGTGCTCGTTGAAGTACGCCGGCCCGCCGCCGCACAGGTGGTGGCGTCGCTGGCCGCTGCGATGGACACGGGCCGGAAGCTGCCCGGCTTTGTGCACGACGAGAAGTTCGATGCGGTGCCAATCCGGTCGGGCGGCGGGCGCGGCTCGAAAGTGGCCGCGCTGCGCTACGCCGAGAACACGGCCCTGCTGCGCGGCGCGCTCGACCCGGCGGCGGAATCGGCGCTGAGGAAGCACCGGGACGTGATCGCCGTGTGGAGCGATCCGCAGATCGCCCCGTTTCAGAAGAGGTCGATGCCACGCGAGTTCCTGCAAGTATCGCAGCAGTCCGCCCAGGCCGCAACGGGTGGAAGCATCTGCACGCCCGCCGATTGCAGTCCCGGGGTCCCCAAGGGTGATCTGCGAACCGTCGCCACGTACCTCGGCGCGGACAAATTGTGGGAGCAGCGCATCACCGGTGCGGGCGTTGTGATCGGCATCTGCGACACCGGCGTCGATCGTAACGTGATGCCGAGCCTGATCGACGGCTGGTCGCCCGATCCGTTCACGCCCTACGGCATGGATGCCGGTGGACACGGCACGATGACCTCGACCGACGCGATCGGCCTCGCGCTCGATGCAAAGATTTGCGACATCGGCGTCCTCAAAGCAGCCGACGCCGCGTCGGTCCTGTCAAACGCGCTGGCCGGCTTTCAATGGGCGCTCGACAAGTTCCGGGGCCCCCTGAAGTACCCACACATCCTGTCCAACAGTTGGGGCATGTTCCAGAAGGCGTGGGCGCCCGACTACGCTACGGACCCCAACCACCCCTTCACGCGCAAAGTGCGCGAAGTGATCGACGCCGGCATCATCGTGCTGTTTGCGGCGGGCAACTGCGGCGCGTTGTGCGCCGACGGCCGGTGCGGATCGGATCGCGGGCCGGGCAACAGTATCTGGGGCGCGAACGGCCTGGAACCGGTGATCACGATCGGCGCGGCGAACATCAACGGCGAGTGGGCCGGTTATTCCAGTCAGGGGCCGGGCGCATTGTTCAACCGCAAGCCGGACCTCGTCGCGCCCACGCACTTCACCGGCTATTACACGTCCGATGCCGGAACCTCGGCGGCGTGCCCCGTTGCGGCGGGCGTCGTCGCGCTGGTGAAGAT
>DATBWU010000290.1:0-24763 GCA_036514635.1 Anaerolineae bacterium | reverse complement strand
CCGCGGCCTCGCCCGTACCCGCGCCCATACGATCCGCTGGAAACCAGCCGCCCCGGTATCTATGCCGTCGGGCCATTCCGTGGGCCGAAGGATATCCCGGAATCGGTCATCGAAGCCAGCGGCGCGGCCGCCTCCTCTGCCGCACGCATCGGCGCATCGCGTTTCACGCTCACTCGCCGGGCCGAGTTCCCGGCGGAGCGCGAGGTGAGCGGCGAAGAACCGCGCATCGGCGTGTTTGTGTGTCACTGCGGATCGAACATTGCCGGCTTCCTCGACGTGCCCGGTGTGGCCGAGTACGCCAGGTCGCTGCCCGGCGTGGTTCATGTCGAGGACAAACTGTACGCCTGCTCGCAGGACTCGATCAAGGGCATCACCGAACGCGTGAAGCAATTAGGACTTAACCGTGTCGTCGTCGCCGCCTGCACGCCGCTGACTCACCAGCCGCTCTTCCAGGACAGCATCCGCGCCGCCGGACTCAACCCGTATCTGTTCGAGATGGCGAACATTCGCAACCAGTGCTCGTGGGTGCACTCGAACGATTGGGATGTCGCCACCGACAAGGCCAAAGACCTCGTGCGGATGGCCGTCGGGCGCGCGGCGCTGCTCACGCCACAGCACACGATCGACGTGCCGGTGCGGCGCGCCGCGCTCGTCGTCGGCGGCGGCGTCGCCGGGATGACGGCCGCGCTGTCGCTGGCGGAGCAGGGTTTTCCGGTTCATCTCGTAGAACAGACAGGTGAACTCGGCGGGAACCTGCGGCACGTGTTCACGATGACCGGCGACCAAGACCCACAGCAGGTATTGAAGCACCTCATCGATCGAGTCCGCGCCAATCCTTTGATCGATGTTCATTTGGAGAGCAACGTTGTCGCTTCCAGCGGCTTCATGGGTAACTTCACGAGTGTGATCGAGGAGGCAGGAGGCGAGAGGCAGGAGGCGAGAGGCAGGAGGCAAGAGGCAGGAGACAAGAGGCAAGAGGCAAGAGGCAAGAGGCAAGAGGTGCAGCACGGCGTCACGATTCTGGCGACGGGCGCGCAGGAATATCGCGGGCCGGAGTACGGTTATGGTACGCACCCACGCATCGTCACACAGCAAGAATTCGGGACCCTTCTTGCCAATCAGCAATCCGCAATCGAAAATCTGCAATCCGTCGTCATGATCCAGTGTGTGGGGCCTGCCGAAAAGTTCTGTAGCCGCATCTGTTGCACCGTCGCACTCAAGAATGCCCTGGCACTCAAGGAACGGAAACCCGATGCGCAGGCCGTGATTCTGTACAAGGACATCCGGGCTTACGGTTTCAAGGAACGGCTCTACACAACTGCGCGCGAGCGGGGCGTGATCTTCATTCGTTACGACGATGCTCACAAGCCGGAAGTCGTGGGCAGTCGTCAGTCATCAGTCATCAGTGTTCGGGCATGGGACCCCATCCTCCGGCGACTGATCACTTTGGAGACTGATCTACTGGTCTTGAGCATGCCCGTCGTCCCGCGCGTCGACATGCACGACGTGGCAAAACTTTTCAAGGTCTCCACCGATGCCGACGGTTTCTTCCTGGAGGCGCACGTCAAGCTCCGCCCGGTTGATTTCGCGTCTGACGGCATATTCATGGCCGGGATGGCGCACTATCCTAAGCTGCTGGACGAAACCATGATCCAGGCGCAGGCGGCGGCGGCGCGCGCGGCGCGTGTGCTCAGCCGCGAATCGCTGACGGCGGGTGGGCGCGTGGCCGTGGTGGACGAGTCGAAATGCACCGGCTGTCTGACCTGCGTACGGATTTGCCCGTTCGGCGTGCCTCGCATCAAGGCAAACTTGGCGGGCGTCGGTGGCATTGTCGGCGCAGCGCACATCGAGGCAGCGGTGTGCCAGGGCTGTGGATCGTGCGTGGCCGAGTGCCCGGCGCAGGCGATTCAGTTGATGCACTACACCGATGCGCAGTTGAGAGCGAAGGTCTATGCGCTGATAGAGTCATCGGTCGGGTTCGTGCCGGTGGAAGGGATAACCGTGACTGAAGACTAGATAAGGAGATCAGGCAATGCAGGTGTGCAAGCACGTGAAGTGTGAACGGTTCCCATGTTTGGATGTGAGGCATGAATGCCACAGCGTCCCGGATATTGATGTGAAGCCCAATCAGGTCTCTATCATCCTGATCTCGGAAGCCACGCCTTCGGATCCCGGCGACTACTATTACGCGGAAGGGAATCCTCTTTTTGAACAAACCACCGTTCAAGCGTTCAATGACGCCGGTGCGGCTGTCTCATCCATCGAAGACATCCTCAAGCGAGGGGTGTATCTCACCACAGCAGTGAAATGCGCAAAAACAGGCTACGGTCTCAAGACCGGCACGATCAAAGAGTGCTCAAGCCTATTGGAGCAAGAACTGGCCCTGTTCCCGAAGGTGAAAGCGTATCTGCTGATGGGAGATGTCGCCATCAAGGCGGTCAACACGATTGCGGCGCGGGCCGGTGAAGGACGGGTGATTCCCGCAGGTTCGACTTACAAGATTCGGGGGCGGGAATACTTCTTTCGAGGCAAGCGGGCGTTTCCATCCTATCTGCAGGCTGGCCCCAGTTTCTTTATCGAGAAGAGCAAACGCAAGATGATAGCCGAAGACATCGCGAGTGCATTGAGTCTGGTGAAGTAGATGGATGACTTTGCAGCGGCGCGCACCAACCAACTGAACATTGTCGCCTACTGCTGCGAGCACTGCGCTTACGCCGCGGCCGATCTGGCCGGTGGGCTGCGAATGCAATATCCACCGGCAGTCAAGATCGTTCAGGTGCCGTGTACCGGCCGGATCGACGTGCTGACGGTTCTGCGCGCGATCGAAGACGGCGCGGACGGCGTGATGGTCGCCGGTTGACTGCCCGGAGACTGTCATTACCTGGAAGGTAATGCCAACGCCAAGCGTCGAGTCGAGCACATCCGGGACCTGCTCAAGCACATCGGGTTGGAGCCGGATCGTGCCCGCATGTTCAATCTCTCGTCGGCGATGGCCGGCCAGTTCGCCGCAGCCGCGACCGAGATGACCGAGCAGGTTGAAGCATTAGGGCCGAATCCTCTGGGAAGGATGAAGGCGGAGGGATGAGGGATGAAATCTTTCATCCTTCATCCTTCATCCCTCATCCTTAGAGCGGAGCGTAAACATGATCGTCGCAGAACAGAAACCACTTGAAGAGATCAAAGCGTTGATCGGCGACGCGAAGAAAGTGCTTGTCGTCGGGTGCGGCACGTGTGTGACGGTGTGCTTCGCCGGCGGCACACGCGAGGCGGCGATCGTGTCGGCCTCGCTGCGCATGACCTCCAAGCTCGATGGGCACGAAAAGGCCGTCGCCGACGTAACCGTCCAGCGCCAGTGCGAGTGGGAGTATCTGGACGAAATCGCGGAGCAAGTTGGCGACGCCGACATGGTGCTCTCGCTCGGCTGCGGCGTCGGCGTGCAGGCGCTGGCCGAGCGCTACCCAAACGCGATCGTCGTTCCCGGCCTCAACACGGCCTTCATGGGCCTGCCCTTGGAGCAGGGTGTGTGGGCCGAGCGTTGCGCCGCGTGCGGCAACTGCCTGCTGGGTCTGACCGGCGGCATCTGCCCGATCGCGCGCTGCTCGAAGCAGCTACTCAACGGCCCGTGCGGCGGCTCGTCGAAGGGCAAGTGCGAGGTCGATCCCGAAATCGACTGCGCCTGGCAATTGATCTACGACAAGCTCAAGGCGCAGGGGCGGCTGCACCTGATCATGGACATCAACCCGCCCAAAGACTGGCGCACGAGCCGCGATGGCGGGCCGCGCAAGATCGTCCGAGAGGACCTGCGATTGCCGGTGAAAGGCGAGCAGTAGCCAGTGAACAGTGATCAGTGGGCAGTAGCCAGTGAACAGTGATCAGTGGGCAGTGAACAGTGATCGGTGAGCAGTGATCAGTGGGCAGTAGCGAGGTGGGGCATGGACGAAATCCGCAATCCGCAATCCGCAATCCACAATGGCTTTAAGTCTGGCAGTAACTTAGAAAAGGCGCTGCGTGCCGGCCACTTCGCCGTGACCGCCGAGCTTGGCCCGCCGAAGAACGCCGACGCCGAGGTAATCCGCAAGAAGGCGGCGCTCCTCAAGGGCTGCGTCGATGCGGCGAACATCACCGACAACCAGACGGCCATCGTTCGCATGTCGTCGATCGGCGCGGGCGCGCTGGCGCTGCGCGAGGGTCTGGAGCCGGTGATGCAAATGACCTGCCGCGACCGGAATCGGCTGGCGATGCAGGCCGACCTGCTCGGTGCGTATGCCCTCGGCCTGCGCAACATCCTGTGCCTGACCGGCGATCATCAAACTTTCGGTAATCACCCGCAGGCCAAGAATGTGCACGACATGGATTCGGTGCAACTGGTGCAGATGGTCGTCGGCCTGCGCGACAAGAACTGCTTCCAGTGCGGCGAAGAGATCAAGGGCGCTAACCCGCGTTTCTTCGTCGGCGCGGCGGAGAATCCCTTTGGCGATCCGTTCGAGTTCCGCCCCTATCGGCTGGGCAAAAAAGCCAAGGCCGGTGCGGACTTCATCCAGACGCAGATGATTTACAACGTGCCGAAGTTCCGCGAGTTTATGAAGCGCGTCGTCGATCTGGGCCTGCACCAGCAGGTGTACATCCTGGCCGGCGTCGGCCCGCTGAAGACACCCGGCGCGGCCAAGTACATGCGCGATCAGGTTCCCGGCATGGATGTGCCGAACGAGATCGTCGAGCGCATGGAGGCCGCCGGCAAAGGCATCGAGGACAAAAAGGCGAAAGCCGCTGCGTATCGCGACGAGGGCCTTCGCATCTGCATCGAGATGGTTCAGCAGATGCGCGAGATCGAGGGCGTGGCCGGCGTGCACATCATGGCCATCGAGTGGGAAGAGGCGGTCAAGCCGATCATGGAAGGCGCAGGGTTGTTGCCGCGCCCTGTTGTCACACAGATGATCCACGAAGAACACGAAGGGGCACAAAGAGGCACTTCGTGATCTTCGTGCCCTTCGTGGATGAAAAAAGGAGGCGGCGATGAGCGATCAACTGACGCCGATCAACTCCGATCTGGCCCGGCGCGTTCAGGATGAAACCGGGCAGAACGTCTACCTGTGCTACCAGTGTATCAAGTGCACCAGCGGCTGCCCGGTGGCCGAGTTCTTCGACTGGCAGCCGAATCAGGTCATGCGTGCGCTTCAACTGGGGCAGGAGGACATCGCGCTGCACGCGCAGACGCCGTGGCTATGCGCGTGTTGCCAGACTTGCACTACACGCTGTCCGCAAGGCTTAGATGTCACGGCGATTATGGAATTTCTGACGCGCGAGGCGCTGGAGCGCGGAATCCGGCCTTCGGTTCCCGAAGTCGATGTCTTCAATCAGGCGTTTATGCGCGAGGTGCGGCTGTGGCGGCGAGCTTACGAATTGGGCCTGATGGCCGAGGTGAAGCTCCGCACCCGGAATATCACGGGCGATTTGGACCTGGGCCTCAAGTTGTTCCAGAAGCGCAAGCTGAAGTTGTTGCCCCGGCCGGCGCGATCACCTCGTAAGCCCCAACCCGTGCCCGATGCCCCGAATGCCGTCGCGTATTACCCCGGCTGCTCGCTCCACTCCACTGCGGCTGAGTTCGACACCTCCGCCCGCGCCGTCGCTCAGGCGCTGGGCTTAAACTTGATCGAGCCGAAGGGGTGGACTTGCTGCGGCAGCTCGGCGGCTCACCGCGCCGATCCGGACGCGGCGCTCCGATTGCCGCTGGAGAATCTATCGCTCATCGAGCAAAGCGGCTTCGCAGAAGTGACGATGCCCTGCGCCGCCTGCTTCAATCGCCACAAGGTGGCGCAGTACGAGATTCGTCATGACGATCAGCGCAAAGCCGCGCTAGACGAAGCCGCCGGCTACGCTTACCGCGACACCGTGCAGGTCAGCACGCTGATCGAGATGATCACCCGGCGCGTTGGACCGCAGAAAGTCGCGTCGAGTGTGAAACGCCCGCTGACCGGCCTGCGCGCCGTGTGTTATTACGGCTGCCTGCTCACGCGCCCGCCGCAGGTGACCGAAGCGCAGCATCCTGAGAACCCGACGGACATGGACACGCTGATGGCCGCGCTGGGGATCGAGGTCTTAGACTGGTCGTACAAGACCACCTGTTGCGGCGCGGCGCACTCGATCACTCGACCCGACATCGTCCTCAAGTTGAGCGGAAATCTGATCCAACATGCGCGCGAGGCCGGCGCGGACGTGATCGCGATCGCCTGCCCGCTATGCCACACGAATCTCGACGCGCGCCAGTTCCAGATGGAATTGGCCGAGCCGCTGCCTGTGTTGTACTTCACGCAATTGATGGCGTTGGCGCTGGGGATGCCCGAGAAGGCCGCGCTGCACAAGAACCTGGTCGATCCGCGCCCGCTCCTGCGGCGCAAGAGCCTGCTCGAGCCGGCTTAGAACCTGGCCGCTGAAGTCGTTGCAGTTTGGGCAAAGATGGCTCTCCTGGATCGAACGGGAAATGGAACCGCGAAGGCGCCAAGAGCGCCAAGTTTTCCGAATCTTCGCGCCCGCCTGCCCCGCGTCTTTTTGCGGGGTCGCGCCTTTGCGGTGAGGCTTTTTCCCGCCCAAGCCGGAAGAGCCGAAAAGATTTTACCGCAGAGGCGCAGAGGACGCTGAGTTTTTTGAGGATTTCTCTGCGCTCTCTGCGTCTCGGCGGTGCATCTTCGACTTTTTCAGCAGCTTCCTAACGCGCCAGCGGTAGCGCAACGGTAAATGTGCTGCCCTGGCCCAGTGTGCTGCGTACCGACACGCGCCCTTGATACCGTTCGACCAAGTCTTTGACGATAGCCAGGCCCAGGCCGGTGCCCGTCAACCCGTTCTGCTTGACGTTGCTTGCCCGGTAGAATTCTTCAAAGACGTGCGGCAGATCGACTTCGGGGATTCCCATGCCCGTGTCGCTTACGGTGGCGATGACCTCTCCGCCTTGCTGCTCAAGCGCGACGCTGACCTTGCCGCCCGCCGGTGTGTATTTGATGGCATTGCCGATCAGATTCAAGAAGATGCGCCCCAACCCTTCTTCACTCGCCGTCACGATCAGGCCGCGCGGCACGTAATCCACCTTCAGATCGATCTTTTTCTCTTCCGCCTGGCTCGATAACCGTTCCAAGACAGCCAGCACGATCGCTTCGAGCGAGACCGGTGTCAGTTCACCTTGCAGGCCCTCGACCTTGCCGGCGGCCAGATCGAGCAGGTCGTCGATCAGCAGCTTCAGCGCGTCGAGCCGATCCGACAGACGGCGCAGCACGTCGCGCTGCAAATCGTTCAGGCCGCCGGCCAGGTCGCGCGTCACGGTGCGCAACAGGCTCTGCGCTCCCACCACCGGCGAGCGCAACTCGTGCGTCACGGCGCGCACGAACTGAGACTTCGTCTCGTCGGTGCGCCGCAACTCGCCGTAAGCCATCGCGTTTTCGATCGCCATCGCGCCCTGGCGGGCGACGGCGGCTACAAACTCGGCATCCTTCTCATTGAAGAACCCCGGTCGCCAGCCGTACACCCGCAGGACGCCCAGTAGCCCTCGCCGGCCGATCAGCGCCGCGCACAGAATCGAGTGAATGCCTTCCGCCACGATCTCCGAGGGATACTGGAAACGTTTGTCCTGCGTCGTCTCCTCGATGATGATCGGCCGGCCATGCAGCGCTTCCTGATCGATTGGGCTGCGCGCGATCTCGACGGGGCCTTTGTTGAGATATTTCTGGCTCAGCCCGTATGCGGCCGCGATCTTCAACCGATCTCCGGTGGAATCGAGCAGCCGAATGGACGCGGCCTTCGCGCGTAAGGCATGCGTGACGCTCTGGACGATCTGATCGAGCACCCACGACAAATCCAGGCTGCTCGGCAGAACCTCAATGGTCTGGTACAACGTCGCGAGTCGCCGTTCGCGATCGCGCACATCGTTCACCAGGGATGTGACCAGGCTCACGGTGACCAGCACGGTGATGCCGAAGAAGCTCAACATGCTGGCGATGAAGAGGGGCTGGCGATGCAGATCGGGCGGCAGGAAGGGCAGCACGCGGTAGTGGGCGAGCCGGCCGATCGCTTCCAACCCGGCTATCCCGCCGACCACGCCGATCACCAGGGCGGCGTACAGATAGGCGACGCGACCCGGCAGCAAGATCGAGGCCAGCAGAATGTGGAACAGGAAGAAGGCGATGGCGGGGCTTTCGATGCCGCCGGTCAGGTGGACGAAAATTGCCAGTGCCAGCCAGTCGAAGGCGACCTGGCCTATGGCGACCCGGCTGGGCCAGAGTGTGCCGTCGCGGCGCGAGGCCCACCACATCAGCCCGTTGCAGGCGAGGATGATCGCGCCTAATGCGTACAGAGCCGGCTCAGGCAGCGATGCGCCGAGGACGTGCGCGCCGATCGGCGTGGCGATCAAAATCGCAAGCCCGGCCAGCCAGCGCATACGGATGAGGCGGGCGCTGTTTTTGATCAGCTCGGTGTCTCTCGGCGCGCTGTGGTGAGTCGTCATCTGCACGTTTTCTGAGAGCCTGTCTGAAAAGGCCGCTATGATAACCACCAAGTCACCAAGACACCAAGTCTCTCCAAGTTTTCTTGGTGTTTCTTTGTGTCGCTTGCCCCCTTCAGGGGGTGGAGTCTCGCCTGGCGCGCCCCCGACGCGAAGCGTCGGACACGCCCTGTCCGCTGCGAAGCAGCGGGGGCGCGCTGGGCGGGGGCGTGGTGGTGAGGTTTCAGACAGTCTCTAAGAGCTCATTCACCTTCTTGATCAGAGCGTCCGGGTCGATTGGCTTGTCGATGAAGGCGTCCACGGGCAGGTAATCCTGATCGGGCGCGAAGCGCAGATCGGTGGTGCTGTGCAGCGCGGTGAGCATCAAGATCGGGATTTGGCGGTAGGCCGCCAGTGGGGAAGCTGGCTCCGGGCTGCGCAGCTTGAGCGACACTTGAAAGCCCTCGGTCGCAGTATCCATCATCACGTCGAGGATGATCAAGTCCGGCTTGATCTCCTCCACCAGGTGCAGGCCCTTTTCGCCGTTGTTTGCCTCGAATATCTGGTGGCCGGCGCTCTCCAGACACAGGCGCGTCGCCAGCACGATGTCGGGATCGTCGTCAATGATCAGAATCTTTGCCATGTTGACCCCCAATGTCCTGCAGAAGAGCGTAGCCCACGGCCGGCACAGCCGCCTGCACCTCGGCACTCAGTTCAGGCGACCAGTCGAGCCGGGCCGGCTGCACGCCGTAGATCACCACGTGTTCGGGCAGCAGGCCGAGCGTTGCACCCAGCGCCAGTGCATCGGCCAGGCCGGCGTTGTGCAAGGTCATGCCGGATGACTCGCCGTTCTCCAGGCGAGCCGTGTCGGGCGTGAAGCGCACCCATTCGCCGGGCGCGCGCGCCATGTTGGCCGCGTCGACGATGAAGACCCGGCGATAGCCCGCCCACGTCGAGACCAGGTCGATACCCGCCGCGCCATCGTCTACCACGTCCACGCCGGGCGGCGCGCCGTGTTTTTGGAGCCACGCGGCGATGGCCGGGCCGACACCATCATCGCCGCGCAGCGGGTTGCCTAGACCGAGAACGAGTGTCTCTGCTGTAGCCATCGTCGCCTGCTAAAACGTGAAGCGTAAAACGTTATACGTGTTACTCGAACTGCACGTCGAGCATGTGCGTCGCACACGAGATGCACGGATCGTAAGCCCGCACCAGCATCTCCAGCGCCAGCCGAATCTCGTCCTGCGCTCGATCCAGGATACTCGGCACGAGCGCGCGCATGTCGGCCTCGATGTTCGCCAGGTTCTGCCCGGTGGGGATGATGCAGTTCGCGCCCGCGATCCGCCCATCATCGCCGATGCGATAGTGGTGATACAACGTGCCGCGCGGCACTTCGCACGCGCCGACACCTTCGCACGCCCGAACCTCGATCGCCGGCAGCGTCTCCGGCTGGATGCCGCGTGCGAGCAGCGCATCCAGTTTCGCGATTGCATCTTCCACGCAATGCACGATCTCGATGACCTGCGCGATCGAGTTCATGTACGGGTTGGTGCAGGTCGGTTTCAGCCCTAGCGCTGTAGCGGCAGCCTGCGCACGCGGGTGCAGCCGATCGTGGTTGACGTTGAAGCGCGCCAGCGCGCCGACCATGTAGGCATCCCGCTGATGGCGCGCGTGCTTGGCCGTCGAGTGCGGATTCAGGTATTCGTTCGTCACTTCGCGGTAATCGGTGATCGGTAGCTGGCGACCGTCGGTGGAGGTGATCGTCCCGCCGATGAAGGCGTACTCGTCGGGCTGGCGCAGCGCGATGTACTCGGTGTCGCGCTCGAAGTCCGGCAGGGTGAGTGACTGGAATAGTTCGACGGTCGCATCTACGTCGGCGCGCATCGCGTCCAGGCGGGCGCGCAGCTTCTCCAGATCAGCCTGCGCGGGCAGGTGTGTGAAGCCGCCGACGCACATCGCGATGGGGTGCGTGTGCCGCCCGCCGATCGCGGCGCACAGGTCGCCCGCCGCCTTCTTCATGCGCAGCGCGCGCAGCACCACCTGCGGGTGGCTGGCGGCGAGGGGCAGCACACTGCCCGCGCCGAAAAAGTCGGGCGCGACGAGCATGTATACGTGCAAGACATGGCTGTCCAGTATCTCGCCGTGGAAGATCAGCTTGCGCAGCAGCCGAGCCTGCTCGGAGAGTTGCACGCCGAGCGCAGCTTCGAGCGCTTGCAGCGAGGTCGTCTGGTGGCCGACCGAGCAGATGCCGCAGATGCGTGAGGAGATGTGCGGCGCTTCGCCGTAAGGCCGCCCGCGCAGCATCGCCTCGAAGAAGCGCGGCGTCTCGACGATCTGTAATTCGCAGCGCTTCAGCTCGCCGCGCTGGACATCGACGACGATGTTGCCATGCCCTTCGACGCGGGTCAGGTAATGAACGTCAACTGCCACGCTAGTGGCCGGGTCAATTTGTCGTGTTGTCATCGCTAGAGTCCTGCGGCTCTTCCGGGTTTAGCGGGAAAAATCTCACCGCAAAGACACCAAGAGCGCAAAGTAGTGACAAAACTTGGCGCCCTTCGCGCCTTCGCGGTTCACTTCCCGCTAAAGTCGCGAGAGCCAGTCCTGTGGGAATGAGGAAGAGCGAACGCCTTCGTCATCCGCCCTTCGCCGATCGTCCTTTGTCTATCTGATAGGTGCCGAAGAGCGTGAAGTGATCCTGAATGTCATCCACGCTCAGGCCGGCCTCTTGCAGCACGCTGTGCATTCCGTCCACGTTGGGCTTGGCGATGATCCCCCGGCAACCTTCGCAGCCGTCGCCGTAGGTCGGGCAGATTGCGCCGCAACCGGCACGCGCGACCGGCCCCAGGCACGTCTTCCCACGGTGGAACAGGCAGACATTCTCTTTCAGCTTGCACTCGACGCACAGCGGATATTCCGGCAGGCGCGGCAAGTAGCCCAGGAGCAGCTGCTTGGTGACGCGCACGAACTCCTCGCGGTCGATCGGGCAACCGGGCAGGATCGCATCCACCCGAATGATCGCGTCGATGGGCTGGGCCAGCGGCGATACGTGCAACAACTCGTCTTTCACGCGCGGGCGGCGATAGGGGTACACGTCGGTCCCATCGCCGGAATCGCCGTACACGTACTGAGTGACTTCGTCGAGCGGCCGGCTGTTGCGGAGCGCGTTGACACCGCCCAGGTGCGCGCACGCGCCGAGCGCCACCACGATTTTCGCCTGTTCGCGGATGCGCGTCAACCGATCTTCATCGGACTTGCGGGTGCACGAGCCTTCGATGAAGGCGATCTCGTAATCGTCGCGCTTGTCCGTCATCGCCTCGCGAAACTGCACGATCTCCACAGCATCCAACAAGTCCAGATGCGTTTGCAGAGAATCGACGACGGTGAGCTGGCAGCCTTCGCAACTGGTGAAGTCGAAGAAAGCGATCTGGGGCTTGCTCATGCGAGTGCCTCCGACAAACCCGTGTTCTTGATCTCGGCATACGAGAATACCGGGCCGGATCGACAAGTGTACACGTGGTTGATCTGGCAGTGACCGCACTTGCCCACGCCGCACTTCATGCGCCGCTCGAGCGACAGCCAGATGTTGCCTTCGGGGATGCCTTTGCCCAGCAATTCCATCAACACGAAGCGATACATCACCGGCGGCCCGCAGGTGACCGCCACCGTGTTGCGGGCATAGACCTGTACCTTGGAGAAGAGGGTGGTGATCACCCCGACGTTGCCCTTCCAGTTTTCGTCCGGGCGATCGACCGTGACGCGCACCTCGATGTCGCCTCGCTTGGCCCACTCGGCCAACTCGTCGGTGAATAGCAACTCGGAGGGATGCTTCGCCCCATACAGGATGGTCACGCGCCCAAACCGGCCCCGCTCGTCGAGCACCTGATTGATCAGCGAGCGCAGCGGCGCAAGCCCCAATCCGCCTGGCGCGAACAAGAGGTCCTTACCCCGGAATTGCTCGATCGGAAAGCCGTGCCCGAACGGGCCACGCACCCCGACGACCTGCCCAGGCTCCATACGGTGCAGCACGCCGGTCACGTTGCCGGCCTGCCGCACGCACAACTCGAACGTTCCATTGCTGCGGCTGGGCGACGAGGAAATCGAGATCGGTGCTTCACCCACGCCGAAAGCCGAGACTTCGACGAACTGGCCGGGCCGGTGACTCAACGTCAGGCCGCGCGGCAATTCCAGCGTGAATAGCTTTTCCAGGGCTGTCAAGGGCCGCACGTCGACGATGCGCGCCGGCTGGGGCAGGTAAATCGACGCTTCGAGCGTGTCGAGCAATTCGGTCATTCGGTCTTCTCCTTGCTAGCGCCGGCGCGCTCGTGGTAGAGCGTATTGAATGTCTCGACCGGGGAGATGTTTGCCAGGCAAGCCTGCGCACAGCGCCCACAACCGACGCAGCCCAACAGGTGGTAAGCCTCGGTTTGGTAATGGCCCTTGCGCATGAAGCGATGGCGTTGCCGCGCCGCCCGCGTCGGTCGAAAGTCGTGCCCACCGGCCACCGTGGCGAATTCATCCAACTGGCAGGAATCCCACGTGCGGGTGCGCTTGCCCACAGAAAGCGCGAAGTCCACTTCGTCTTGAACGTTGAAGCAGTAACACGTCGGGCAGACGTTGGTGCACGACCCGCAAGCCAGGCAGCGCTTGCCCAGCTCGTCCCACAATCGATGGTTGTAACTCACGCGCATCAGCGATGGCAGCTCGCTCACGTCGAAGTCCAGTCGATACGAGAAGTGCGGCCATTTCTCGGCGAGCAGGGCATTCAGGCGCTGCATGTCGCCGTCGTCCGCCGTGCGCGTTTCGGCGTGCTGCTCCAGCAGAGCCTCGCCCCGCTGAGTCCCAATGTCCACGGCGTACACGTCGCCCAGGTCGGTCAGGTGCAGATCGAAGGTGTCGGTTGCCGACAGCGTGCCCATACTCTTGCAGAACGAATGCTTGGTGCACGGTCTCAGGCACTCGATGCTGATCAGCAGCGTGTTTTCCCGCCGTCTCCGATAGTATTGATCGGCAAAGCCGGCGCTGAAGACCTTATCCAGCAATTGAATGGCGTGCAAGTCGCACGTGTGCACGCCCAGCACCACTGTCGGCCGACCGTCGAAGATCGGTTCAATCTGGCTGCCATCCACTTGGAAATGCATCAATTCCTCACGCTGTGGCAGCAGGTACTTCTTGGGAGGGATCACCGTTTGGGTATAATCCAGATGTAGATTGTCCGGCGACTCCACATCGGCGAAAATGTACTGGCCCTCGACCGGCCGGGGGCCGGCGACCCGGTATTGGCCTTGCAGCGAGGCGACAAAGCGCCCCATCGCTTCTTTTTCGATCACACGAAGACCCATCGACCCTCCTTGCTGGTCCGAGTCGGCACTACGGGCGGCCACCAGCCACCGAAAAATCGGGCAATTCTGTGCCGCCTCACTCCGATGTCATATTGTAAACTTATACACAAGCAGTTCCAGTGACGCACATCATGCACATAACAGGCCGATTAGCAGGTCGAAGTTTCCCCATAAGAAGCGCCTGGGGCAATTTAGAAGCCGGCTCCCCCCAAAATGCGTTATACTGACCCCATCACCTCGGAAAGGCACAAACATGCACACTGAGCAACGCGCCCGTGCCCACGAGTTGCTTCGCTCGCGCAGCATCGACCGTGCACTTTTCGCCGCCCCCGCGAGCGTCACGTGGTTGACCGGCTTCGCACCGCCGATCCAGACCGGTGCCAATCCGTTTGCAGGCGGCCCGCCGCTGGTCTGGTACGAAAGCGGGGAATTCACACTGATTGTGATGGACTGGTTCTCCAGCCAGGCTGTTCCGGTCATCAACTACCCAGGCTACACTTACGAATCGCCTATCGCCAGTGCCGATCATCTTGCAGCCATTGTGCGCAGCCTGGTTGGCCGGTCCCGTGCGGGTACGTTAGGCGTCGAGGCACGCCACCTGCCTGCTTTCTTAGCGCCGAGTGATGCCGTCTCGATCGACGGCTTGCTCGATCCATTGCGGGCGGTGAAGACTGCCGACGAGATCGAAACACTGCGCCGATGTTTTGCGCTGGCCGATGCCGGCCACGCGGCCGCGCGGGAAGCGACCCGGGCCGGGAAGCGCGAGATCGACGTGTGGGCCGTTATTCAGAGTGCCATCTCACGAGCCGCCGGTCAGCGTGTGCCCCTGGGCAACGACTGCGTCGTGAGTCGTCGGGAAAACAACATCGGCGGATGGCCGGGCGACTTCGAGTTGCGCCCCGGCGACTCGCTCATCGTCGATCTCGGCGCTCGCCTGAACGGTTATTGGAGCGACAGTTGCGCCGTATACTACGCGAGCGAGCCGAGCGACCGGCAAAGGGCGACGCACAACGTGGTGAGGCAAGCCCTGGAATATGCTATCTCGCTCATCAAGCCGGGCGCGGTCGCGAACGAGGTCGATCGCAAAGTGCGGCAATTCATCGCCGATGCCGGTTATCCGGTGTACCCGCATCACACGGGGCATAGTGTCGGCGTGTCACCACACGAAGAGCCGCGCCTCACGCCATACAACACGCTGCTGCTTCAACCGGGGATGGTAGTCATGTTGGAGCCGGGCAGCTACATCCCTGGGGAGATCGCCGTGCGCTTAGAGGACGCCGTGTTGGTGACGGCGGATGGCGCAGAGGTGTTGACCAGGCACAATAAAGGATTGCCATGATGCATTTGGAAAACACGCATATACTGCGCGCGGTCACGGATTGCGCTTTTTAACAGGTTGCCCACAGACACCAGACCGCTCGAGGCCCGCGTCCGTGCGGGCATCTGTCCTGGCCGACCGCGAGGACGCGGTCGGCGAGCCTCGTGTTTTCGCCGCAGTTGGACTGCGGCGACGGCAGTGCAACTGCTGTCGGAATAGCACGTCACTCGAGTTTCCAACACGGCTCGAAAAGTTGCCCCAAAAGTGAAATGTACCCCCGGCTCGGCACGGAACCTATTTCCTCCCGCCTGCGTTTATAATTAGAGCCTGTCCGTCCGAAATTCCTCTTCCGTAAAGAAACCCTATGTCCATCCGGCTGCCTTCCATCCTCGCGGTGTTGATTGTGCTGGGCTTCGCCGTCGCGCAGCCTGCGACGGTGACAATGCGGGTCGAGGCTTTTTTCGAGGGCCACTTCAAATTCGGCGAGTGGCTGCCGCTGCACGTCACGCTGGCGAACGATGGCCCGCCTCTGCAAGTGGAGGTGCGCGCCGACACGACGGAGGCCGGTGGCCAGATGACCTACAGCGCCCCCGTGGATCTGCCGACCGGCGCACGCAAGCAACTGACGCTGTACGTGCTGCCTCCCTCGTTCGCGCAGGCGATTCGTGTGCGGCTGATGGATGGCTCGCGCGAACTCGCCAGCCAATCGGTTCCCGTCACCGTCGAACGGAACGTCAACTACGTGATCGGCATCGCTGCACCCCGCGCGGAAGCGTTTGCCGTTTTGGGCGGGCTGACGCTCAACACGTTGGAAGGCGGGCAAGGCGTCGACCCATTTGCCACTCAGCCATTTCCGCGCCCTGTCGTTCGCGTCTTCATGACGCTGGCCGATATCCCCGATCGGCCTGAGGGACTGCGCGCGCTCGACGCCCTAATCGTTTCTGGAACAGACACCACCGGTCTGACGCCCGATCAAGGACGCGCGCTGCAAGCCTGGGTCGAGCAGGGTGGGCGGTTGATCCTGGGCGGCGGGGCGAGCGCAGCGCGAACGCTGGCCGGGCTTCCCGACGCGCTGGTGAAAGCGTGGTTCTCTGCCGGCGACCCGACCGAGATTTCTGCGCTCGATGCGCTCGGTGCGTTTGCCGGGGAGGACGTGCGTGTGCCCGGTCCCTTCGCCGTCGCCTGGCCCGCCGTCAATCGCGGCCTGATCGAGCAAAGCGGCCAGGTGCTGCTTGCAGAGAGGCGTCTGGGCGAGGGACGTGTGAACTACGTGGCGCTCGATCTGGCCGGCAGCCCGTTTGATGCGTGGGCTGGCGCGGTGCGCTTCTGGGAAAAACTGCTCACGCCCGGATCGATCTACCCGACCGGCATGCCGCCCGACGTCTCGCCGCGCGTCATGCGCGCCAACTCGATCTACTATGCGCTGCAAAACCTCCCCGCGCTCGAACTGCCTGCAATCCGGGGGCTGGCCGGCCTGCTGATCATTTACATCGTGCTGGTCGGCCCGGTCAACTATCTGGTGCTGCGCCGGCTGCGGAAACTGGCGTGGGGTTGGATCACCATCCTGGTGTTGACCCTCGCGTTTTCCGCCGGAGCCTTCGCGTTTAGTTTCAGCCTTCGCGGCGGTGATGTGATCATTAACCAGATTTCGGTGATCGCGTTCGATACGCGGGGCGTCGCTTCGCCCGCGCAATCGTTCGTCGGTATTTTCTCGCCAGACCGGAACACGTACACATTGAATTTTCCGGGCCGCGCTCTCGTCGCGCCCGTCTTTGTGGAAGGCAACCCGTTTACCCCGTGGGGGCCGGCAGGCCCAATCGGTTTGGCGAGTGCGGAGATCGTGCAAGGCGAGCCGGCCCAGGCGCGCGGCGTGCAAGTCAACCAGGGAGCGCTGCAGGCATTCCAGGTCGAGTCGCCTGTGCCGGAGGACTGGCGCATCGAGTCGAACCTCGTGCTCGACAGCGATCGCGTGCGCGGCACGCTAGTCAACCGCACCAGTGAGGCGCTGTTGAGCATCACGCTGGTGTACGGCAATCGTTTCATCCGATTGGATGACCTGGCTCCCGGCCAGACCGTGACGGTCGATCAGGCTTTTCAGTCTACGGGCTCGACGTTCCCGTACTTCCTGTTGGAAGACGCCTTCATGAAGGCCGGGCCGACCGGCCCTTCACGTGAAGCCCAGTCTCGGCAGCAAATCCTGGATGGCGTTTTTCAAAGTTTCAGCGGCCCACCGCAGCCGCCGAACCGCCCGACGCTGATCGGCTGGATGCGTGCCAGCCCACTCGATGTCCAGGTGACGGGCGTTCGCTCGGCTGTCCAACAGACCAGCCTGATACTCGCAGCGTTGACCGCGCAATATCCGGCGGGCCGCGTCCGCCTGCCTTTCGGCACTCTACCGGTCAGGCTCGTCAGCCTGCAAGGCAACGGCGGCGTGTGCGGAGCCTATGGCGGCGAAGTGTATATCGATTTCAATGCCAGCGGGACACTGGAGTTCCAATTGCCTGAAGCGCTGGTCGATCTGAATGTCACCCGCCTGGCCTGGCAGGCCGGAACCGCAGGCGCCGGCCTGCCGAAGATCGAATTGTACGGGCGCGACGGCCAGTGGGTGGAGCAAGAACAGTCTGAGGTCGCCGATCCTGCGCGCTTCATCCTGGCCGACGGGACAGTGCGCCTGAGGGCGACCAGCACCGGCAACGCGCCCGGTTGTATCCGGTACGATCTGGAGATCGAGGGCGACCTGCAGGGCCAGTAGGGGCGAAAAGCAAATGTCGCAAGTGCACGCCATTGAAACGCGCGATCTGACGCGGCGGTATGGCCGCGTGCTGGCCGTGGATCACCTCAATCTGCAAGTGCCGCGCGGCGCGCTGTTTGGCTTCATCGGCCCGAACGGCGCGGGCAAGACCACCACGCTGCGCATGCTCGCCGGGCTGCTCGAGCCGTCGTCGGGTGAGGTGTGGGTGAACGGCCAGCGCATCGATCACGACTGGCGCGCGCTGCGCCAGGTGATCGGCTACATGCCGGACTTCTTCGGCGTGTATCAGGACATGCTGGTCTGGGAATACCTGGACTTCTTTGCGCGGTGTTATCAGATGCCCGTCGCGCGCCGCCGGACGATGGTCGATGAGCTGCTCGACCTGGTGAACCTGTCGGATAAGCGTGACGCGAACGTGCAGGCGCTCTCGCGCGGGATGCAGCAGCGGCTATGCCTGGCGCACGCGCTCGTTCACGATCCGCAAATCCTGCTCCTGGACGAGCCGGCTTCGGGGCTTGATCCGCGCGCGCGGGTGGAAATGCGCGAGCTGCTCAAAGAGCTGGCAGCGATGGGCAAGACGATCATCGTCAGCTCGCACATCTTGCCCGAACTGGCCGAAATGTCGACGCAGGTCGGCATCATCGAGAAGGGGAAGCTGGTCGCCTCCGGCTCGCTGGCCGAGATTCGCCACAAGCTGCGGGCCGGTCGAATGTTGCGCCTCCGTATTCTGGCCGAGGAGCCGCAGGCGCTAGAGGCCGTGCGCCAGGCAGTTGGCGCACTGGGCGCTGTCGATGGCAGGCCGGCGGCGGGCGAGCCGATCGTCGTTCCCGATTACAGCCGATTGGGCACGTCGCTCGAAGTCGAATTCGCCGGCGACGATCATGAGGTGGCTGCCCTGCTGGCGCATCTGGTTGCGCGTGGCGCGCCTGTGGCAGACTTCCACGAGGCGAGCAATGCGTTGGAAGACTTATTCTTGCGACTGACAGAGCCGGGAACCGCATCATGAAACGACCTCTCTCGCTCAATCCTGTTTTGATCAAGGAACTGCGCGGGCGGATGCGCGGCCCACGCGCCTACCTGTTTCTGTCCGGGACGCTGGTGCTGCTCGGGTTGGCCGGTTACGGATTGTATCGGCTCGCGTTGTTTAGCGCGCAGAGTTTCTTTGGCGGCGGCGTGCCGCAAGGCGCACTCATCGGCCAGAGTGTGTTCGTCGGCCTGGTCTTCATCGCGCTGGTGGTGATCTGCGCGATTGCGCCCTCGCTGACGGCGGGCGCCATCAGCGGCGAGCACGAGCGCAAGACCTACGACATGCTTATGGCGACGCCGCTGCGCTCGTCGTCGGTCTTGTTGGGCAAGCTGGCCGTATCGCTCAGTTACGCGGCGCTGATCTTGATCGCGGCCGTGCCGATGGTCAGCCTGTCCTATGTGTTCGGCGGCGTGGCGACGATCGACATGCTTCAAGCGTTACTATTGCTCGTGGGTTTCGCGCTGACGTTCAGCACCATCGGCCTGTTCTTCTCCGCCCTGTTCCGCCGAACCACGCCGGCCGTCCTGGCGAGTTACACCGTGCTCGCGATCTTCGTATTCGGCACTGTGTTTGTATATGGGATCGTCGGGACTATCAATCAGCAGTCGCCTCCGAGTTGGATCCTGGCGCTCAACCCGTTCAGCGCGATTGCCTCGGCGCTGGTGAACCCTGTGTCGTCTAGCCCGACCGTGTTTTCGATAGGGGGTGGATTCTCCGGGCCGGTGTTTGGAGTGCTGTGGCTGATCAGCGGCGCCAGTTATGATCCGGCTACGTTGGCCCTGCCGAGGCCGCTGTGGCATCTCACGGTGGGCATTTATGCCTGGCTGACGATCGCGCTGTATCTGGTGAGCACGCAGTTGGTCAAGCCGGTGCGGCGCTTTCGGCTGCGCAGGCGGGCGTGGGCGATGGTCGCCCTGTTTGTCGCCGGCTCGATCGTGGCCGCGCTGATGCTGTACGGCCCGTGGTCGCCGGAGCGCATTCTGGCCTGGCTGCGCTGGAACCTGTCAACGCCGAGCAACCTGATCGCCAATGGCAAGTTCGATGCGCCGCTGGAGTCGGCGTGGCAGGTGAGCACGGAATCGGAGCATGACTACGAATCGGGCGGAGAGGTCACGCCCGTTACCGAGGATGGGCGCACGCTGGTGCGCTTCTCGCGCACGGGAGAGGGTCATGCCGAGACGCGCATCACGCAGTCGATCGACCGGGCTGTGCCTGCGGATGGCTGGCTGCAAGTGCGCGTCACCCTTCGCGTGCAAAGCGATAACCTGTATCTGTGCGGCATCTTCGGCAGCGAGTGCCCGCTGATGATCAAGCTGAACTACGAGGATGTCGCGGGCCGGCCGCACGAGTGGATGCTCGGGTTGAACACCGAGACGGTTCCCCTCGACTTCGTGGCTTATCCCGAGACATGCACGACGTGTGAGAGGCCACGGCCATTCGTTCCGGTTCCGCCCAAAGAGTGGTACACCTACGACTCGCCGAACATTCTAGAGAGCATATCGCCTGATGCCCTGCCTCGCCGCATCGTTTCGATCACGCTGGCGGCGGGCGGCCATACCTACGAGACGGAAGTGGCGGAGGTAGCACTGTTGGTGCGCGAAGGCCGGCCGCCGGATTCGGGTGACGCATTCGGCGGTTTTCTCACGCCGACCCCGGCGCCGATCGGGCCGTTCATCATCAATCGCGCTATCCAGGTGTTGCCGCCTCTGCCACCGACTCCCGCGCCGACGGCAACGCCGATTTCATAGTGCGGCCTTCCGCCGCAGCCGAGAACATCGATCCACGAACACACGCCTTCGGCGGGTGCAGTGCTCCCGTCTTCACGAATAACACGAATAAAGGTTGGCTCAATGGGTGTTTCAAGGAGGTCGATGCAACGAATCCGCAACGGATAAACAGATACGGCCCACGCACTAGCGCGCCCATCGAGGATTCGTTTACGGGAGCACTGCACCGCATGTGTCCGTTGCCCATCCGATGCCTCGGTTGCTCACCTCCCTGAAATCCACGAAGAGCGTAAAGATTAGTGAGGATTCGCGCCGATTCGTGGACGAAGCGATTTGCTCTATGTTGACTCACTCGATTGCCCATAACCGATTACTCGCGTTCCTTCGGCCGCTGGGGCGATACCTGCGGCTGCGCTTCAGCGCGGAATGGCTGGCGCGTGCGACCTGGCCGGCGCTGGCGGCGAGTGTCGCGGTGCTGCTCGCCGGGCGGTTGTGGCCGGTGGATGGCTATCGCTTAGTGGCCGGTGGATGGCTGGTCGTGTTTCTGATCGGTTGGATCGTTTTCAGCCTGGCCCGACCGATCCGGCCCTTCACTGCCGCGCGGCACGCCGACGGCGAACTCGGCTTGCACGATCGCCTGGCGACTGCGCTCGTCTTGTCCGATCCGCAGCGCCAACTACCGGCCGGTTTCGATCGCGAGATCGTATCGCTGCAAGTCGGCGATGCTCTATCCGTCGCGCAGTCCATCGATCCGCGCCGCGCGTTTCCGGTGCGAGTCGAGCGGACACCGCTGTTGCGTGCCGGTGCAGCGCTGCTGGCCGGCCTGCTCTTGCTCGCGCTGCCGAATCCGATGGATGCCATCGTCGCCGAGCGCGCCCAGGTGTCGCAAGCCGCAAAGGCCGAAGCCGAGAAACTCGAAAAACTGGCGCAAACGGTAGAACAGGATCAGGCGCTCAACCCGGAAGATAAGGCCGAACTCTTGCGCGAGATGCGCCGGATGATCGAGAAACTCAAATCGAATCCGGGCGATGCCAAGCAGGCGCTGGCCGATCTGGCCGAGTTCCAGGAGCAGTTGCGCTCCCGGCTCGATCCCGCCGCGCTGACCGAGGCCGCCGCGCTGGAGGCGCTGGCCCGGCAACTGGCGCAACTCGCCGGGGCCGAAGAGATGCCTAAAGATTCCGCCGAAGCCGCGAAGCTATTGGAGCAACTGGCGTCGGAAATGGAGCGCCTGTCGCCTGAGCAACGCGAGGCGCTGGCGGGCGCATTGGAGCGAGCGGCGGCGCAGGCGGCCGGCAGTAATCCCGATCTGGCGAGCGCGCTGTCGGCGATGGCGCAGGCGGCGCGCGAGGGCGCGACCGGATCGGAGGCGCAGCGTGCCGCCGCCCGAGCCGCGCAGGCGATGCGCGAATCGGGGGACCGGCAGGCGCTTCAGCAAGCGCTGGCCCGCGCGTTGAACCAGGCTGAGTCGAGCCAGCGCGCAGTGGCTCAGGCATCGGGTCGTGAGGGCCAGGCCCAGGGGCAAGGGCAAGGTCGAGGTCAGGGGCAAGGCCAGGGACAGAATCAAGGACAGGGCAGGGGCCAGGGCCAAGGTAATCAGGCGGGTGGAGGTGGAGGAACGCAGGCCGACACGCTACCGCCCGCAAATCGCACGGGCACTGCCGACACACCGACCGACCCCAACAAGCCATTCAACACAGGCGATCTCGATACGGTGTATTCGCCGTTCGTCACCGGTCAGGGGCAAGAGGAATTCGTCGGTGGGCAGGAGGGGCAGGAAGGCCAGGAGACGACGAACCAGGGCCAGTCGCCGCAGCCCGGCGCAGACAACCCCGCGCTCGTCCCATACAGCCAGGTCTTTCAGCAGTATCTTCAGATCGCCGGGCAGGCGATGGAGCGCGCCTACATCCCGGTCGGGTTGCAGGATTACGTGAAAGAGTACTTCAGCCAGTTGGAGCCATAGTGGATAAAACGTGATAAGTAAAACGTAATACGCTTTACGTTTCACGTTTTATACTTCAAGGAACATGCTATGACGCAATCGGTCATCACACCCGAACGGTTCACGGACATTGCCCATGCCATCGAGCGCGAGGTGGGCAAGATGATCGTCGGCCAGAAGGACATTGTGCGGCAGACGCTGATCACGCTGCTGGCCGGCGGCAATGCGCTATTGGAAGGCGTGCCCGGCCTCGGCAAGACGATGCTGGTGCGCACGCTGGCGCAGGTGCTCGACTGCAAGTTCAGCCGCATTCAATTCACGCCCGACCTGATGCCCGCCGACATCGTCGGCACGAACATCCTGATCGAAGACGAAGGCGGCCGGCGGCGCTTCCAGTTCGAGCCGGGGCCGGTCTTTTCCAATCTGGTTTTGGCGGACGAGATCAACCGCGCCACGCCCAAGACGCAGAGCGCGATGCTGGAAGTGATGCAAGAGCACAGCGTCACCGTCGCCAAGGTCACGCATCGCATGGACGAACCGTTCTTCGTCCTGGCGACGCAGAACCCGTTGGAGATGGAAGGCACGTACCCGTTGCCCGAAGCGCAGCTCGATCGCTTCTTCTTCAAGTTGAACGTCGCCTATCCGAGCGTCGCTGAGCTGGTGACGATTGCCGATCGCACGACAGGTCAAGAGACACCGCAGCCGCAACTCGTCGCGGACGGATCGA
Source organism: Anaerolineae bacterium (assembly GCA_036514635.1). GTDB lineage: Bacteria > Chloroflexota > Anaerolineae > Fen-1058 > Fen-1058 > DASSFZ01. The sequence continues at coordinate 1,470 of DATBWU010000290.1, read as the reverse complement.
CAGTCGTGGCGATGCAGCAACTGGCGCGCGGCGTGCCGATCGCGCCGCACGTGACCGAGGCCGCCGCGCGGCTCGTGCGCGCCACGCAGCCGCAGGACGAGGCCGCGCTAGACGGGGTCAAACGTTACGTCAGTTGGGGCTCCAGCCCGCGCGGTATGCAGGCGCTGATTCTGGCGGGCAAGATCATTGCGCTGCTGGATGGTCGATACAACGTCGCGATCGATGATCTGGTTCAGGCCGTGCTGCCGGCGCTGCGCCACCGGCTCATCCTCAACTTCGAGGCGCAGGCGGAAGGGATTACACCGGATCGGATCGTGGCCGACATTGTAGAGCAGGTGTTGGAGAAAGCCTGAAACGTAAAGCGTAATTACGTTTTACTCATCACGTTTCACTCGTCACTCATCAATGACCGATCCGCTTCTTTCCACCTCATTCCTTTCCACGCTCGATCGCCTGACGCTGGCGAGCCGCCGTATGCGCGTCGGGACGTTCAAGGGCGAGCGGCGCAGCCCCCGGCGCGGCGGCAGCGTCGAATTTGCCGATTTCCGCGAGTACGCGCCCGGCGACGATTTCCGCCAGATCGACTGGAATGCTTACGCGCGGCTCGAGCGGTTGTTTCTGCGCCTGTTCGTCGAAGAGGAAGATGCTACCATCCATGTCCTCGTCGATGCCAGCCAGAGCATGGACTGGGGCCAGCCATCCAAGTGGACTTATGCTCGGCGTGTGGCGGCGGCATTGGGTTACGTGGCCTTGGTCGGAATGGATCGTTTGGTCGGCGGGGCGGTTGGCGGTGCATTCCCCTCTCCTTCAGGGAGAGGGGTTGGGGGTGAGGTCTTCCCTCCTCATCGCGGCAAGAAGCAAGCGCTGGCGTGGTTCGATTGGCTGGCCGCCCTTCAGCCCGGCGGACAGGCATCGCCCGTGCAGGCACTGGCGCACTACGCCGCCCGCGTTCGGCGTGCCGGCCCGCTCGTCGTCATCAGCGACTTGATGGACGATGGCTGGCGTGATGGCATTCAACGCCTGGCCGGGAATCGCTACGAAGTGACCGTCCTGCACATTCTGGCTCCTCAGGAACTCGATCCCGAATTCGAAGGCGATCTGAAACTGGAAGACAGCGAAACGAGCGCCAGCGTTGAGATCACCGCCGACTTCGATCTGTTGTCCCGCTATCGCGCGCGTGCGCAAGCGTGGCAGGGCGAGTGGCAGCAATTCTGCGCCGCACGCGCGATCAACTATGTGCCGATTGAGACCTCGCTGCCGTTTGAAGAGTTGGTGTTGTCTGTCCTGAGACGACGTGGGATACTCAAATGAAACGTAAAGGGTAAAACGTATCACGCCGTACGTTTTACGAGAGCATTCGGCAATTCGCAGGCAGCGCCCGGTGATTCATCACCGGGCTGAAAAACGAAGCCTGCTGAAGCAGGCTGGAGGGCGATTCATCGCCCTTCGCCCTCGTCGCCCGACGATTTA
>DATBWU010000289.1:0-12959 GCA_036514635.1 Anaerolineae bacterium | reverse complement strand
GGGTAGCCGATCCAAACGAGAAAACGGCCTCTCGGACTTTCCGAGAGAGCTCCGGTGAGAAAGGGGGGCCGATCGACCCGCCAACACTGAAGGGGGAGACCATCAGGAGGGGGATAGAGAGGTTACATCCCGAACGCCGGTATCTTCGTCTGCACGCGTTCGAACTGTTCGGCCCAGTTCGATCCGCGCCGGATGACGATGGGCGTGATACCGGCGACTTCGAGCTCCGCCACTACCTGCGCGGTTCCCGCCTTGCCGCCGAAGCTCTCCGAATCGATAATGATCGCCACCACGCGCAGCCCGGTACTGGTGAGATGGCGCACCGTGCGCGCCCAGCGCGGGTTGGTCGACGGCGTCACAATAATCACCGTCGATCCGCGCGCCAGTCCGGTTGTCTCGCGGTACAGAATTTCGTGGAGTGGGATGTTGCCCTCGGCGCGCAGCACCGACAGCGTTTCCAGTATCTTCAACGTCTGCCGCTCGCCACGATCGGCCTGCACGACCTCCCAAATCTGGCCGACGGCGACCAGGCCCAGCGACTGATCGGTGCGCAGGAAGTATTGGGCGACCGATGCCGCGACCGAGATGCAATATTCCTCAGTGCTGTCCGGCAGTTCGAACTTGGGCGGGCGACGCCCACCGGTTTCGTCAACCACCTTGCTCGGATCGATGTGTCGGTCGCCGAAGTGAACGTTCGCCGCCATGTCGAGGAAGACCCACACATCGGACATCGGATCGAGTTCGAACTCTTTGACCAGCAGGCGGCCCTTGCGCGCGGTGGAGGGCCAGTGGATGCGATTGAAGCCGTCGCCGGGGTAGTATTCGCGGATGCCGGCGGCATTGGCCGTGATCTGGTGCGTGCGCCGGCGCAGCGCGTCGCCGCCGGGCAGTGTGCCGACCGGCATCGGGAACGACTTCAAATGGAACGTCGCCGGATAGACGACGACGTTCGTCGTGTGTGCCAGCGGTCGGCGGATGGTGAACAGCCCGAACGGGTCCGTGCTGACCAGTGTGATCGGGCCGAGCCGGTAACGCCCGCGTTCCAGGCAGTACGTCCGCACCGACCAGGCATACTCGACATTGGGCGGGATGTTGTTGGCGACGTGACTGGCGCGATGGCCGGGCAGATCGGACGCGTCGATCACTTCCAGCCATAGCTTCGGCAGCGGCCCCGTGTTGCGCAGGCGGAAGGTCTCGTCAATCGGACGGCCGACCTGGGCACGGCGCGAGCGCGTCTGGCGCGTGATGCGCAGCCAGTTCGCGCCGCTCCACGCCCAGCCGTACGACAGGGCGATCACGGCGGCGATGAGGAAGAAGACGTTATAGAACATCGTCCGGCCGGTCGCCAGCCCGAAGACGAGCATCACGAGACTCACAATGATGACGGCTCGCAGGCGAGTCATATTTTGGGGACCTGATTCCTCTCAGAGCCTGTCTGAAAAGCAGGAGGATTGCAGCCGGATCGCCGACTCACTTGCCCCCGCAGCGAAGCGGAGTGGGGTTAGTCGGCATTTTGACCGGCTGAAGCCGGTGCCCCCGCCTTTTCAGACAGGCTCTCAGTGCGACTTGACGACGCCGCCGGGCACGGCGACCCTGGCGAGCAAATCACGCAGCAGGCTTTCGGCGGTGACGTCCTTGATGCGCGCCGATGGGCTGACGATCAGCCGGTGCGCCAGCGCGAACGGCGCGAGGTACTTCACATCGTCGGGAATCGCGTAGGCCCGGCCTTCCATCGCGGCGCGCGCCTGCGCCCCGCGATGCAGCGTCAACGATCCGCGCGGGCTTGCACCCAGATACACGTCGTCATGGCGGCGCGTCTGGTTGACCAGATCGACGATGTACCGCTTGACCAGATCGTCGACGTACACCTCGCGCACGCCGGTCTGCGCCGCGAGCAGCTCGTCCACACCGATGACCTGGCCGATCGTGTCGAGCGGATGCCGCGTGCGCTGATCGTCGAGGATGGAAACTTCGGATTGGGGGTCGGGATAACCGATGCGAATGCGGAGCAAGAAGCGGTCGCGTTGCGCTTCGGGCAGGGGGAAAGTGCCTTCGTACTCGATCGGATTCTGCGTGGCGATGACCATAAACGGCGGCTCCAGGTAGTGCGTCTCGCCATCGATCGTCACCTGCCGCTCCTCCATCGCCTCCAGCAGCGCCGATTGCGTCTTGGGGGTGGCGCGGTTGATTTCGTCGGCCAGGATGATCTGGGCCATAATCGGGCCGGGCTGAAAAACAAATTCGCGCGTCTTCTGATCGAAGATGCGCACGCCGGTCACGTCGCTGGGCAGCATATCGGGTGTAAACTGAATCCGCCGGAAGACACAGCCGATCGATTTGGCGATGGTCTTCGCCAGCATTGTTTTGCCCACGCCGGGCACGTCTTCGATTAACAGGTGGCCCTGGCATAACAGGCCGATGGTCGCCAACGCGACCGTGTCGTGTTTACCGACGATCACTTTCTCGATGTTGTCGATCAACTTCTGCCCAATTGCCTGAACGGAACTCATGATCCTCTCCTTGATCAAATTGGCGCTGCGTAGTATACACTGGACTGGGTTTTAAGGTTCAATCGGGTGCAGGGTCAGGCCCTGTCTGAAAAGTTGCGCGAAGCCCGCGTCTCGCGGGCGTCCACTCCGCGAACAGCGCGCGGAGCGCAAGCAGCCGCGAGGACGCGGTGGGCAGAGCCGCCATATTTTGAGGTTTTCAGACTCAGACAGCCTCTCAGGCCCGGCGAGGCTATGCTATAATACCCACGAACCCTATGCCGCAGGTCTCAATCGACGGTCTCCGTCTTCACTATCAGACAGTGGGCCAGGGTCCGGCTGTGCTGTTGATTCACGGTTGGGCTTCGTCGTGGCGGATGTGGGCGCGCAGCATGAGCCGCCTGGCGCGCGTAGGCTACCAGGCCTGGGCCATCGACCTGATCGGCTTCGGCGAGTCGGATAAACCGGCCAACGGCTGGTACACGCTGGAGCGTTTTACGGCGACGGTGGGCGCGTTTTGCGATCAGATGAGCATTGCGCGGCCCGTGCTGGTCGGTCATTCGCTGGGCGGCACGATCGCGCTCAGTTTGGCCCTGACCCGCCAGGTGCGCTCGTTGATCGTCGCCTGCCCGGTGGTGAACGGCGAGCTCAGTTTATCGCTCCATTTGCTGCTCCGGTCGCCGCTGGCGCGGCGCTTGTTCAGTTGGATGCGCAAACAGGCCTTCTTCTCGATGCTGGGCGATATGCGGCTGATCGCCGCGCCGGGACTGGCGCGCGACCCGGTGCGCCGTCGCAATCAGCAAGACCTGCGCGCGACGACGGTCAATGCTGCCGTCGGCGCGCTGCGCACGGTGGTCAGTTCCAACCTGGAATCCCGGCTGGCCGATCTGCGTGTGCCGACGCTCGTGGTGGTGGGCGAGCGCGACATGGTCGTCCCCCCGGCGCAGGGACGCCAGGCGGCTCAACTGATTCCGGATGCGCGGCTGGTCGCCTGGCCCGACGCAGGCCACCAGTTGATCGACGATCGCGGTGACGATTTCGACAGGCTGATGTTGGAGCACATCGGCCGGCCGCCTGTCTCGCCCGAGCGGCCCGGCGCCATTCCAACCGAGTTCTCATCCACGTCATGAATGCGATCCGCGCCTTCATCGCCATCGAGCTGCCCAAGGTCACGCGCGACGCCCTGGCCGATGTGCAAGCGCGCCTCAGCCAGCAAGCGCCGTCGGGCAGTGTGCGCTGGGTGAAGCCGGATAACGTTCATCTCACGCTCAAGTTCCTCGGCCAGGTTCCCGTCGCTCAACTGGATACGATCACCTTGGCGTTGCGACGTGCCATCGGCGGTATCCGGGTGTTCCCGTTCGATGTCATGAATGCCGGATGCTTCCCCGATTCCATCCGGCCCCGTGTGATCTGGGTCGGTGTGGACGAACCGACCGGCGCACTGCACGCCTTAGAACGCGCAATCGAGGCGGCGACGGCTCCCCTCGGCTATCCGACCGAATCGCGCACCTTTCAGCCACATCTCACGCTGGGCCGCACGGCGCGCGACGTGAAGCCGGGAGACCTGCATCGGTTGGGCGAGGTGGTGAAACACATGAAGGTGGGTCTGCTGGGACACGTGCACGCCGATGAGATCGTGCTCTTCCAGAGTGAGCTTGGGTCGGGGGGATCGGTGTACACGTCGCTGGCCCGCCTCCCTCTGGCGCGGTGAAGGATGGCACACAGGATTCACCGCAAAGAACGCAGAGATCGCGGAGATGTTCGAATCGCTCTGCGCGCCTCTGGCGTCTGCGCGCTCTGCGGTGAGACCCGGCGCTGTTCTGCACGCGGCGATTGATGCCCTCGTGAGGCGGGATATGCGCTTCGTCGATCGAGTTGATGCCGGGCAGCAACTGGCCGCCAGGTTGGCCGACCTGCGCGGGACGCCGAATCTCTTGGTTCTGGGAATCCCGCGCGGCGGCGTTGTCGTAGCCTATGCAGTGGCACTCGCGCTGCATGCGGCGCTGGATGTTGCACTCTCGCGTAAACTCGGCGCGCCGCATAACGAAGAGCTGGCAATCGGCGCACTGGCCGAAGACGGCAGCCGCACGCTCGACGAACGGCTGATCGATTACCTGGGTGTGCCGCGCAACTACATCGATCGCGTCACCCAGCAGGCGCAGCACGAGCTCGAGCGCCGCGCCGCGCTGTATCGGGGGCAGCGTCGCCCGCTCGCCGTGCGCGATCGGGTGGCCCTCGTGGTCGACGACGGCGTCGCCACCGGCGCGACGATATGCGCGGCACTGCAATCGCTGCGCACGCAGAAGGCGAAGTCGTTGATTGCCGCCGCGCCGGTCATGGCCGGCGAATCGATCCCACGCCTGGAGCAGCTGGCCGATCGTATCGTGCACGTGCTCGCGCCGGGCTTCTTCGACTCGGTCGGCGGTTTCTACGAGAACTTCAAGCAGGTGAGCGATTCCGAGGTGCGCGAACTGCTGGCCGATCTGGCCGAGGCGCGATCGGGCTGAAGATTTCTGGCTCACCCAAGCCTGGCGGGAAATTCTTCACCGCGAAGACGGGTAGTCTCCCCCCAGAGTGTTGGTCTTACCGCAGAGCACGCAGAGATCGCAGAGATTCTTGAGTCGCTCGGCGCTCTCCGCGTTCTCAGCGGTGAGAAACAAGGCCGGTTTGCTTGCCAACACTGAAGAGGGAGACTATCCGAAGAGGCGACCTCGCAAAAAGACGCGGGGCCGGCGAGCGCAAAGCCCTTGAAAACCTTGGCGTCCGCTTGCCCCGCGCGCTGTGTGCGGGGTTGCGGTTCAATCGGCGGGTCTCCCGCGAGCTTTCGTGATGAGCGAGAGTGGGAACAACGTCACGGCGGAGACGATGCTCGCGAAGAGGGCGAGTGCGAAGAGTGCGGCGGCCTGTGCGCTGAATTGGCCGGGGTCGTTCGCCAGCAAGCCCCGCACGCCGCTCGCGAGCGCGGCGCCGTTCCAGCCTTTCCCGAATGCGCCATCGGCGAAGAGGCCGATAGCCAACACGTCCCATGCGCCCGCCATGCCGAATGCGGCTATCACCCCGATGCGGTCAGCCAATCCCCATGGAGGCAATGCGCGCCACGCGATCGGCACGCTCGGTGAGCGTGACGATGGGGATCAGGCCAGTCGTGATCGCTAGCGGCAGGCGATGCAGCGCAAGTGTCTCGACAAGCACCAGGCTGGCCGGGGAACCTTGCGCGTCGAAGAAGAAGCCTTCAAGCCCGAAGAGCGACCATCGCCCTGTGCCCGATGCGAAAGGCGACCATGCCCTGTCGAGGCCGCGCAGACCCGCTGGCGCCGCGCTGCTCAGGCCCACGCCGCCAAACTGGAGTGCGAATCCGAATCCGTAGTAGGCGACGGCGCTGGCGATGATCGTGACAATAGCGGCGGGTACGGCCTCGCGCCAGCGGGTCGGCGGCGCAAGGCTCCACGCGACAAGTAGCAGGCCGAGCGGGAGCAGGTAGGCGAAGGGAAGCAGCCAGGTGTCCATGCCAATTGCGTATGGCGTGCCTCGTGCAGATCACGCACCATAAGATGATACCAGAGCAATGAGCGATGAGCAAAGCAACGCCCCACGCCTGATTGCGGATGTGATGCTGGGGCGATTGGCGAAGTGGCTGCGCCTGCTGGGTTACGACACACGCTACGACAACTCGGCCAGGGACCTCGCCCTGCTGCGGATCGCGCAGGCGGAGAATCGTATTCTGCTGACGCGCGATTGGGCTTTGTCGCGCCAGCGCGGCGTGCGAGCAATCTGGATCGAGTCGCAAGACCTGGCGGCGCAGATCGAGCAAGTGCAGGCGGCCGTTGGCCCACCGCTCGCGGGCCGGTTCACGCGCTGCCCGGTATGCAATGGGCGGCTGGAGTCGATCGACAAGGCGGACGTAGAGGGGCGCGTGCCGCCCTACGTGTTCCAGACGCAGGATGAATTTCGCCGCTGCCCAGAGTGTGGGCGCATTTATTGGGCCGCGACGCACGTTGAACGAATACGCAGAATGCTAAACGCCTGGAAAGAAGGAGACACGTGAGAGGGATCGCCCGGTCAAATTGGACCCCAAGTATATCAGCCCAAAGGTGATCTTACCCTATGGGCTTACCGTCGATGAAGTTGCGCGGGCTGTCGCGGAGACCTATCGCCTCTTTCATGGACTTAACGACTTCTTGGAAGGCAGTGGGTTTCACCCACTTGAGCAACTGCTGTTAGGGAACTCATTATCCGGCATCGTCTCGGAGTTTTTGGTGAAGAACATAGCGCGGGCAGCAAAGACCCTCGAAGTGAATCTCAAAATCGGCGGCCACCCAGACCTGCTACTGAAGGGGCACTACACGTCAAACTTCGTTTTGAAGGGTGACGAGGGCATCGAGGTGAAGGCTTCGATCCACCAAGGCGGCTGGCAGGGCCATAATCCTGAGGACGTGTGGCTAATGATCTTCCGGTATAGGGTGGGCGAACAGGCTGGGAGTGAGAGTGTGCCGCTTACATTCGTTGAGATACTGTGCGCGCGACTCGCGAAATCGGATTGATCATTCTCCGGTCGCAAGGGCGCTTCGCGACGAACACCGACAGCTTCCATCACTGCTGCTGGTGTTGCAAAACTACGCGGTAATTTCCTCTATAGACTGCCGGGCGTGGGTGTGGGGAAGCACCGTTTGACACTGGCAGAAGAATGATGCTTGTTGGGGCTACACGTCGAACAGTCTTTGCTGAACCGTACCCGTCTCTGATCGTTCAAGCGCAATACCGTTGCCGTTCTCATTGAGGATCAGAGCGGCAAGCTGGGGGATGGCCTGAACGGCTATTCGGTAGAACTCCGGGTCGGATTCGATGCCGGTACTCTGATAGCCGAGAGCGGCGGCCGCAGCAATCGTTGAGCCTCCGCCCATGAAGGGATCAAGCACAATACCCTGGCCCAGTGGGAGGGCCGCGCGAACGATCTGGCGCATGAAGGCTTGGGGCTTTAGCGACGGGTGTGGTGCAATCTCGCGCTCAAGGCTGCGCGTGGGCGCGCTCTTAATCACGTCGCTGAAGGGCTGCTCTGCCGAGAGGCGGCGTAAGCCGCCGGTCTTCCACTTGCGAAGGTTATCCTGCACCCGGCCCTCGCATGGCTTTCTGAAGAGTCCCCAGGGTTCCCAGCTCGATCGGGGCATCACCGTTACCATGTCGAACTCTGTGTGAGCATTCTTGGGCCTGTCACCACCCCGCAGAGTTTGCACGAGCCGGATGATCTCGCCGCGCTTCTCGAACCCTGCCTCTTCCAGAGCCACGTAGACGAGGTGTGATACAAGTGGATTAGTCGCAATAAAGATGTGCCCGCCGGGCACAAGCACCCGAATGACCTTTTGGGCCCACTTTGCAATGAAATGCCTCAGGTTGGCTTTGTCGCTATCCGTAAGAACGGTAAATCGCGGTAAGGGATTCCGTGTGTGTCCATCAAAGGACGGCGGGATTCGCCAGACGCCACCCCGTCCACCGCGAAGTTTTTCTTTCTCTGCCAGCGTGTACTCCTTGAGTCCATACGGCGGATCGGTAACCACAGCCTGAATGCTATTCGGCGCGCGTTGATCGAGCCAGTCGAGGCAGTCGGCGCATATCGTCTCATAAGGGCCTAGCCTTGCGGATTTGGCATTCTGCGTGCCGGTTTTGCTCTCTCGTCTGTTGCTATGCGTGGAGTCGTACTCGCCGAAGGTCTCGCGGAGAATGGCAGGCGCTTTCAAAGGATGCTCATACAATATCTGTTCCACATCGGCGGGAAGATACCCTGCAAGGATATGCAGCGGATCGGGGTCAATGTGAAGAATCTTCGCGATGCGTTCGACCATTTTCGCGGCAGGTATAGCCTGGCCGCTCTCCAGGCGCGACAGGTAACCCTTTGTTGCCTTCAACTTCTCGGACAGCGCGGTCAAGGATAAGCCGGCCGATATTCGCTCTGATCGCAGGCGCTGTCCAAAGTCTTTTAGGTCGAGCGTTTGTAGTCCCTTGCGCTTGAAGCCGGTTTTTTTCATGGCGCAAGCCTAGCATGGTTTACTAGGTTAGTCAACCGGCTGTGTCTGCCCACTCTGAGCGGCGGCAACCCTGTCAGCCGCTTGGGTTTTCCGATTGTGAGTTTACACTCGGCTAACATTGTCCTATTGTCCGCTTCACGCCAGGCAGTATATAATGCCCGCAGCGGGGGAAGAAAGGAAGGCGTATGTCGTTCATCGTCGGTGAAACGGTTGGCCCGTATCGCATTACCGAACAGTTGGGCAGCGGCGGTATGGCGACGGTTTTCAAGGCGTACCACGCCGCGCTCGATCGCTACGTCGCCATCAAAGTGCTGCACCCGGCCTTCAAAGAAGACCCTAGCTTCCTCGGTCGTTTCCAGCGCGAAGCCCGCGTCGTCGCCAAACTCGAGCACCCCAACATTGTTCCGGTGTACGACTTCAGCGATCACAACGGGCAGCCCTATCTCGTCATGCGTTACATCGAGGGCGAGACGCTGAAGGCGCGCCTGGGGCACGGCCCGCTGTCGATCGACGAGATGCTGAAGGTGGTTCACTCGGTCGGCGCGGCGCTGATCTATGCGCATGGACAGGGCGTGCTGCACCGTGACATCAAGCCGAGCAACGTGATGCTCACGCCGAAGGGCGACGTATTCCTGACCGACTTCGGTCTGGCACGCATCGCACAGGCCGGCGAATCGACGCTGTCGCAGGATTCGATCCTGGGCACGCCGCAGTACATCTCGCCGGAGCAGGCGAAAGCCGAGCGCGACCTCGACGCGCGCACGGATATCTACTCGCTCGGCGTGGTGATCTACGAACTGCTCGTCGGGCGCGTGCCGTACCAGGCCGATACACCGTTCGCCGTGGTGCACGATCACATCTTCACGCCGCTGCCGATGCCGCGCACGATCAACCCGAATCTGCCCGAACCTTTCGAGCGCTTCTTGCTCAAGGCGCTGGCGAAGGATCGCGCCGATCGTTTCCCGATGGTCGAGGAAATGATGACTGCGCTGAATCGAGCGGTGGATGAGTCGGGAATCAAGTTGGCCTCATCGCCGTCGACCATTCTCACGACGCCCGCCGCGCCGACCGTCGCAGCCGCTCCGAAGCCGGCTGCGCCCACGGTCGCTGTGCATGCGCCGGCGCGGAAGCCGATCAGCCCACTGATCTGGATCGGGCTAAGCGGGTTGATCGTGGTTGTGATCGTGGGTATCTTGCTGGCGACACGCTCCCCGATCGAGACGAATCCACCTCCGGTCGAGGCGACTAAGCCGCCGCAGGCCGGGCCGGAAGTGAAAGAGTTGCGTGATAATGCTGCATCGCTATTCCGTAAAGCCAACGATCTGGTTTTGGAGGCTCGACCACGCGATGCACGCGCCACGTTCCGCGACGCAGCCCAGACAGCCGAAGACGCCTTGCAACGGGCTCCGGCTGACGCGCCGGAAGCACAGGAGCTGCGTCTGCTCGCTGCCGAAGCGTGGCTGGCAGGCGGCGAGCCGGCCCGTGCCGACGCACACTTGAAGTGGCTGTCGGAAAAGCAGCCCGATAATCCCTTCATCTATACGGGAATCGGGGCGTCGCTGTTGCTGCAGAATCGAATCGACGAAGCGCTGGCTGCGACGGAAAAAGCGTTAGGATTACAACCCGACTTTGCCCCGGCCCATGCGGTAAAGGGCTGCGCCCACTTGAAGAAAGGCGAGCCGCTCATCGCCAGCCGCGAGTTCCGGCAGGCTAAGGCGAACTCCGAAGGGCTATCTGCCATCCCGCCATGGATCGCTTTGGTGATGACCGATCTGGATTGCAGGCTCGACCGATAACGGTGACCGGCGCTCGAAGCGCCGGTCGCTTGTTGTATAATCCGGCTATACTGCGCGCGGTCACACGTTGCGCTTTTTGCCGCTCAAAGCCCGCGTCCACGCGGGCGTGTATCCTGATCGACCGCGAGGACGCGGTCGGTGAGCAAGACCGCAGATTGTTCCCGCGTCGAGTATATCTTATGCGGAGGAATCCATAATGCGCGTGCCGATTCTGGCCGGTAACTGGAAGATGAACAAGGCGGTGGCTGAGGCCGTCGATCTCGTGCGCGAGTTGCGCCGTTTGTTGCTGGACGTCGAGGGTGTGCAGGTTGTCGTGTGCCCGTCATTTGTGGCGTTGACCAGCGTGGCCGATGCGCTGAAGGGGACGAAGATCAAAGTCGGCGCGCAGGACATGCACTGGGAAGACAAGGGGGCGTTCACGGGCGAGGTCTCGCCGCTGATGCTGAAGGGTGTGTGTGACTACGTGATCATCGGCCACAGCGAGCGGCGACAGTTCTTCGGCGAGACGGATGAGACGGTCAATCGCAAGGTGAAAGCAGCGTTGGCGCACGGCCTGACGCCGATCATGGCTGTCGGCGAAAACCTCCAGCAGAACGAGGCGGGCCAAACCGCCGAGGTCGTCAGTGCACAGGTTCGCAGGGGCCTGGCCGGTCTCACGGCCGAACAGGCGCGGAAGATCGTGATTGCCTACGAGCCGGTGTGGGCCATCGGCACCGGCAAGGCGGCGACGGCTTCGGGCGCGAACAGCGTGGCCGCCCTGTCGATTCGCGGGCCGCTTGCCGAGATGTATGGCGAAGAAGTCGCGCAGGCTATTCCGGTGCAGTATGGCGGCAGCGTCACACCGGCTAATATCGCGGAATTCATGACAATGCCCGATCTCGACGGCGGACTCGTCGGCGGCGCATCACTGAAGGCTAACGACTTTGCCGAAATCGTAAAGGCAACAGCGAAAGTGAAACGTGAGAAGTGATGCGTGAGGCGTGACGAGTGAGACGATGGCCCTCACGTTTCACTCGTCACGTTTTACACCAGAGGGTAACGACGGCTCGTGGATGCATTGCTTTGGTTCGTTGCTTCGCTCGTCGCGCTCGTGTCCGTCGTGCGATGGATTCATCGACATCTGCACGGCGTTGCGTATCTGTTGACCGGCAACCCGGAGATGGCGTTGCTGTTGTATTCTCTGCCGTTGTTACCCGGCGTGGTCTTGCACGAGCTGAGCCACGTGGCGATGGCAATCCTGCTGCGGGTCAAGACGAGCGGGTTTTCCGTTGTGCCCCGGCGTGATCCGCGCGGTCACGTGGCGCTTGGCTCGGTGATGGTCGAGCGAGTGGACCCGGTGCGCGCGAGCCTGATCGGCATCGCGCCGCTGCTGGCCGGGTGCGGGATGGTGCTGCTGATCGGCGAGCGCGTCTTCGGCCTGTCGGATTTGGGTCGCGTGCTGTTGTCAGGGCAGGGGCCTGCGATCGGTGAGGCGCTGAGCCGGCTGGTTCAGGCCCCCGATGCGTGGCTCTGGTTGTACCTGATTTTCGCCATCAGCAACGCGATGCTGCCGAGCGAAAGCGATCGCGAAACGTGGCCGCCAGTGATTCTGTTCATCGCCGGCGTGCTGCTACTGGCGGTGGTCGCCGATCAGGGTGCGCTCCTGCAGGCGCTGGCCGATCCGGTTTACGCCGCCATGACCTGGCTCGCAGCCGCGTTCATCTTCACGCTGGCGATCAACATTCCGGTGCTGCTGCTAATCGCCGTGGTGGAGCGCAGCACCGAAACGGTCAGCCACCGGAAAATCGAATATCGAAAGCCGGATGAGGGTGGGTCGAAGCGGAGAAGGTGAGAGGTGAATCCGTACTACAAGATTATCCCCAGGCGCTTCAAGGCATCATTCGCCGCGGCCTGCGCGGCTGCTTGCTTGCTTGCCCCTGCACCCCGACCCACCACTTCATCGCCGATGCGCACTTCGACGGTGAATAACTTGGCGTGATCTGGCCCTTCTTCGGCAATGGTGCGATAGCGCGGCGTGATGCTGCGCTCGGCCTGACTCCATTCTTGCAGTGTGCTCTTCGCGTCGCGATCGGCCTCGGAGGCCAGGATGCGATCGACTTCCTCCGGCAGCAGTTGCGCCAGATACGCCTGCACGGCGGCCAGTCCCTGATCGAGATACAGCGCGCCGAGGACGGCCTCGAACGCATCGGCCAGCATCGACATCCGGCCGCGCCCGCCCGTTTCCGCTTCGCCTCTGCCCAGCCGTAAGTGCTCGTTCACGCCGGCCTGTTGAGCGAACCGGGCCAATGTCTCCGTCTTGACCAGCGCCGCGCGCAACGAGGTCAGCCGGCCTTCCTGCAGCTCGGGGAAGCGATTGTACAGCCACGCACCCGTCACAAAATCGAGCACCGCGTCACCCAGGAACTCCAGGCGCTCATTGTCCTCCAGCGCCAGCTCGGGGTGCTCGTTCAAGTACGAGCGGTGCGTCAGCGCGCGTTCGAGCAGAGAGGGATCGCGGAAGTCGGGTAGGGATGGCATCGTGACACTGATCACTGCCCACTGATCACTGTTCAGCCCACAGTGAACAGTGATCAGTGATCAGCGGGTTCTTAAGGGCTTGTCAAGAAATAACTCCGCAGATTGTCATGCTGAGCGCAGCGAAGAATCTCTGCCCGACA
>DATBWU010000288.1:0-3208 GCA_036514635.1 Anaerolineae bacterium | reverse complement strand
GGTATGATGAGTAAAGAATTAGGCGTGGCCTAGCAGCCTGTCGGAGAGACCTTGCTTTGCTGAGAAAAGTCCCACTTGAGCTCATTCTCGCAATGAAAAGGCAAGGCCGCGCCCCACCTATGGGCGGAAATTGGCTTGGATTTGGGGCAGTTCTTTTCACTCCGACAAACTGCTAACGAGGCTGCGCCTCAGACCGACGAGATGTAGGGTGCGAATAGCAAAGCTCCAGTTGTGGGAAGAAACAGGAAACGGTATAACCGTGCCTGTCATACACCGCCCGAAGCGGTGAGTTGGCCACAAGGGCACCCCACAACCGGAGCCAGCCATGAGTGTAGCACGGACCGTCGCCGAAATCTTGGGTGAGCACGTGACCTTGGAAGTGGAAAGCATCGACCGCATGTACCTGAACGTGTACGTTCCGAAGTTGCAATATGAGGCGGGGGTGGCAGCCTTCTTTCGCTTTCATCGCGGGCACAGGTTCGCGTCTTCGGTCTTGATGGCGCCGATGACGCGGGCCTTCATCGCCGAGATTGAAGCGTACGTACACCAGCATGACATTCCCCTTCTGACTTTCACCAAGGGGCAGCGCAAGGACGATGTGGCGGCTGAATACCTGAAGCACTTCACGGGTGCGGAAGGCCTCCTGTTTGTCGGCAAGGCCCAGGAGAACGTGCCCGTCTTTCGGACGGAGAAGCGCCACAATCCCCAGACGGGCCGCCCCTACGCCTGGATTGTGCGCTCCAGCGCGCCGGTTAATCACTACTACTGCTACGGGGTGGATCGCGACTTCGGCCCGTTCTTCCTCAAGTTCTGCTCGTACTTCCCCTACACCGCCAAGCTGTGTTTCAACGGTCACGAGTACGCCAAGCGCCAACTGGCCCAAGCCGGGATTGCCTTTGACGCTCTCGACAACGGCTTTCTGAGCTGTGCCGAGCCGGCTCGCTTGCAGGCCCTCTGTGACGGGCTCTCGCACGAGAAGATCGACGCCTTCGCGCGCAAGTGGCTGGCCCGCCTGCCGCAGCCCTTCACGCCGGAAGATCGGGCCGCTGGCTATGGTTACCAACTTTCGATCCTGCAAGCCGAGTTCTCACTGACGCAGGTGCTGGACCGGCCCGTGACCGGCCGCATCTTTTTCGAGCAGGTCATCCGCGAGAACCTCGATTTGGGCCGACCCGACCAGGTCAAACTGATCTTTGGTCGCCGGATCAGTACCCGCACGCCAGGCCGCTTCCAGACCCGGGTGATCACCGAGGGGGTCACGCCCTCGCTCTACGTGAACTACCGCCAATCCCGGATCAAGCAATACCACAAGGAAGGCCGCGCCTTGCGCACGGAAACCACCGTCAATAACCCTAACGACTTCGGCTTGCCCAAACGGCTGTCTGGCCTGCCCGCGCTGCGGGCGGTCGGCTTTGCCACCAACCGGCGTCTCCTCGACGTCCAACGGATCAGCCACGATTGTGCCCTGGGCGAAGCTGCCTTTCAGCAAGTCAACCAACCGGTGGTCGTCGGGGCGCAGCGGGCCTCGGCCTTACGCTTTGCTGATCCGCGCGTCCAGGCCCTGTTGAGCGTGCTGGTGCTGTTCCGTCTGCTGCCCGCCGGGTTCTCCAACGCTGAGCTGCGCGCCCACCTGGCGCCCCTGCTGGGCCTTTCCCCCAGCGATCTCACCCCGGGCGGCCTGACCTATCACCTGCGCCGGCTGCGCTTGCACGGCCTGATTGAGCGCTTGCCGCATCGCCATCGCTATCGCGTGACCGCTCAGGGCTTGCGCATCGCTCTGTTCTTCACCCGGACCTATACCCGCGTCTTGCGTCCGGGGCTCTCACACGTCCAGCCCGACTTCGTGCCGGACGACTCGTCGCTCGGGAAGCGTTTTCACCAACTGGAAACGGCTATCGACCAGTGGATCGGACACGCGGCGCTGGCCGCCTGAAAACTTGACGCATTCACTATGACTCTCGGGCTTCAAGCCCTCTAGAGATGGATCAGCCTTACAGCGTTACCGTCCGAGTCCCCATGACTGTGTAGCCACCCAACAGCGCAGACGAAAAAGCCGCCCATCGTGGGGCGGCTATCATCATTCAGAACCGGGCGGCTGACTGGTGAGGCGTCAGGCAACCACGCTGGGGGCCGGCTGCGCCGCGGGGATCACCCTCTCAGAAGTTACATTGCTCTCGATGTTAGAAAACTCATCCATGTGCGCCAGCACCTGCGGCCACCAGTCGCCGGTCCGGCGGCGGATGAGAGTCGTCGGCACGCCGCGCAGCGCGCCCGCTACGATGGCGCGCTCGACCGCGTTCAGGTCGCCCTGGGTGTGCGACTGGTATAGGAACGCCTCGATGTCTGCATACGGCGGAAAGCCGTAGGCGTCGGCGCAATTGCGCATGAGGATTTCCAGCGCCTCGTCCGGCGGCACGCGCACATCCAGGTCGTCGGCCCGCTCGATCACGATCATTTCCGTCAATTGCGCCTCGCGGGCAACGCGCGTGCCCGGCACCAACTGCTCGACAAAATATTTCGGCGGCGGCACCAGGCACTGTGTGTATGCGTTAATTGTCGCCATAGGTAGTTGGCTGTGGGCCAGCCAGTGCGCGAAGCGCCGCCCGTTGCGCGAGTGGATGCGGCTCTGGAAGGGCAGGAACAGGCGCTCGTGCCAGGCCAGGCAGGTGGCGTTGATCGCGCGCACGGTGTGGGCGCTGATGGTGAGCGGCTTGGGGTAAGGCCACATCCGCCCGTCCGGGTTGACGATGGTCAGGTCGTCGGCGACAAAGGCGATAGCCGGGTTGCCGATCTGATTGCTGAGGACTTGCAGAAGCGTGGTGGTCTTGCCAGTGTCCGTCCGGGCGGTGATGAAGTGGGCGCGCCCGTCAATGGACAGGCACGCGCCGTGGATCAGCGCATAGCCCTTCTCCACCAGCGTCCAGCGCAGGATCGGCTCGACCAGGTTGGTGTACAGCACGTGCGGCGACCAGCGGAGCAGCGGCGAGGCCAGCACCTCAATCCGCTCGCCGATGTCAATGCGCGCCCGGAAGCCCAGGGGCCCCAGCCCCTCGTCGTAATCCAACCGGCGCACGCCCGCCGGGGGCGTCTGCCCCAGCCGCGCCAGTCCGATGCGGATGCGCACCGTCGGATGTTCTATGGGCTGGGTTGTGCGGAACGGCTCCAGTTCCGGCAGGACGGACTCGGAGACGATGGTCACGATGCCGTG
>DATBWU010000287.1:0-8338 GCA_036514635.1 Anaerolineae bacterium | reverse complement strand
AAATCCGCAATCATCAATTGGTATGGAAGGGATGATATGAATGTAATCCGCTATGGCAATGCGCAGGTCGAGCTACTACATCGCTCGCTCGATGTGACGCGGGTGGGATGTAAGTTCAGCCGCGTGCGCTCGATCGAGCGGCAGCACTACCTAGGCCGCGCCGCACGCGCCATCGTCAACGGCAAACTGGGGCACGCCAGCAGCACCGACAGCCTGACCGACGATCGGCTCGTGCAGCGCGCCATCGCTGTCGCGCAGGTCGACGTGCCATCCACCCTGACTTTCCCCGAAGCCACCCTCGCCGTGGACGCAGTCAATGCTACGCTGGCTGGAATGCCCGACTCAGACCTATGCGCGCTCGCCGAAGACATCCTGCACGGCATCGGCCAGGGGAGGCCAGAGATTGCTATCGAACTCGAAGTGCGGCGCATGGGT
Source organism: Anaerolineae bacterium (assembly GCA_036514635.1). Classification (GTDB taxonomy): domain Bacteria; phylum Chloroflexota; class Anaerolineae; order Fen-1058; family Fen-1058; genus DASSFZ01. Next base: position 7,903 of record DATBWU010000287.1, on the reverse strand, counting down.
GAGACGATTCAGCTACACAACTCGCGCGGCGGGCAGTATGCTCTCTCACGCGCCTGGCTGGAAGGCGAAGCCTGGATCGAGCGCCATTCGGGGAGCGACGTGCTGGTCGTGCAAGACACCTTCGCCTCGGCGCGCGTCGATGCGCACGGCGGCCATCGCGAGTTTGCGCGGCGCATGGCGCGCCGCCTGCGCTGGGCCAAACGCGAGGTCAGGCCGAAACCCGGCGCGCAATCGGTCATCCTTTCGCCCGGCGCGTTTTCTTCGCTGCTGCGACCGATGTTGCTTCGGCTGAACGGCGCGCAGGCCTTTCAGGATGGCTCGCGCGGCAGCAAGCGTCAATCGGGTCTCGCCTGGAAGGTCGGAAACCCGATCTTCGACCCGCGCTTCAGCCTGTACGATGATGCCACACTGGCCGATCGCCCGCGCAGCGCGCCGGTCGACCACGAAGGCACGCCCGGCCAGCGCACCGCGCTGATCGAGCGTGGCACGCTCAAAGGCTTTTACTACGATCTGCACTCGGCGGCGTTGGCCGAGACACGCAGCACCGGCAACGGCTGGCGCGTGCTGATGGAGCCGCCCCACCCGACTCCGACGAATGTCGTCATCGGCACGGGTGACACGAGCCTCACCGAAATGGTCAAGCGTCTCAAAGACGGTTTGCTGATCGACATGGTGATGAGCAGCGATTCCGCGGCCAGCCTGCAAGGTGATTTCGCCCGGACGGTGGTGATGGCTTACCCAATCAAGAACGGGCGAATCGCCGGGTTTGTGAAAGGCATCGGCATTGGGGGAAATCTGTATCGCGCGCTCCAGTCGATCGAGGCCCTCAGCTGTGATGGGTACTGGGCCGGCGACATTTTCGCGCCGTACCTCCAGATCGGCGGCGTGACAGTCACGGTTTGAATCGGATTTGATAACACGCGGCCAGACGGATTTTATTTGACAGGAATACAGCCGGGTGGTAAACTCCCGCGCGTAGGTGGCAGTCAGCATCGAATCGGCGAATGCGCGGTAACCAGCCAGCGGTCGTCGCGATAGGCGCTCTGCCCTACAGAAACTTCGTGGGGACGAAAGGAGTCCAGATTCATGAGCGAACTCGTCACGGGCACGGTGAAATGGTTCAGTCGGACCAAAGGGTACGGGTTCATCACCCAACCCAATGGGCCGGACGTCTTCGTCCACTATTCGGCCATCGTCGGGGATGGTTTTCGCAACCTGAACGAGGGCCAGACAGTGGAATTCATCGTGCAGGAAGGCCCCAAAGGTCTGCACGCTGCTGAGGTCCGCGCCGTCAATTAAGCGAACTCAGTACAGAAGACGAAAGAGCCTCGACGGACGCCCGTCGAGGCTCTTTTGTTGACCTGCCGCCGCTATCCGTTCTGCATCCGCTTGTCCGTTTTATACTCAACACGGGCCTGATTTGCGCCTTTGCTCGCCGCCGCTATCCGTTCTGCATCCGCTTGTCCGTTTTAAGTCCGTTGACAGGCTGCATCGGTTGCCGCGCCGATCGATCCGATGTACAATCGTTGCACGCCGTATGTGGAGTGGACGCATGTCAGAGGAACACCGGATCGTGTATATATGCGAAGTGTGCCTGGCTGTGTCGGAGAAACCGGCCCTACATCACGACCAAATGATGATTGAATGCGACGCCGGCTGCCCCGGCGACGATTGTACCGTGCCAGTTATCGACGATACGGGACACATCCTGACCCACGCGCCCAAATGGTGGGTCTTCCGCCGTAAACGACTCAACCGACAATCCCTACAGTGAGCAAATGATTTCTATGGAGAATGTCATCATCCTCGGCTCCGGCCCGGCCGGACTGACTGCCGCGCTGTACATCGCACGCGCCAATCTCGAGCCATTGGTCATCACCGGCAACGAGCTGGGCGGGCAGATCGCTACAACGACCGAAGTGGAGAACTTCCCCGGCTTCCCCAACGGGCTGACCGGGCCGGAACTCTACGACCAGATGCAGCGCCAGGCCGAGCGCTTCGGCGCGCGCTTCGAGATCGACGAAGTAGTACAGGTCGATTTCACGCAACAGCCCTTCAAGGTAACTACGCACTCGAAGACGTTTGAAGCCCGATCGGTGATCGTGGCGACAGGTGCGACGCCGCGCAAGCTCGAAGTGCCCGGCGAGAAAGAGCTCACCGGGCGCGGCGTGTCGTACTGCGCCACGTGCGACGGCTTCTTCTTCCGCGACAAAGAGATTATGGTCGTCGGCGGCGGCGACAGCGCGCTTCAAGAGGGTCTGTTCCTCACCAAGTTCGGCAAGCGCGTGCGCGTGGTGCATCGACGCGACTCGCTGCGCGCCGGGCCGGCGCTGCAAGACCGCGCTCGCCGGAACGAGAAGATGAGTTTCATCTGGGACACGACCGTCGAGGCGGTTGAAGGCAACGGCGCGGTCGAGGCGGTGCAGCTGAAGAACTTGAAAACCGGCGAAGTGCACCGCGAGCCGGTCAGCGGCCTGTTCATCTACATCGGCCACGTGCCCAATTCCTGGCTGTACAAGGGCCAGTTGGACATGGACGAGGAAGGCTACCTGATCGTCGATCCTTATCTGCATACCAACATCCCCGGCGTGTTCGCGGCAGGCGAGATACACGACAAGCGCTTCCGCCAGGCGATCGTGTCGGCGGGATTCGGCTGCATGGCGGCGATGGAAGCCGAAAAGTACCTGGCTGCTTTGGAGTGATGCCTTACATCGACGTTGGCGGCGAGCGAATCTTCTACGCGTTGCACGAGAACGTGCCGCGTGGCAACAGTTCGCTGATTTTGATTCACGGCGCAGGCGAGAATCATCTGGTGTGGCCGGCGGCGCTCAGACGCATGCCCGGCGTGCGTGTCTTCGCGGTCGATCTGCCCGGGCACGGCAAATCGGGTGGCCGCGGGCGCAGCAGCGTGGCCGAGTATGCAGCCTTCACCGGGCGGTTGCTCGACGCGCTGAAGATCGAGCGCGCAGCGATCGTAGGGCACTCGATGGGCGGAGCAATCGCGCAGCAATTCGGGCTGACTTACCCGGCCCGAACCGCCGCGCTGATTCTGGTGGCCACCGGTGCACGATTGCGCGTCGCGCCGCAACTGCTGAAGAGCACCGCGTCCGATTTGCCGGCAGCGGTCGAGTTGATCAGCCACCTCGAATGGGGGCCGGGCACGCCGGAGCAGATGATCCGGCTGGGCAGGCAACAATTGCTCGCGAACCGGATCGAGGTTCTCCACGGAGATTACCTAGCGTGCAACGCCTTCGACGTGATGGAGCGGCTTGGGGACATTCGCGCGCCGACGCTCGTCATCGGCGGCACAGCCGATCAGATGACGCCGCCCAAATACGCCTCAACGCTGGCGGAGCGCATTCCCGGCGCGCAACTGGCACTCGTCGAAGGTGCAGGCCACATGGTGATGCTGGAACGCGAAGAAGCGGTGGCGCGCCCGGTCGAGCAATTCCTGCGCGCTCATGCTCTGATCAACTAAGGTGACCGGCACTTGCAATCGAAGTGCCGGTCACCTAGCCCCTCGAGCGCTCGTTCGCGCCAGCAGCCATTCCCTCGCCTTTGTCATTGCCCGCGCCCGATGGCTGACCTGATTCTTGACCGCAGCCGGCAGCTCAGCCATCGTCTGCCCGTATTCGGGAAAGAGAAAAACGGGATCGTAGCCAAAGCCGTTCGTGCCGCTGGGCTGCCAGGCGATGCGCCCCTCGCATACGCCCTCAAAGGTCCAAATTGCTGCTCCAGGCTCGGCTAGTGCAACCACGCACCCGAAGCGCGCGGTGCGCCGTTCATCCGGCACGCCCTGCAGCTCGCCCAACAACCGTTCGATGCGGGCGTGCTCGGTCGGACCGTATCGGGCCGAGTAAATGCCTGGAGCGCCGTCCAACGCATCGACGCACAGGCCCGAATCGTCGGCCAGGGTTAGCAACCCGCTGGCGTCGGCGTAGGCGCGCGCCTTGATTGGGGCATTTTCCTCGAAACTCGCGCCGGTTTCCTCAACATCGAAATCAATCTCGACCTGGCGCAGGCCGACAACTTGCAGGTTCAGTCCATCCAAGAGGGCCTGGTACTCGCCGATCTTGCCAGGATTTGTGGTGGCGACGAGGAGTCGCATAGCCGAGATTATACGCAATTAGCCCGGGTTTTGCTACGCGGTTTCGGAATTTCACTAAACATAGATTGTGAAATTTATGTCTTTCGCTGTGGCCTTCATCCAATTTTCCTTGACGCTGAATTATCGGCATGTTATAATCGCCTGCGTATTGGCTTTGGCTACCCGGCCAACAGGTTTCAGGTGGCATCAGCCACCTCCCGCATAGAGTCATGCGGTACAAAGTCTCGGCACTGATTCGGGCAGACATCGGCGCTCAACTTAATCTGAGCATCGATGAGCCTCAACGCAATCTCGGCCACGATCTAAAGGTCGAATTCATTCGTGGGAGGCTGCTGCTCACTCGAACGGACCAGCATATCCTGGTTGCCGGCTCCCTCCGGTCAGCCCTGAACGCCGAGTGCGTCCGCTGCCTTGAGTCTTTCCATCTTCCACTTCAAATTCAACTCGAGGAGCTTTTTGCGATAAGTCCCGGCCCGCGCATCACAGACCAGCAGTACGTGGTGGACTGGGATGGCATTATCGATCTCATTCCTGCCTTACGTGAACAATTCCTGCTCGCCCAGCCGATCAAACCGGTGTGTCGTCCAGATTGCAAAGGCCTTTGTCCAAACTGTGGCAAGAATTTGAACGAAGGTGCGTGTGATTGCAGTGACGAATCCATTGACCCGCGCCTGGCCGCACTGAAGGCGCTCCTATAGCCAGGAGGCCCATTTTATGACGACGCAAGGCGAAGACGAACTCGATGTCTGGTCAGAATTGATGGAGAAGGCGGAGGCACAGGGGTATCTCACCACCGAGGACATTCTGGAGGCAATGCCTGAAACCGATGATCTGGTCGAGCAATTAGAGAGTGTTCACCAATTGCTGCAAGATGCGGGCATCGAGGTCTACGAAGACAAGATCAAGATCGGCGCGAACAGCGATGTTGCCTCCATCGAGGAAGACACGATCGACGAGGAGGCGGACGACGAGGACGGCGAAGAGGATGACCTGACGGGTGTCGCCAGCGACGACACGGTTGGCCTGTACCTGAAAGAAATGGCGCGCGTGCCGCTCCTGACGAACCAGGAGGAAGTGGCCCTGGCGAAGGCGCTGCGTCGAGGACGAGACGCAGCCAAGCAGCTGCACCGGACGCGCCCGGCCTCGCGACGGCGCTCCAGGCTCGAAGCGTATGTCGATCAGGCGCACGCGGCGCGCGAGCACTTGATCAAAGCCAATACCCGGCTGGTGGTGAGCATTGCCAAGAAGTACATCGGGCGCGGCGTGCCATTCCTCGATCTGATCCAGGAAGGCAACCTCGGCCTGATGAAAGCGGTCGAGAAGTTCGATTATCTGCGCGGCTTCCGGTTCAGCACCTATGCCACCTGGTGGATCCGGCAGACGATCACCCGCGCGATCGCCGACCAGGGCCGCACGATCCGCGTGCCGGTTCACATGAGCGATCGCATCCGGCGGCTGTATAAGGCAGCCCGCCAGCTCGAGCAGGAGAATGGTCGCAAGCCCACCGCCGAGGAGATCGCCGAGGAACTCAAGATCGAGCCGCGCAAAGTCCAGTGGATGATGAAGGTGTCGTGGCGACCGCTGTCGCTGGAGCTGCCGGTGGGCGAAGACGAAGACGCCGAGCTTGGCTCGTTCATCGAAGACGAGACAACCCCCTCGCCCACGCAGTTGGTTCAGCAGCGGCTCCTGCGTGAGAAGGTCGAGGAAGTCCTCAGCACGCTCAGCCCACGCGAGGCGCGCATCCTCCGCCTGCGCTACGGCCTGACCAACGGGCGAGCCTACACGCTGGAAGAGGTCGGACGCAAGTTCGGGTTAACGCGAGAGCGCATCCGGCAGATTCAGGGCCGGGCGCTGCGCCGGCTGCGCCACCCGCGCCGCAGCCGCGTCCTGCGCGACTACATCTCCTAGCCGCACTCCGGATCACACAAGAAATCCGATCCACATATCTGCGCGAATCTCCACGAATCGATTCGTGGAAATTCGCGCAGACTCAGTATAGTAGATCACGGATCGCCGACTGAAGTCGGCGTTCCATGTGTTTCGCGATCTACTGAGAGAGATAGGGCGACTCGGTCGAGTCGCCTTTCTTTTGCCCCTCGGTGCATTTCAGAAAAATGGCGACTGCTATCGGCCCACCGCGCCCAACGGTGAACCGTCGGGCTGAAGCAACGAAGCCCCTTCTGGGCTAGCCCGCGCAGCGGGCTTCGTTCGCTGAGCGCGGCGGTTGACTGCCGCGCGACACCGGTACACAGCAACTCGCCACCAACTTGAGATGCACGCTTTGCCCCAGGGCCACGCGACATGGATGGCAGTTCGCGATACAATCTGAGGGCTGGGCGCTCTTCGCGTCCGGCTGTGAAAGGCTTGATGAAAGAGAGCGAGGACGATGACGATTCTGGGCTTGCATCACATTACGCTGGTCTGCCACGACGCTCAGCGCACGGTAGACTTTTACACGCAGGTACTGGGACTGCGGTTCATCAAGAAGACGGTCAACTTCGACGATCCCGGCAGTTACCATCTATACTTCGGTGATTACGCGGGCACGCCCGGCTCGGCGATCACCTTCTTCGAGTGGCCGCACGCGCCGCAGGGCGCTCCCGGCATCGGCAGCACACACCACTTCGCGCTCGCCGTCGCCGATTACGAGGGGTTGCTCAAGTGGAAACGGCGACTGGTCGATCTGGGCCTGGCGGTCAACGGCCCACTCGATCGGCATTACTTCCAATCGATCTACTTCCGCGACCCCGACGGCGTGCTTCTCGAGATTGCCACGCTGGGGCCGGGCTGGACGGTCGATGAAGCGCCGGACAAGATCGGCGCGGAATTCCACGCGCCGCCTGCCCAGATGCTGATCCACAACCGCGACGAGGCGCGCATCGCTGCAGAGATACGGCCCGAACCCATCCCGCACATCACGCCCGACATGGCGCTCAACCGGGGCATGCATCATCTTACCGCCATCGGATCGGACATCCAGCGCACGCACGCCTTCTTCGGCGAGCTGCTCGGTATGCGCCGCGTCAAGATGACCAGCAACTTCGACGATCCGAAATCGGCGCACTGGTATTGGGGCGTCGGCGATGGCAAACCCGGCACGTTGATCACGTACTTTGAGCGCGATCCGGGCCAGGAACGTCGCGCGCGTATCGGCGCAGGGCAGACGCATCACTTTGCACTCGCCGTGAGGGACGAAAAGACACAACTGGAGTGGCGCGAGAAACTTCTCAGGGCCGGGTTGCGCGTGTCGCCGGTGATGGATCGCGTGTACTTCAAGAGTATTTACACCAACGATCCCGACGGTCACATCGTCGAACTCGCCACACTGGGGCCAGGCTTCACAGTCGATGAGTCGGTAGACGAACTGGGCGCACATTTGAAACTGCCGCCGTGGCTGGAGCCGCACCGCGCCGACATCGAGGCAGTGCTTCCACCCATTGGGCTGCGACAGCCCGTGTAGATCAGTGACCACTAAGAATCTGTCTTAAAACCCACCACCACGCCCTGTCCGACGCTTCGCGTCGGGGGCGCGCTAGGCGAGTCACCAAGACACAAAGAAAGCCTGGAGATTCTTGGCGGCGCTTGCCCCGCATCTTTCTGCGGGGTCGTGTCTTGGTGGTTAATCTGGCGGCTTTTCAGACAGGCTCTTAGAGAGCGTCTTAAAACTCTCTGGTGATGTCATTCTGAGCGAGCGCAGCGAGCGAAGAATCTCGTTTTTCGGCGCAAACATGGAGATTCTTCGGCGCTTCGCGCCTCAGAATGACGGCGAAATGGACTTTTAAGACGCTCTCTTAG
>DATBWU010000286.1:0-5245 GCA_036514635.1 Anaerolineae bacterium | reverse complement strand
GGCACTTTGCTCAGGCTGCATTTACGCTACTCTGTATACCTTACGAGGCATTTTTCAGCCTGGATGCGGTTATACGCACCATGTGGCGGATACTGGTCTCTCACAGGCGACTTCTCGAATGGAGTCCGTCGGGCGCCCCGGATCATAATAGCCGCACGGGCCTCGTTACATCCTGCCGGACGATGTGGATTGCTCCAATTATTGCCACTGTTGCGGTGATCTATCTGACGTTTTCGAGGTCGTCCGCTTTAGGTGTGGCTGTGCCTATACTGGGCCTTTGGTTTGTCTCCCCTGCTATTGCGTGCTGGATCAGCCGGCCACTCGCCCGACGCAGAGCAAGGCTGTCTGCTGACCAGACCATTTTTCTCCGGAAGATTTCCCGCAAAACCTGGGCGTTCTTCGAGACATTCGTGGGCCCGGAAGACCATTGGCTGCCGCCTGATAACTATCAGGAGCACCCCGTTGCCGGGATTGCACATAACACGTCGCCGACCAACATGGGACTTGCGCTGCTTGCGAATTTGTCAGCATACGACTTCGGCTACATTTCGGCCGGACAGCTTATCGAACGCACTGCGAATGCACTCAAGACGATGGAAACACTGGAAAGGCACCGGGGTCACTTCTACAACTGGTACGACACGCAGTCTCTGAAACCGCTGCACCCTATGTATATTTCGACTGTGGACAGCGGGAACCTTGCGGCTCATCTGCTGACATTGCGGCCAGGGCTGCTCGCACTTTCCGATCAAAAGATCCTGGGAGCACGATTCTTTGATGGGCTTAACGACACACTAAATATCCTCATAGACGCTGCGAAAGGATCTACTCTGTCCCAACTTGCTCAACTTCAGAAAGATCTGGAGTCTGTGTCCTATTCCCGGCCAACAACACTCAAAGAGGCACGGCTGAATCTGATCCGCTTGGCAACGTCTGCCGCGGAGGTGGTCAATGGCGTCGAGTTTGATCCTGAGAGCCAGGCAAAGTGGTGGGCACTCGCCTTCGCCCGGCAATGTCAGGATGCCATCAATGAGCTGACGTTTCTCGCTCCGTGGACAGTGCTACCTGCCACTACGGATAGGCTCCACGACTTTTCTGGTATCGGCGAGATTCCAACGCTGCGCGAACTGGCAAGACTTGAGATAGAGTTGCTGCCGGCAATCGAGCATCGGCTTGGATTGGACGTTACGCCCGAGGAGAGCGCGTGGCTCGATGAGCTTCGACGGCTCATCACGGAGGCAAGCTACCGCGCCAGGACAAGGATTGCGTCTATCGAACGCCTTGCACTGAAAGCAAGTAAACTCTCCCACATGGAGTATGACTTCCTGTTCGACAAGGCGAGTCATCTACTGGCCATCGGGTACAACCTCAGTGAGCGCAGGCGAGATCCGAGTTACTACGATCTGCTGGCCTCTGAAGCGAGATTGTGCAGTTTTGTGGCGATCGCACAGGGACAGCTACCGCAGGAGAGCTGGTTCGCCCTGGGGCGTCTGCTCACTACCGCTGGCGGAGAGCCGATTCTCCTTTCGTGGAGCGGATCGATGTTCGAGTACCTCATGCCCCTCATGGTGATGCCGACGTACGAACACACGCTGCTCGACCAGACATATAAGGCAGTTGTGATGAGGCAGATAGAGTATGGAAAGAGGCGCGGAGTGCCGTGGGGCATTTCGGAATCCGGCTACAACATGATCGACGTCCATCTTAACTACCAGTATCGCGCGTTTGGCGTACCCGGCCTGGGGCTCAAACGTGGGCTCGCCGAGGATTTGGTAATTGCACCCTATGCCTCGGCGCTTGCGCTGATGATAGAGCCCGAGGAGGCGTGCCTGAATCTGCAGCGACTCGCCGCAGAAGGATTTGAAGGAAAATATGGCTTCTATGAAGCGATCGACTACACTCCTTCGCGTCTGCCGCGCGGGCAATCGAACGCCGTGGTGCGTTCCTTCATGGCACATCACGAGGGCATGAGCTTCCTCTCTTTGGCATATCTACTCCTGGACCGTCCGATGCAGAAGCGATTCGAGTCGGATCCCTTGTTCCAGGCGACCATGCTGTTGCTCCAGGAGCGGGTTCCAAAGGCCACGGCGTTCTATGCGCACACCACCGAGATCTCCGAGGTGCATGCGGTTTCCAATGGTGCGGAGACTACAGTGCGCTTTTTCAACAGCCCCGATACATCCGTTCCGGAAGTGCAGTTATTGTCGAACGGGAGATACCACGTAATGATCACGAATGCCGGCAGCGGTTATAGCCGCTGGAAGGACATTGCAGTCACCCGTTGGCGCGAAGACCGCACTCGCGACAACTGGGGTACGTTCTGTTATATCCGCGATGTAACGAGCGGAGATTTCTGGTCAACCGCATACCAGCCTGCACTCAAACGATCGAAGAATTACGAAGCGATTTTATCGGAGGCGAAAGCGGAGTTTCGCCGCCGGGACCACGACTTTGTCACCCATACCGAGATCGCCGTTTCGCCCGAAGATGATATTGAACTGCGCCGAATTACTATCGTCAATCGCGCCCGGACGCGCAGAGAGATCGATGTCACGAGTTACGCGGAAATAGTTCTTGCATCGCCTGCTGCGGATGCACTGCATCCTGCCTTCAGCAATCTTTTTGTTCAGACCGAGATCATCCACCATAGGCAGGCGATCCTCTGCACCCGCCGTCCCCGCTCCCTGGAGGAGCAGGCAAAGTGGATGTTCCATCTAATGGCGGTGCATGGGGCGAACATCGGAGAAGTTTCCTATGAGACTGACCGCATGCAGTTCATCGGCCGCGGAAACACCGTTGCCAATCCACAAGCGATGAACGGGTCTATCTCGCACTTGGGCTCCCACTCAGGGGCGCTCTCGGGCAGCAAGGGGTCAGTGCTGGATCCGATTGTAGCGATCCGGTGCCGAATAACACTCGATCCAGAAGAATCGGCAACGATCAATATTGTTTCTGGCATCGGCGAAACCCGCGACGTGTGCCTGGACCTTATCGAGAAATACCAGGACCCGCGTCTCGCGGATCGCGTCTTTGATCTGGCCTGGACACATAGCCAGGTACTCCTGCGGCAGATTAATGCCACAGAGGCCGATGCGCAACTCTATGGACACCTTGCCGGCTCTGTGATCTATGCCAATTCCTCTCTGCGCGCTGACCAGGGAGTCCTCATCAAGAACCGCCGCGGGCAATCCGGTCTATGGGGCTATGCCATTTCCGGAGATTTGCAGATCGTGCTGCTACAGATTGAAGATCCGGCCAATATCGACCTGGTGCGCCAACTCGTACAGGCTCACGCATACTGGCGATTAAAAGGGCTGGCGGTGGACCTGGTGATCTGGAACGAAGATCACGCTGGTTACCGGCAACTTCTGCAAGAACAGATCATGGGGCTCATTGCTGCAGGCGTCGAAGCAAACGTGACAGATCGACCAGGCGGCATTTTCGTAAGGCCTGCGGACCAGATATCGAACGAGGACCGCATCCTTCTGCAATCGGTCGCTCGCGCTATCATCACAGATAGAAGGGGATCACTGGAGGACCAGATCAACCGTCGCGGTGTTGTGGAAGCAATAGTACCGTACCTCAGGCCTACCCGGAAGCACCGCGCCGAACCCACTACGGCAGTTGCATTGCCTCGTCGTGATCTGTTGTTCTTTAATGGACTCGGCGGATTCACGCCTGATGGACGCGAGTACATAATTACGACTACGCACGGGCAGGTGACTCCGGCTCCATGGGTGAATGTGCTAGCAAATCCACACTTCGGAACCGTCATCTCAGAGAGCGGCCTTGCCTACACATGGAGCGAGAATGCACATGAGTTCCGCCTCACTCCCTGGTACAACGATCCGGTGAGCGATTCGAGCGGAGAAGCTTTCTACCTCCGTGATGAAGAGAGCGGCCACTTCTGGTCCCCCACACCGTTGCCCAGCCGTGGGGCGATGCATTACGTCAGCCGCCACGGATTCGGCTACAGCGTCTTCGAGCACACGGAGGGCGGCATCAGCTCAGAGGTAAGGGTTTACGTGGCCCTGGACGAATCGATCAAGTTCACAGTAGTGAGGGTGCGAAACGAGTCAGGCCGATCGCGCCGACTCTCCGCTACAGGATATGTGGAATGGGTGCTGGGAGATCTGCTGCCGAAGTCGGCAATGCACGTAGTCACCGAAGTTGACCCCAACAGCGGCGCGCTCTTCGCGCGGAACCCATACAACACGGAGTTTGCTGACAGGGTTGCTTTCTTCGATGTAGACGATACGACCCGGACTGTAAGCGGCGACCGGACTGAGTTCCTTGGGCGTAACGGCACGCTTAGGAGTCCGGCTGCTCTGACCCGGGTGCGGCTTTCCGGGAAGATAGGGGCTGCTTTGGATCCCTGCGCCGCTATCCAGGTTCCCTTCGAACTTGCCGACGGACAAGAGCGTGAGATAATCTTCAGGCTCGGTGTAGGACAAGATGCCGATGACGCCAGCAACCTGGTGCGTCGCTTCAGGGGATCTGCTGCAGCGCGAGATGCGCTCAAAAAGGTCTGGCAGTACTGGAATCACACTCTTGGCGCAGTGAATGTGGAAACACCCGACCAGTCAGTCAACGTCCTGACCAATGGGTGGCTCTTGTACCAAACTATAGCGTGCCGTCTTTGGGCCCGGAATGGATACTACCAGCCAGGGGGTGCCTTCGGTTTCCGCGATCAGTTGCAGGACGTGATGGCGCTCATCCACGCCGAGCCTCGCCTCGTGCGCGAGCACCTCCTCCTCTGTGCTGCCCGTCAGTTCCATGAGGGAGATGTCCAGCATTGGTGGCATCCTCCGTCTGGTCGTGGCGTGCGTACACACTGTTCGGACGATTTCCTCTGGTTGCCGTTGGCTACTTGCCGTTACGTTCTGAACACTGGTGACATCGGGGTGCTGGATGAACCTATCCACTTCATCGAGGGTCGCCCGGTAAACACGGATGAGGACTCGTATTACGATCTTCCCAGCCGGTCTAAACAAGTGACCAGTTTGTATGATCACTGTGTGCGAGCTATCCTGAGAGGTATCAGCTTTGGCGAGCACGGCCTGCCGCTCATCGGCTCGGGTGATTGGAACGACGGCATGAACATTGTCGGCGAACACGGCAAAGGCGAAAGCGTTTGGTTGGGGTTCTTCCTTTATGAAGTGCTCATGCGGTTCACTGAGATTGCACGCGTACATGGTGACCTGCCCTTCGTAAAGGAAAAATCCCAACCAAACGCTTTCGCCTT
>DATBWU010000285.1:0-4727 GCA_036514635.1 Anaerolineae bacterium | reverse complement strand
TGATCGCGCCGGCATTCAACTCGGCAGCCAGCGCGCCGCTTACCTCCCGTCCCCGCGTCGATGCGCCCGCCATGATCACGTCGGCGTCCGTGTCCTTCGCCAGTTTCGCCAGCAACCCGACGACCGGTTCGGGCCGGAAGTCGGCCAGCGTCGGATCATCGCAGATCAGCGCGCGGTCTGCGCCGAAGGCGATGGTTTCTTTTGCGAGCGCATCGGCGTTCGGGCCGAAGACGGCAGCCGTGATCGATCCACCGTCCGCGATAGCGCGCGCCGCGCCGAGCGCTTCGTGCGAGATCGAGGCCGCGCGCCCTTTGAAGTTTTCGATCCAGACGAGGATGTTGTGCGCCATCAGATCACTTTCTCCGCCATCAGTTTGTCCACCAGCTTCGCCGCGATCGCTTCCGGTGTGTCGCCCGCGATAATCTCAACCGAGCCTGCGCGTGGCGGAGGGGCATAGATGCGCGTCCACTGCACGGCGGCTGCACCTCGCCCGACGCTCGCCGGGTCGAGACCGAGGTCGGCCGTGGTCCATACGGCAGGCTGCATCTTGGACGCTTTGCGGATGCCCATGAACGACGGATAGCGCGGCTCGTTGATCTCCTTGACGACCGAAACTACGGCGGGCAATCGACTCGATAGCACCTGCCGGCCTTCTTCGAGCAGCCGCTCGACGGTGAGTGTCTTGGCGGCCGGATCGATCTCGCGAATCTTGGCGACGAAGGCGGCCAGCGGCCAGCCCAATCGACGCGCGACGCCCGGCGGCACCAGGCCCGTATCGCCATCGATCGCCTGCCTGCCGAACAGCGCGAGGTCCACGTTGCCAATCTTCTCGATGGCCTTTGCCAGAATCAACGCCGTAGTCGGCGCGTCCGACCCATCGAAAGCTGGGTCCCACAACTGGATTGCTTCGTCGCAACCCATGGCGACGGCATTTTTCAGCGCTTCGCGCGTTTGCTCCGGCCCCATGGCGACGACGGTGACTTTACCGCCGTGCTTTTCCTTCAGGCGGAGCGCCTCTTCGACCGCATAATCGTCCCAGGGGTTCATCACCAGCGGCGCATCGCCCCACGCGACGTTGGACTGCTCGTCGACTTTGAGCGTCGCCGCAGTGTCGGGGACGTGCTTGGTGCAGACGACGATGTTCAAGTGCGCCTCCTCAAGAGATGTGTGATTGGGGATTGCGGATTCCGCCGGGGCGCTTCTAAGACTTACCTTCTTCTTCGACAATATGCTGAATCTCTTGCCTGAGCAGTGGCACCTTGTTCGTCACCACATCCCATACGATGTCGTAGTCCACGCCGAAGTAAGCGTGAATCAAGCGATCGCGCATGCCGGCCATTGCTCGCCAGTCAATATGCGCGTGTTTCCGCCGAAGGTCTTCAGGCACGTTCTTGATCGCTTCGCCGATAATCTCCAGACTGCGAACGAATGCACGTGTGAGCGTTGTATCCTGCAAGAACTCGGACTTGCTCAATCCTTGCGAGCGCTCGACAAGGTATGTCATCTCGTCCAGAATGTGACGAAGATACTCAAGCGACGAACGGGACATACTCAACTTCCTTGATAATGTAAGGTTGAATGTAGGGGCTAATGGACTCGGGTGTAACCAGCTCGACACGCCGTTGCAGTAGACTTTCGAGGAAGAACGCCAACTGCATGAAGTTGTCGAACGTTTTCTGACCCTGATCGAATTCTACAAGGATATCGATGTCACTGTCCGCGCTCTGTTCGCTACGCACGAATGAGCCGAACAGGCCGAGTCGTTTCACGCCCAGAGCCTTGATTTCACGCTTGTGGTCTTCAAGCGATGCCAGGATGTCGGCTTTGTTTTGAACTGTCATGTCCATCGCTTCACGCTCCCTACTTGTTTACGGCCCTCGTTCGGAGGTGGGGGATACGATGTGGGCAACCTCACTTCTTGAACTTCAGCGCACTCACCTTCTGCCCAATGCATTCGCCCTGCTCAAATCCGACTTCGATGGCGGCCCGGAAATGGATGCCGCCGTACAGCCGCGAGAGGGCCGCTTCTTGCGCGGCAGCGAAGAACGAGCTGAACGAACGCGGCTGTAAGCTGCGCGCGTCGTGCGTGTGATCGGTGAAGGCGAAGTTGTCGCCGAACAGATCGGTCAGCACCTGCGCCACCGCGCCCGATTGGACAGAATGCCCCGACGTGTATTCGGGGAAGGGCGGCGTGATCACCGGGTCGGTCACTTCCGGCGTATTCCACTTCGGATCGATGACTTTCTGAATGTACGTGATTGGCCGCACCAGGTTGTACACAAATTTGGTATGCCAGCAACTGATGAAAGCATCGGCCACGGCGATGCCCACCTTTGCATACGTCTCGGCGGCCAGCGCCAGCGAGGCGTTCTTCATCTTCAAGACCTGTGTCGCGATCGAGATCGAATGGCCGGGTGGCGTGGCCGTCTTGCCGGCATCGTCGGCCCAGAACAGGGCGATGGTCTTTTGCTCCGGCGTGATGCCGGCAACGGTATCGTGCACCTCCAACGCCTGCGTGTAGAACTCCGAGGTCGGATCTTCGGAGTAGGGCAAGGGCGGCGGCGGCGCGCATTCGTCGACCGATTTCAGGGCGAAGGGCCGGTTATCGCCCCAACGCGGCTGCATCGGCGACTGGAACTTGGGTGGCGTCGGGACCCATTTGCCCGGCCCGCCGGGCGGCACGTAGTCGGTCGGGAAGTTCCAGAGATAACCCTCGTGTCCGCCGTCGGTCTTCGACCATTCGAAGATCGCCTCGGCGACAGCGCGACCGTGCGCCGCCGAGCGATCGAAGATCGCCGGATCGAGTTGCGACTTGAAGTCTGTGGCGAGCTTGCTTTCCAGCGCATCGATCGCCGCTATGCTTTCCGGCGTGGCGTTTGCGAATAACTTCCGCGCGATGTCGGCCAGTGCGCTATTCGCGACTGCCGGCCAATGATACACCGCACCGCCCGTCGGCTGAGGCAGCGGCGCAAGCCCGTTTAACTGCCCGGCCAGCGATTGAGACTCCGGCATGCCGGGCGCGACGGCTTCGTACAGTGTGATGCCCGCGTAGCCGAAGGCTCGCGACGCGACCGGCGGCGTAAATCCTTGCGTGTTCTGAACGAGGTTGAGGTACAGATCGAACCAGGCAGTGGCAACTGAAGCCTCGTATTGCACCGTCGGCGTCGACGCCTGTGGGCCGCATCCTGATAAGACGGTGGGCAACACCAAACAAACGATCAGCAGACTTCTGATCGCTTTGCGGATGCGCGAAAGCGCCATGTGTTCGATTCTCCTTCTGCCCACCCCCTGTTGTCCAACTAACCAACCATCGAACTAACCAACCAGCCAGCCCACTACCCCTCCTGCCACGCCTTTGGCTCGTACGCCGGCAGTTCGCGGCGCAGCGGGCTATCCACCCGATAACCCAGCGCGTAACCGGCTTGCATCAACTGGTGAATCTCGCTCGTGCCCTCGTATATGATCGCCCCCCGGCTGTTGCGCAGATAGCGTTCCACGTCGTACTCGTCGCTGTAGCCGTATGCGCCGTGAATCTGGATCGCGTCGTTGGCCGCCTCGAACGACGCGTCGGTCGCGTACCACTTGAGCAGCGATGTCTCGCGCGTGTTGCGCAGCCCCTGGTTCTTCATCCAGCCTGCGCGCAAGTAGAGCAGCCGCGCGATTTCGTACTTCTGCGCCATATATGCGATCTTCTGCTGGATCAACTGGTGCTTGCCGATTTCTTTCCCGAACGTCTTGCGCTCTTTGGCGTACTTCAGGCTGGCTTCGAGCGAGGCGCGGATCAACCCGGTCGCGCCGGAGCCGACGGTGTAGCGTCCGTTGTCCAGGCACGACATGGCGATCTTGAAACCCTCGCCCTCTTCGCCGATGCGATTGCCGGCCGGGATGCGCACGTCCTTGCAGTTCACCCAGCCGGTCGATCCGGCGCGCACGCCCAGCTTGCCGTGAATGTCGCCGCGCATCACACCGGGCCGGTCGGTTTCGATCACGAACGCAGTGATGCCGTCGTGCGGATCGGGCGTGTTCGGATCGGTCTTGGCGAACCACAGGATATGATGTGCCTTCGTCGCCAGTGAGATCCACATCTTCTCGCCGTTGATGACGTAAGCGTCCCCGTCGCGCCGCGCCGTCGAGGACAGGTTGGCGACGTCGGACCCGACGCCCGGCTCGGTCAGCCCGAACATGGCGATCTTCTCGCCCCTCGCCTGCGGCACCAGGAAGCGCTGCTTCTGATCCTCGGTTCCCCACTGAAGGAGCGCCAGGCTGTTCAGCCCCATGTGCACCGACATCGCCACGCGCAGCGAGGTGTCTACGGCTTCCAGTTCCTCGCACACCAGGCCGAGCGAGATGTAATCGAAGCCCTGCCCGCCGTACTTGACCGGGATGCAGATGCCGAGGATGCCCAGCTCGGCCATGCGCGGCAGGACGGTGGGGTTCATCTCTTGCTTGCGGTCGTATTCCTTGAGAGTGGGATAGACTTCCTTCGTCGCGAAGTCGCGCACCATCTTCTGCACCATCAGGTGTTCGGGCGAGAGTGAAAAATCCACGTGGTAATCTCCTGGGGTCGGGGGTATTATACTCGTGCCGGTTGGAGTTTGGAAGTCGGATGAAGCCCGTCAACGGATTGCCTTCGGCGGACCCCCGCTCGCCTGCCCTCGCGCCTTCGGCGTGGGGGTCGCGCGAGGGCGGGCCGGACAAGCGGATCGCAACGGATGCCCTTGCGGTAT
>DATBWU010000284.1:0-18414 GCA_036514635.1 Anaerolineae bacterium | reverse complement strand
TGGAGTCGGACGGGTTCCAGCGGCTGAACGCGCCGTTGGCCATTGCGCTCGGACGCGACGTATCGGGCGCACCGGTGTCGGCCGACCTGGGCGCCATGCCGCACCTGCTCATCGCCGGCACCACCGGCTCGGGCAAGAGCGTGTGCATCGCCGCGCTGGCCACCTGCCTGGTGGCCAACAACACGCCCGATGACCTGCGGCTGGTGATGATCGACCCGAAGATGGTGGAGCTGGTGCGCTTCAACGGCCTGCCGCACATCTACGGCAAAGTCGAGACGGAGATCGACCGCATCGTGGGCGTGCTGCGCTGGGTGATGCACGAGATGGATCGGCGCTACAAGTTGTTCTCCGATGCGGGCGTGCGCAACTTGAAGGACTTCAACACGCGCCTGGCGAGGCAGGGCCAGCCGAAACTGCCGATGATCATTGTGATGATCGACGAACTGGCCGACATGATGCTGAGCTCGCCGATCGAGGTGGAGAAGACGCTGTGCCGCCTGGCGCAGATGGCGCGCGCGACCGGCATTCACCTGGTCGTCGCCACGCAGCGCCCATCGACCGATGTCGTCACCGGTCTGATCAAGGCGAACTTCCCGGCGCGCATCGCGTTCTCGGTCGCGTCGAGCGTCGATTCGCGCGTGATCCTGGACGCGGTTGGCGCAGAGACGCTGCTGGGACGCGGCGATATGCTGTTCCAGTCGCCCGAATCGGGACGCCCGATCCGCATTCAGGGGTGTTTCGTATCCGATCGCGAGATCGAGAGCCTGGTGACGTTCTGGCGCGATCAGTACAGCGAGGTTGCGCCGGAGCCTGCGCCGTGGGAGTCGAGCATCTCGCAACTGCTCAAGGTCGGCACAGGCCGATCGGGCGGCGGCGCGGCCGCCTCGGCGGAAGATGATGACGCGAGGCTCTTGCAGCAGGCCATCGACCTGGTGCGCCGCGAGAAGGGCGCCAGCGCATCGTTGTTGCAGCGCAGGATGCGCATCGGCTATCCCAAAGCGGCGCGCCTGATCGACGAGATGTACGAGATGGGCCTCATCGGCCCGCCGGTCGAGGCCGGGCGACTGCGCGAGGTGCTTCCGCCCAGGCGCGGCCCGCTGGGAGAACCCTAAGAGCCTGTCTGAAAAGGCCGCCACGGTAACCACCAAGGCTCCACCCCCTGAAGGGGGCAAGCGGCGCAAAGAAACACCAAGAAAACTTGGAGAGGCTTGGCGTCTTGGTGACTTGGTGGTGAATTTTAAGACAGTCTCTAAGAGTAGAACTGCCCGCCCGTCACCTGCTGTTCGATCAGGCGATGTCGGGAATCGAACTTCAGCGTGACCTCGATGGGCTGGAAGCAGTGCTGATTGCCGATGAGCACCTTGCGGCAGAGATAAACAGCCGCGTTGCCCTTCTCGTTGTACTCGACACTCAATTCATTGCTCAGGTTGACTCGCGCCTGAATGATCTCGCCGCAACGATTGCATTTCACGGCGAACGAGTACATGTGGGTGTCGCGCGGTTGAGCTGAGGAACCGAATAGACCTCGAAGCCTCTTGACGAACTCCATACCGATTTGCTCCTTCCCAAGCAACCAACCCGCCAACCAGCCAACCAGCCAACTAGCCCCGCCGCTTTTGTTTGATTGCCTTCAGCACCCGATCCGGCGTCAGCGGGAACTCGCCGAACCAGATGCCGATTGCGTCGTGCACCGCCGCGCACACGGCCGGCGCGAAGGGCAGGTAGGGCATCTCGGCCACGCCGCGCGCTCCCCACGGGCCGCGCGGGTCGGGTTCCTCGACGAGGATCGAGTGCACCTCCTGCGGCACGTCGAGCACGGTCGGGATCAGATAGTTGCTCAAGTACGGCGTCAGGACGTGACCGTCCTTTTGCTGAAAGTTCTCGATGACGGCATAGCCCTGCGCCTGGACGATCGCGCCTTCGATCTGGCCCTGAATCAACTTCGGGTTGATGGCCTTGCCCACGTCGTCGGCGACCCACACGCGCAGCACGCGCACGTGGCCGGTCTCCGTATCGACCTCGACCTCGGCGGTCTCGGCGACGTAGCCGTAGGCGAAGTTCGGTTCGCTGTAACCGGTGTGCTTGTCGAAAGGCGTCGTCTTCGGAGCGAACCAGGTGTACTCGGCGATGGCCGGTCGATCTTCGTTCTCCCACTTCTTCAACGCGAGTTCGGCTGCGCCCCGGATCGAGTTGCCGGCCATGAAAGTCATGCGCGAGGCCGACGCGCTGCCGGAGTTGCCGCTCGTCGCCGTGTCAGACGCGGCCAACCGCACCCGCTCGATCGGCAGCGCCAGCGCCTCGGCGGCCATCTGGCGCATGACTGTGTGCGCGCCCTGGCCCACGTCGGCCCCGGCGTGATACACGATCGCTTCTTCAATCTCGGTCTGGCCGCGCAGCTCGATGCGCGCCGTGCACTGCTCGACCGCGCCGAAAGAGAAGCCGATGTTCTTGAAGCCGCAGGCGAAGCCGACGCCGTGCTTCTTGTGCGGGTCGCGGCTCGACGCGCGCGCCGGGCGCTGCCAGTGCGTGCCGCGCTTCGCCCAGCCCGATTCGCGTGCGCACTGCTCGACGACTCGATCCAGGCTCACGCCCTGCGGTAGCGGCGTCCCGACCGACATTAACGAGCCGTCGCGTAGCACGTTCTTCAGGCGAATCTCGACCGGGTCCATGCGGAGCGCGAGCGCGAGTTTGTCCATTTGCATCTCGGCAGCATACGCACCTTGCGGCCCGCCGAAGCCACGAAACGCGCCGTTCGGGATGTTGTTGGTGTACACCGCGTAGGTATCGACTTTGACGTTGGGGATTTCGTACGGCCCGGTGCACATCAAGGTGGCGTTGCCCTGCACCTTCGTCGAGGTGTAGGCATACGCGCCCGCGTCGCTGATCAGCTCGACTTGCGCCGCCAGCACTTGGCCGTCTTTGCGCGCGCCCCATTTGCACTTGATGAGCATCGGGTGGCGCTTGTGATGCCCGATGATCGATTCCTCGCGGCTCCATACGATCTTCACGGGCCGCTCGATGCCGCGCTGATGCAACCGCCACGCGGCCAGGGCCAGGATGATCTGCACCGACATGTCCTCGCGCCCGCCGAATGCGCCGCCGATCGCCGCGTAGATCACGCGCACCTTTTCTTCGGGCAAGTCCAGCGCGTGCGCGATCTGCTGGCGATCTTCGTGCGTCCACTGCCCGGCGACCTCCACCGTCACCCGGCCTTCTGCGTCGATGTAGGCCATGCCCGCTTCGGGTTGCAAGTAGGCGTGTTCCTGCGGCGGCGTGTGATACTCGCTCTCGACAATCACATCGCACTGCGACCAGACAGCATCGACATCGCCTTTGCGGATGCGGTAGTGATTGAGGAGGTTGCCCGGATATTGCGGATGCAACTGTGGCGCGCCGGGCTTCATCGCTTCACGCGGATTGGCGACGATGGGCAGGTCTTCGTAATCGACTTCGATCAAGTCGAGCGCGTGCGCGGCCTGCTTCTCCGTCTCGGCGACGACGAGCGCAACCTGATCGCCGATGAAGCGCACCTCACCCCACTCCCCGGCTTCGCCACCCCTCTCCCCTCTCCCAACGGGAGGCGTTGGGAGAGGGGAGAGGGGAAGGGGGTGAGGAGTGAGGACCGGCCCACACAGCACGGGCTGATCGTTGATGATCAGCCCGTACTCGTTCACCGGTACATCCTTCGACGTGAACACGGCGATCACGCCGGGCGCTTGCTTGGCCTTGCTCGTATCGATGCGGCGGACGCGTGCGTGTGGCCGCCGCGCGAACAATACCTTCATGTGCACCATGTTAGGTCGAACGAGATCGCCGGGATACAGCGCCGTGCCCGTGACCTTCGCCACGGCGTCGGTGCGCGTGATGTTTTGACCGATCGTATTCATCCGGTTACCTCTCGCCTGCCTGCTCAATCGCCTTGATGATGTTGAAGTATCCGGTGCACCGGCACAGATTGCCGCTGATACTCTGCTCGATCTGATAGCGAGTGGGGTGGGGGTTCTCTTCGAGTAGTTTGGCTCCGGCCATGACGAATCCCGGCGTGCAGTAGCCGCACTGCACCGCGTCTTCGGCGACGAACGCCTGCTGAACCGGATGCAGGTGATCGTCTTGCGCCAACCCTTCGATCGTGACAATCTCCGCGCCGTGCGCTCTCGGCGCGGCGACCATGCACGCCATCACCGCGATGCCGTCGAGGAATACCGTGCACGCGCCGCACTCGCCTTCGGCACAGCCTTCTTTTGTGCCGATCAACGCCACATCTTCCCGCAGCATCCGCAGCAAAGTCTTGTCGTTCGCGCCGCGAATCGTGTAGCGCTTGCCGTTGATCGTCGTCTCGATCGGCTGGCCGCCATCTTCGAGATGTGTGGTGCTCTGCCATGCGCCGGCGGGAAAGCGCCCATCGGTCCTGCCCCACAACATCGCCGGGTTGACGGGCCAATCGGCACGTTCCGTTCCGTCGCGGATCATGCGCAGCGCGCGGATCGCCGTGACGTGGATCATTTCTGTGCGATATTCGGCGCTGCCGCGCACGTCGTCGATCGGACGGGCTGCGGCGGTGGCCAGCTCGCCAGTGGCGTTGATCACGGCATCGCTGAGCGTCTTGCCGGTGAGAAACATCTCGGCGTCCGGCGCGCGGACGATCGTCGGCGCGACTGAGCCGAAAGTGATGCGCGCTTTCGCGATGCGCGAGCCGTCGAAGCCGAGCACGACCGCCGTATCGACGACCGAGACCGCCTGCGTCCGGCGGAGCGCCAGTTTGATGAACGTGCCGCGCTCGCCGTCCGCCATCGCCGGAAACGAAATGCCGGTGAGCATCTCGTCCGGTTCCATCGCCGTCTTGCGCACGCCGAGGAAGAACTGTTCGAAGGGCAGCCTGCGCTCGCCGCGCGTGCTCTTCAGCGTGACCGAAGCGCCCAGCGCCCACAGCGGCGTGATCGTGTCGTTGGCGGGCGAGGCGGTGATCAGGTTGCCGGCGATCGTCCCGCGATTGCGAATCTGCGGCGCGCCGACTTCCCAGCAGGCCCGCGCTAGCGGATACGCGCGCTCGGCCAGCAGCGGCGATCCGACGACGTGGTTGTGCGTCACCAGCGGGCCGAGGTGAAACACGCCGCCGTCCAGCCGAATCTCGTCGAGGCCGGGGATGTGCGTGATGTCGATCAGCACGCTCGGCGTTCTGAGCTTGCGCTCCAGTTCGATCAGAATGTCGGTGCCGCCGGCGATGAGGCGCGCATCCGAGCGGTGCTCGGCCAGCAGGTGAAGCACTTCGTCAAGCGTGGCAGGGGTATAGTAGCGTTTCCACATGGCTGGTTGGTTGGATAGTTGGATGGTTGGATGGTTGGATGGTTGGATGGTTGGATAGTTGGTTGCTGTCACTGCTCACTGCTCACTGACCACTGCTTACTGGTCACTGCTCACTGGCTACTGCTCACTGATAACTTCTTCATCGTTTCCCCCGTTCCGCCGCGCCGCAGCATGATGATCTCGGCCATGATGCTGACCGCGATCTCTTCCGGCGTCTCGGCGTTAAGTTCCAATCCCATCGGCGAGTGAACGCGGCTCAACTGCGCTTCGGGCACACCCCGTTCGCCTAGTTCTTTCACCGCCGCAGCCCATCGCCGTCGAGAGCCGATCACGCCCAGGTACGCATGCGGCTGGTCGAGCAGGTGCGGCAGGCCGTCTACGTCGATCGACACGCCGCGCGTGGGCATCACGATATACGTCTCTGTGTGGAAGCTGAATCGCCCGGGCAGCTCAGACATCGGCACAGGTAGGTATTCGTCTGCGCCGGGCGCCCATTCGGGCGTGCAGTATTCCGGCCGGTCGTCCGAGAGGGCAACACGGAAGCCCAACCACTTCGCCAGGTGGACGATGGCCCGGCCGATGTGCCCGCCGCCGATGACCAAAACGACCGGTTCGGGTTTGATCGGCTCGATGAAAATGTCCATCTCTCCACCGCATACGCCCGGATCGCCCTGGCTTGGATCGCTTAACTCGTGGTGCTCGATACGCGGTTGCCCGTCCTGCACCGCCTGCCGGGCGATGGCGACAATCCGGTTTTCCAGTTCGCCGCCGCCGATCGTGCCGACCGTTTGCCCATCGGCATACACCAGCATCTTGCTGCCGGCGTGGCGCGGGACGGACCCGCGCGCGCGAATCACCGTGCACAGCGCGGCAGGACGACCTTTTGCCTGAGCATCAAGGATGGCATGGTAAATGCTGGTCATTACGTTTTACGTTTCACGACCCCACTGCCCAAAGCCGGATTTAACCGCAAAGGACGCAAAGGGCGCGAAGTTTCTAGGTATTCTTTGCGTTCGCCTGCCCCCTGCAAGGGGGTTGCGCTCTTCGCGGTGAGATAAGCCTTCTTCAGAAGAGTCGTTTCACGACCCGCCTCGCGCAGCCGTTCAGCCAGTTGCTTCATTTCCTCGCGCGCCAGCCGGGGCCGCCCGCGAAAATCAATCAGGCGAGTGTACCAGTCGCCGGGATCGGGCAGGTCGCCATCCTGGCGTGGGATCAGGTGCAGGTGCAGGTGCGGCACGCTCTGGCCGGCGGCTGCCGATTCCTGGATCGTCCAATCGAAGCCTGTCGCCCCGTGCACGCGCATCAGCAGCGTCACGGCCTTCCGGCTCAGGTTGACCATCTCGGCGACTTCCTCATCGCTCAGCGCCAGTAGACTCTCGATGTGACGTTTCGGCACGATCAGCGAGTGACCGGGCAGGATCGGTGCAATGTTGACGATGGCCCGGAAACGCGGCGATTCCATGAACGTGACGTCGCTTACGGTCGCATTACAGAACGGGCAGTCAGTCATGTGGGCGGCCTGCTGTGCCGACGGCGATCTTCCCACCAATCTCTATCCCCTCGCAGGCGCAAGGTGTGCTACTCTGGGAGCGGTGCGATCGGGCTGCTGAATGGTGAGGTGGGGCCATGTTGACGCGAGTGCTTTTCACACTGATCATCCTCGGCCTGGCGATCCTGGTGACGCTGCCGCCGCAAGTTGGATGAAGCGATCAAGCCAAACACAGTATACCCTAACCCGGGCGAGCCGGAGCCAACCAGGGAACTAACCGCCGAGAACGCAGAGAACGCTGAGCATCCCTAAAAATCTCTGCGCACTCTGCGCGCTCGGCGGTGAAATCTTTGCAGCGGTTCTACTTCGCGCCCGCGAAGGCGCTCCCGAAGAACTCCGCTAACCGTTGATAAAGCACCTTCTGGTTCTTCGGTCTTGAGACACCATGCCCCTCGTCCTCGAAGGCCAGCAGCTCGTATTCGATATTAGCCTGCTGGAGCGCGGTCGTCACAACGCGGACATTCTCCGGCGAGACGTTGGGGTCTTGCAGACCTTGCACGATCAGCAGCCGGCCCTTGATGTTTGACACGAAATGAATCGGCGACCGATCGCGGAAACGCTCCGGGACCTGATCGGGCCGGCCGCCCATCATTTCCTCGCTGTACGGGCGCAGGTCAGGCCGCGTGGTCTGGTAGTCCAAGACCAGATCGGTCATGCCGCAGATCGGTGCGGACGCGGCGACGAGCTCCGGCGGGAGGTGGGTGATAGCGCACCACGACGAGTACCCGCCGTAGGAAGTGCCTGTGACGCCGACCGTCCCCTTCTCCGCGATGCCTGCCGCGAGCAGCGCCTCGATCCCGGCGCGGATGTCATCTTGCTCGCGCCCGCCCCAACCGTCGATCTTGATCGCATCGCGATAGGCCAGGCTGAAGCCGGTGCTGCCCCGATAATTCGGATCGAGCACGGTGTAGCCCTGCCGCACGAAGAGCTGAATCTGGTTGTTAATCGCGTCGGCGCTGTGCATCGTCGGCCCGCCGTGGATGAAGACGACTGTGCCACGCACCTGCCCCGTGGGCCGATACAGCCAGCCCTGAATCTCCAGCCCATCGATCGACTTCCAGCGAAAGTCCTCGGCAGGTGTCAGGTCGCCCGGCTTGAGCGCGGTTCGCTCCCACACGCGACTCAGGCTGGTAAAGGTCGCCGGGTTCGGGTCGGCCGGCGAGAAGCGCACGATGTCGGCGGGCTGGCGCGAACTGTAATACTGCCCGGCCCACACGCCGCCTGCAATCGGCGCGAGCGGCCTCAGGTTGCCGGCGATCTCCGGCAGCCGGATTTCCTGCCCGCTCTCGACGTCGAGCAGCGATGCGCGCAGGCGCGCTCCCCGAATTTCGATGATCACAGCTCGATCGCTGCCGTGCGGCACGTAAGCCTCCTCGATGTTGCGATCGGGATCGTCGATCAACCATCGAATCGACTCCCGGCCTAACTCCCACACCCCCACACGCTGATGCGTCTTTGTCTCGGCCAGCACGATCGCGCGCCGCCCGTCGGGCATCCACGTAGCGAACACCTTCACGTCTGCGCCGAAGTTGAGGATTTCTCGGTCTTCGCTGCCTTCGATGTCCACCAGCCACATCTGCCGGCCGTTCGGGTTGATCTCGTTGCGCGTGTACAGGACGTGCGTGCCCTGCGTGTTGAGTTCGGGAAGATACCAGCAGCCCTTTTGCGTGCGGGCCAGCACGCGCCGCTCACCGGACTGCAAGTCGTGGCGATATACCCGCGTCGGCTCGATCTCCTGCCCGGTCGCCGCATCGACATTCGCGCCGTAGACTAGCCAGCGACCATTCGGGTGCAGCACCCCGCCTCGAATGAAGTAATTCGGGTCCGGTTCGGTCAGCGGAATCATCACACCGGGCTGCGTAACGGCAGCGCGAAACAACTGCACGCGCTCGTTCCCGTCTTTGTCCTGCTCGACGATTACCGCCCGGCTGTCGGGTGTCCACGAGACGACAAGCGTGTCGTCGGGCGTTTCCGTCAGGCGGATGGGAGGAGCCGATCCATCCGTCGGCGCGGCGAAAACGTCGGCTGCCGGGCCGGTACGACGCCACGTCCACGCCGCCCACTTGCCGTCAGGCGAGACCTGCGGATTCAACATGCCGGGCAGGTTCAATAGCGCTTCGAGATATTCCTCGGGTGTCATGATAAACCTCGGCGGAGGATAACCACGGATGGCGTTGATTCCACGGATGAAATATCTGTGACATCCGTGTTCTCCGTGGCTTTATCTCTGAATCGTAAGCATACCCAGTGTGAGGGAGTCTGTGCCCCCGTTTCGCAGAAGCAGGCGCGTGCCTTCTCGATTATACAGTCCGGCGGCAAGCCGATACGTCCCCGGCGCGAGATCCATCGGCGTGATCAGCCCATGCCGATCGACCACGGCCTCGTTCGCCGACCACGTCGTCGTCGTTGGCGCGTAGCCGCTGCCGGGCGTGATGTCCGACTGCGTGACGATGCTCCCGGTCGCATCGATCAAGTGGACGAAAGCCGTGTAATCGGTGATCGGCGTCGTCGCCGCGCGCCACGTCAATTCCACGCAGACCGGCTCGCCTGCGCGAACCGACATTGCGCTGATGCGCCCCGCGTCGAGCCGGATGGCGTCGTTGAAATCGGCAGAGATGTTCAAGTCGATTGACGCTGCTGCGTTCACGAAGCGCGACACGCGCGCGTTTCCGGCGAACTGGCGCAAGACGATGCACAGCGAATCGCTCAAGCGTCGATCGATAGCGTCGCCGATCTCGAGATTCTGCTGCGCGCCGAAGTCGAGCACGTACCACAACTCCGGCTTCTCCTGTGCGAACGTCGCCAGGCGCGCGTCGCTCCACACCTCGGCAGCGCCGCCGATGCGCAACGCGGCGAGCGACGACCAGCCTTGCAGGAACGGGGCCAGCCGTTCATAAGTATCCACGCCGTCGAATAACACGCCGGCGCGATCCGGTTGTGAGGTCGATTGGATCAGTTCGACGGCTTCGTGCATCGGGTCGGCCTGGTAGCGCTGCGAAGCATACAGCGGCAGCCCGCCGATCGACAGTCCGGCTACGGCCAGCAATCCCACCAGGCTGCCGGCCATACTTGCCGAGCGAAGCCGTTGCCAGCCGCGCTCGCGCTGAACGAAGATCAGCGCGCCGAACAGCAACCCCAGTCCGATCATCACCAGCGTCCGCACGACGATCAGCGCGGTGAGATAGCCCGCACCGGCTTTGAGCAGGATGAACGTGATCGGCCACTCGATCACGTATAACGCTTCGAGCGTGAGGAGCATCAGCACGCCGCGCAGGTTCGGCATCAGGATGCACAAGAAGGCCATCAGGTGCAGGCTCCATTGCGGGCTGTAGCCTTTCGACCACAGCAGGTACATCACGAAGGTGACGCCGGTCAGCCCCACGGCCGCGCGCGCGTGCTGCCGGCTGTACGCCCGGATCAAAATGACGGCGTACACCGCGCCGAAGATCAGCGTGACGAGCGCCCACGGCACTTGCGACGGCACAATCGCCTGGGCGGCCAGCGCCGGATCGAATCGGTCGGCGAGTACCGGATCGGTGTGCTTGATCACGCCATCGATCAGTGCCCAGGGCGACGACCAGCCGGGCAATGTGAGCAGCGTGTCGATGTGCGCCTTGAGCAGTTGGATGTTGGTGAGCGCCAGCGGGCTGATGGCGACGATCAAGGCCAGCGCGCCCGCAGCAGCCATCTTCCCGACGCGCTTCCACGTCGAAAGATAAATCAGCCCGATCGCGCCGACGAGCGCAACGTAGGGCTTGACCAGCACGCCGAGGCCGATCGTGACGCCCGCCAGCACGGGCCGATCTTCGACGATGGCCCACAGCGCCAGCAGGACGGCGCACAGCGCGATCGACTCGAACCAGCCGAGGACGACGAACATCGGCACGAACAGCGTCGCGTATAACCACGCGCTTTTGAGCGCCCATACCACGCCGTTGACTTTGCGTGACAGTGCGTAGATCAGAATCACGTTGAGCGCATCGAACGGGATGATCAGCGCGTGCAGCGCGAAGTTGAACCAGAAACGCTGATCGATCCACGCGGGCAGCAGCGCGGCAATCTTGTAGGCCAGCACACTCAGCCAGGGAAACACGGGTGGGTACTCGACCCAGTAATCGACGAAAGGGTGCGCGCCGCTGGCGGCGAGCCGGCCTAACTGGAAGTGGTATGCGCTGTCCGGGCCGGTCTCGGCCACGTACCCGCCGGGACGCAGCGCGATGATCGCCAGCAGGCGCGCAAGCGTCATCACGGGGATAACGAGCGTCAAATCGTGACGAGTGAGGCGTGAAACAAAATGGCTTGGCTGACGCATCATTTGGCTACCGAAATCAGGACGACATTGTCGGGCAGGGGCGAACCGGCGGCGTCGTAGGCGGCGATGCGTTCGGCCGTCACTCGATTATACAGGCCGACACCAATGGTAGGTTCATCGCCGGCTACCTCCGCAGGCAGGTCAAGCATCCTCACATCCTTAATGACGTCGCCGTGCCGCCAGGTAGTCAACGGGACGAGGTTGCCCAGGCTGTCGCCGTCGCTCTGCGCGATCAATTTGGAGGCGTGATAGATATGCACGAAAATCGTATCGTGCGGCCGGGCCGCTCCGATGCTTCGCCAGTGCAGCGTGACGCGCAGGCGACCAGCTTGGGCTTGTGCCTCTACGCTCAGCAACTCGGCGATATCCGCAAAGCGGGCTATACGTCCGACGGGTTTCGCGTTGGATTCGAGCACAGCCCCAGCCTCTTCCAACGTCATCGAGCCATCCGGCGCGAAGCGCGTGCGATAGACAGTGTCCGCCCATCGCGCGCTGTCGTACAGCACATCAGCGGACGCGATGACCCCGCGCGTGTCTGTATGATAGGGCCAGGCTTCCCGGTCTGTCGCAGAGATAGCCGGCGCGCTGTACGAGCGCGTCTCGGGGCGTGTGCCGGAGATCAGGTCGGAGTATTGTCCCAAGTCCACCGACACCGGCGCGAGCAGCATGCCCCACCAGCCGAACGGCCACGGCGGCTCCTTGAGAACCATGCGATCCGGCACGTCGACGAAGACCAGCCGCCCAGTGCTTCCCGCGCGCTCGGCGGCTTGCGTAACATGCCACATGAGCTGTGAGCCGTGATTGTAGAGTTGCTGCAAAGCCAACAGCCCTGACAGACACTGGGCGGCAATCAAGGTAACGACGACGCTCGCGCCAGCTCGGTACAGGCGGGCCGCCATCGGCTGATCGAAGCGGAATGTGAGCAACCCGGCCCACAACAGCGCCAGGCCCGGCACTGTCACATATAGCACGCGTGGAGAGATTTGCACGTAAGGATAGTTGCTGGCGACCCACACTGGGAAACTGCCGACGAACCAGATCGAGATCGGGAGAAGCAGCCAGGACAGAGCGCGGCCCCACCAGAAGATCAACACGATTGCGACGATGCCGGCTGCGAGCAGCAGTCCGCTCGCCTGTTCGTTGATCGCGAGCAGATCGCCGAGGAGCGTCATCGGCCACAGCGCGGCGCGGATGAGCAAATCGCCCACGCGCGGGTCAAAGCGCAAGCCCAGCGCCGCGCCCTCTTTAGGGATCAGGAACCAGATCACTCCGAATGGTACAGCCGCGACGAGATGCACGAGCGGGAACAGGCTCATGCGCGGAACCTGCCGGCGCAGGACCAGCATGGCTTCCAATGCGATCGTCGATAGCCCAAACAGCAGTGCGTTCTCCAGAAGGGGGTAGGCCATCAGCAACGGCATGGCGGATGCCCCTAGCCATCGCCGGTTGCGGTCGAGACGCCCTTTCAGATACAGCAGCAGTGACAGGAGCAGGCCGGTGATGATGAACGGCTGTTGCGGAGTGGCTCGCGCGACGGCGTCGTAGCTATAGGGATACCAGGCCAGCAGCAGCGCGGCGAGGATGGCCACCGAGTCTTGATGAGCCAGTTGGCGCGTCAGCCAAAACATCAAGGCCACGTTGAGCGTGTGGGCAGCGAGGTGTGCGACATGAAAAGGTAGTGGGCGGAATGTCCCATCTGGCAATTCGCTGGCTTTCATCAACAGAAATGTCAATGGGCGGTAGTATACCTGGCTGGCGTTGGTGAACAGTATCTCGGTCAGGTCGCTCTGGCGCACCTGGCCCAGGTCGAGTGGGTCCTCAGCGTAAAAGGGCATGTTGACGACAGGCGAATAGCTAAGCACTGTCAGTATGGCCAGCGCGATCGGCCAGACCAGAGCGCGGAGCCAAGCATGGCTAGTGCTGCTTGGCATTGTAGGCGTTAATGGTCGATTCACTGAGCTTGTCCCAGGGGAGTGATGGGGAGTTAGGTGCGTTGTCTGATAGGCGAGGTACGCTTCAGTTGTCCGGATACACTTTCCAGAACGGCAGTTCGTCCTGCCAGCGATCGCGGAAGTCTTCCGGCGGGCGAGCGAGCAGCAAATCGGCTTCGGCGGTGATCGTGCCGTCGGGCAGGCGGATTTCACCACAGACGCGCGCCCGGGTGCGGCCCGGCTGGGTGACGCGGCCAATCACAGTCAAGGGCGTCTCGGTCGGCGTGGGCTGCCGATACTTCACTTCAATCTTGACCGTGACCATCAAGTCTTCGTCGCTGCCGGTGATCAAGACCGCGCGGCCGGCGACCTCGTCGAGGATCGTGGAGACGATCCCGCCGTGCACGACGCCGGGATAACCCTGAAAGTGATCCGGCACGACGACCGTCGAGACGACCTGTTGATTCTCCACGTCGTTGTACAGCGCCATCTTCAGGCCGATCGGATTTTGTAGACCGCAGATAAAGCACATACGAGAGTTGGGTTGTTTATTCAATTGAATATCTCATCCACGGAGATGCTCAGATTTGCCAGCGTCAGAGATTGAACGTGCTCGCCCCGGCGGTAGCGCCCGGCAAGCTCGTATGCGCCGCCGCTGGCGGTGTAAACAGAGACGTTCTGCGCATCCTGTTCCACGATCCAGTATTCCGGGATGTCCGCCTGCGCGTACTCGTCCATCTTCTCGCCGAGGTCGACCGAACGAGTTGATGGCGACAGGACTTCGACGACCAGATCGGGCGGCCCGGCGAATTGCTCCTGCACTCGATCAAGATGTTCAGTCCGATACAGTACCACGTCCGGCTCGCGCATTTTGCCCGGCCAGAGCTGAATCGGCATCGGCGCGGTGAAGGTCTTGCTCTCCGGGTAGTGGCGCAAGAGTGCAGCCAGGTTGAGGACGATCGACTGATGCTGCGGCGTGGGCATTTCGTGGATCACCACCTTTCCGTCCGACAGTTCGATCAGCGTGTTCTGGTCGTTGGCAAACAGCAGATACTCGTCTTGGGTCCAGCGCCGCTCAGTCAGCCAGTTATATACGATGTCTTTCGTTTCGGGTCTGGAGGGAGCACTCATACGCGAACCTCCTGCAACTTCATTGCTATGCAAATGTATCGATCATCAGCTTCATACCACCCGTTCACTTATCTCGATCGCTAATGCAGCCCGCACTTCGAGCAGGTCGATTATACCCCGGCGCTGGGCAAAGTCCACCTCAGCGCGATGGGCGATAGCGGGTATTTTGATTTTGCTATTAGCCGGGTGTAAACTCTCGCAACATGGTTATGCGCCGTGGCCTGCCTGCGCCGTAGGGCGCGCAGATGAACAGCAGACGAGGATAAATCAAGGGAGGAAACTATGTACCAAACGGATATGTATGAAGGCATGCTGGCCGAAACCATCATGCTCCACGGTAATCACGGCGAGGTCATCAACGCCTATTTTGCCCGTCCCTTGGGCGCGGGACCTTTCCCTGGCATGGTTGTGATCCATCACATGCCTGGCTGGGACGAATGGTATCGGGAGGCGACCCGCCGGTTCGCCCATCATGGCTATGCCACGCTTTCTCCCAATCTCTACTACCGTGACGGTCATGGGACGCCTGAAGATGTGGCGGCCAAAGTGCGCGGGGCAGGGGGTGTTTCGGACGATCAGGTCGTGGGCGATCTCGAAGGGGCGATGCAATCCCTGCGCTCACTGCCCTACGTCAACGGCAAAGTCGGCGTTTTCGGAACCTGCTCAGGAGGCCGGCACGCTTACCTCGCCGCGTGTCGCGTGAAGGGCTTTGACGCTGTTGTTGACTGTTGGGGCGGACGGGTGGTGATGGCGCAAGCAGAACTCACTCCCAAGCAACCGGTCGCCCCGATTGAGTACACCCAAGACCTGTCCTGCCCGCTCCTGGGTCTCTTTGGCGAAGAAGACCGAAACCCCACGCCGGAACAGGTCACCCAACATGAGCAAGAACTCAAAAGGCACGGCAAGACCTATGAGTTCCACATGTATCCCGGCGCGGGCCATGGCTTTTTCTACTATGACAAGCCGAACTATCGGCAGGCGCAGGCGGTAGATGGCTGGCAGAAGGTATTTGCCTTCCTGGAAAAGCATCTCGGTACGCCGGCAAAGTGAGCGTAGCCGCCAGTCGAGGCTGGAAAGGAGCGCGACGATGTGCACGATGATTGTCAAGCAAGTGGAGATAGACGGGAGCGGCAAAGGGACAGGTGGTTGGTTCAGCCTGCGTCAGGCGAACGTGTCGTATGACCACCCCTTCAATGCGCCTCTGGAGCATGCGCTCAATATCGACTTTGTGAATGACGCGCAGGGGCCGGGAGTCCGAGTCGCGGTGGAACTCAGTGCGGAATCGGCGCGCGTGTTGGTCAACACTATCCTCGCGGTGCTGGACCAGGCTGAAGCGGGGGGTTATCTGGAACGATTGCCCAGCGCCGAACTTCGCGGGTGAATGCAACTGTAAGACTGTTCGTGATCGTTCGCAGCCTGATCCGGCGCGGCCGCGAAGTCGTGCCCTTTATCCGGCCAACGTTGGAGTTGTGTCAAGCATGAAGAGGCCCGTCGGGTAACCGACGAGCCTCTTCGTTCCCGCCTCGACTTGCGTGAAACCTTTCAGGGAATCTGGATGGTCATCGTGGCCGGTGGCGATTCGTTCGGCCTCCAATCCGGTGGTAAAGGTGAAACTCGTGGCCGTCTGCGGCACCGTCGCGCTGTTGGAGTATGCGCAGCAGATCACGTCGATTTGAGTCTACTGCGCGAACGTGTCGATCATCAATCGGGCATCGCCCAGCGGATATGGAATGGGGCAGGTGGCAGGTGCAGCCGCGCCTGCGATATTCGTCCACTTTGGCGCGGACTTCGTCGGGTGTGCCTCGCTGGTGTTGATCAATGGATGGCGGCGCGGTCGGCGGCCAGGTGCAACGACGGGTTGGGCCACACGTCTCTGAACTACCCAGGCTGGGTAACACACACGAATGATAGCCAGTCTCGCGTACCCGCGTGAGCCGACGTGATTTCACGCACAGCAAAGCCATTGCCGCACAGCATCCACCGCATACTGGAACGCAGCACCTTCTGCAAGATCAAGGTTCACTGGCGAGCGGCAGCCACACACTGAAGGCCGCGCCGTGGCCTGGCTGGCTGTCGACGGTGATGCGGCCTCCCAGCCGTTGCACAATCTCTTTGCAGATCGCCAGTCCCAAGCCAGTGCCTGGGGCCCTGGACTTCCGCGCCGCTTCACCCCGATAGAATCGCTCAAACAGATGCGGCCGGTCTTCGGTCGAGATACCTGGTCCAGTGTCGCGCACCGTAACGATCACCCAATCGCGCGCCTGATCCTGGGTGAGGGCGGTTGTCACCGTGACGCTACCGCCGGGCGGCGTGTAGTGAAAAGCATTGGTGAGGAAATTGGAGATGACCTGTGTGAGCAAGACCGGATTGGCCAGCGCCCAGGGCGGGCTCGGGGCAGGCGCATACGTCAGTGTAAGACCGTACTCGGTGGCCAGAGCTGATCGGTCGGTAATGAGCCAGTCAACGATCTGGTTGACACTGATCGGGGCAAGTTCGACCTCCGTCAAATCCCGATCGATTCGCGAGAAATCGAGCAAGTCTACGATAATCTTTTCCAATCGAGCCACTTCTCGGTCCAAGGTCTGCATGTAGAGGACATGCTTGTCAGGCTTGCCGCGCGCCAACAAGCCGAGGAACAGTTTGATGTTGGCAAAGGGTGTGCGAAGTTCGTGATTGATATTGGATATGAATTCGTCCTTCAGCCGGTCCAGTTCCTGGAGGCGTTCGTTGGCCAGAGCCAGCGCGCGCGTGCGTTCCTCCACTCGAGATTCCAGCGTCTCCAGGACTTCCGCGCGATACAGCGCATTGGCCGTAATCTCGCCAATGACGCTCAGGAGGCGCAGCTCGTTGCGGCTCATGTCGGTCTTGCGGCCAATCCAGATCGCGCCAATCGTTCGCCCTTGCTCAATGAGCGGCATACCGACCACGACCTGCAGCGTCCCGAACAAGCCCGGCTGCGTGATCCGCGAGTCAGTCTGCGCATCAGCGCTCACGAAGAGTCGGCCGGTGGCGAGCACATGTCCAATCACCTCGTGACCCGGTGGTAGCCGCATCCCGGTCCAGTCTGTCCACTCACCCCTGGCCAACACCACCACCGACTCGCCCGTTGCCGGGTCGTACATGGCTAAGGCTGCTCCCTGGGCGCGGAGCAACCTGAGCACCTGGTCAACGATGACGGGCAGCATGTCGCCGCGAGTGGGGGCATTCCGCAGGGCGGCTCCCACGCTGGCTATGATCTCCAGCTCGCGCTCGCGTCGAACGCGTTCGGTGATGTCGCGAATGTTACATTGAATCACTCGGTCGCCGTTAATGCGATAGATGTTGCTGACAAACTCCACATCCATAGACCGACCGGCGCTGCTTTCAAGCGGCAGGTGTTCGTAACGGATATACTCTCTACTTTGCAACTCTCGAAAGGCCTCCCGGCTCGCCTCAATGTTTTTGAAGGGACCGATCTCCCAGAGTTCCTTCCCCACAAACTCCTCGTGAGAATAACCCAACATCTCCATCAGGAAGGGGTTAACGTCCATGATCTGTCCGGTGTCTGCGTCAAGTATCAGGATGCCGTCCTTGGCCGTTTCAAAGAGTCGTCGGTATCGAGTTTCAGAAGCTTGCAGCGCCTCATCCACGCGCCGGCGCTCGCGTTCTGTGGTTTCCATCTCAGTGATGCGCCGGCGTAACTCAGCGAGTTCACTCATGAGTTGCACTTTGGTCTTGAGTCTGTGTTGCATCGTTCGTCTCCAGCGCTATTCATACACGTGACACGCAACTGGCCTTCACCCTCAGTTGTCGAGAACTGGGTCTGCGTAATTCACGCACGGAACGCAGTTGTTTACTACCGCTTACGCTGTGTGCCCTAGGTGAGCACCAATACCATCATGTGTTTAGGGTAATGGCGCCGTTTGATGCTGGCGGGCCGCGCGGCATCGCGATAGGCCAGCCAGTTGCCCGACTGCCCCCGCACAGATCCCGGCGTGCGGTTTTCTCGCACCGGGCTCTTCAAGGATACTCGCATCCGCAGGAAGATTCAAGTGTATGCTCCTTTGGGGAGCATTTCAATTCTGGGGCGAGTGGGCCAGCGGACCGCTACACCTCACCCCCGGCCCCTCTCCTGACGACGAAACGGCTGTCGCCAGGAGAGGGGAGCGTGTCTCCCCCTCTCCCGCAGTCCGCCATTCGACTTTGGG
>DATBWU010000283.1:0-17740 GCA_036514635.1 Anaerolineae bacterium | reverse complement strand
CGCCAGGCTGCGCCTATCGAACAACGTCTGCCCGGCATCCCACAGCCAGAACGGCGACAGGCCCAGCAGCGGGTAACCGTCGACCTGCGCCGCCAGTCGACCGTCCGGCGCGTACACATGCACGAACACCGTCAGGTCGGCGTCGATGCGGCGCAGCACGCGCCAGGTCAACTCGACATCGATCGATGCGCCGGTATCGACGGCGCGCGCCGAGCCTAACTCCACGTCTGAGCCGATTCGCGCCACAGGGTCGCCCGGTTCGACAGCGGTCACACGACCGGCAGGTTGCAGGCTGATGCGCTCGGCCTCGTATTGAGCGAGATACACATCGCCCGACTCGCGTAAGTGCTGTGCCAGACCCTCCCACTCCAGTTTCGGGCCGTACAGGCCCAGCCAGTAGGGTGTCTCCGACAGAAGGCTGGCAAAACTGACGGCGCGCGATGGCCGATCGACGCCATTGGCCGCGAAGATCACGTCATTGATGCTCGCATAGCCGGTGATAAACTGCACGCCGTGGTTGCCCACTGCGTAATCGCGCCACTTGGGGGACAACCACGAGGGCAGATTCACGAACAGCAAATCGGCGTCACCCGGCGTCGTCTGCGCAACTTGCGCCAATGCGTGCACCGGCTCTTCGGCCAGATGATAAAGCCGCTTCTCCATCTGGACAAACGCGATATTGTGCGTCAGCGTCAAGCCGAGCACTGCGCCCACACTCACGATCTGAATCAACGGCCAGCGCCTGGGCAACCCGACTTCGGCGATCCAGGCCGCCCACAAGATCACGATGCCGACCGCCGCCGGGTAGAGCAGGCGCGGCGAATTGATCACGTAGTCGAAGTCAACCGTGACCAGCGTCGGGAGAACCAGCAGCCCGAACCACCCCAACGCGGCGAGCGCGATGATCGCCCGCCGTCGGCGGATCAGCAGGCCGAGGACGACGAGCAACGAGATCAAGCCGACGACCCGCACGGCATTCAAATCGTTCAGCCCCAATTGGCCGGCCAGCGGCGCGGCCAGCGGCGCGCTCGGATAGATCAGCCCTTGCAGATAGTAGGTGCTCATCTGCAAGATCGCTTCCAGGTTGATCTTCATGCCGCCGCTGTAATCGAACTTGGGGACGATCTGCCAGATGACGAAAAAGGCGACGTTGATCGCCAGGCCGCCGATCGGCCCGACCCGCCACAGGCGCGGCTGCCGCCGCTGCACCCACAGGACGATCTCGATGCCGAACAGAATCGCGCCGGACATCAAGCCCCACTCGATCTCGGCGGGGGCGAGGAAACACAGCAGCCACGCCGACAACAGCCAGCGGATCGATCCCTTCGTGCGGGCCTGCCAATAGCACAACGCCGCAAGCAGCAACAATAGCGTGCCGAGCGGATAGAAGAACACGTTGATCCAGATCACGGCCTGGTATGCGAACGGGAATACTGCGAACAAAACCGCCGCCACGCCCGCAACGACGTAGCGCCGCTCGCTGCGATCGACGCGCAGTGCCAGCAGCGCGATCAGGGCGGCATTCAACGCGTGCATCAGGATGTTCTGCAAACGCAAGACGGCCGGATCGTGATGGCCGAGGATCGTCCACCACAGTTTCATCACCGATTCGCCCAGCGGGCGATAAGTCGGCAGGTTTTCGGCAGTCAGGAACGGATCGAGGATGCCGTGCGTGGAGAGCCAGCGGATGTGAATGACATCGTCTTGAAAGAACGGCAGGCTGAGTGTGTCGAGGTACAACGCCAGCGACAAAGCGAGCGCGGCCGCCAGGCCCAGGTACAACGGCCAACGCGATGCCGGTGCACCCGGCGCAGGCGCGATTCGAGGCGGAGTGAGGACACTCTTCAATCGGCTCATACAGATTTTACCGCAGAGACGCGGAGAACGCAGAGGTTCATAGATTACTCCGCGCCCTCTGCGTCTCTGCGGTGAATCACTTCATCCACGCCGACACGGACTTGGCGAGAGCGGCGATCGGCCCGCGCTGCACGGTGCACTCCGGCAGCGATTGCAGGAACATCTGGCCGTATTGCTTGCTGATGATGCGCCGATCGAACACGGCAACCACGCCGCGATCGGTGCGCGTGCGGATCAGGCGGCCAAAGCCCTGCCGGAAACGCAGCACCGCATCCGGCACCGAATACTGCGAGAACGATTCCTCGAATTGCTCGCTGCGCGCGGCGAAGATCGGATCGGTCGGCACGGAGAACGGCAGGCGCGTAATCGCCAGACACGACAACGCCTGGCCCGGCACATCGACGCCCTCCCAAAACGAGCGCGTGCCCAGCAGCACCCCGCGCTCGGCAGTCTTGAAGCGATCGAGCAACTGCCGCCGCGACGATCCATCGCTCTGCTCAAAGACCAGGATGTCGCGCGCGGCGAGTTCCGCCACCAGCACGCGCGCCGTCGCGCGCAGTTGCGAGTAAGACGTAAACAGCGCCAGCGTGCGCCCGCCCATCGCGGTGCACAAATCGATCAGGCCGGTTTCGATCGACTTTTGATAGCCGGGCGCGTTCGGCTCCGGCACGTCGGTGACCAGGTATAGCAGCGTCGAGGCCTTGTAATCGAACGGCGAGCCGACCGCCAGCGTATCGACGTCCTGCGCGTTGAGGCGGCTCTGGATGAACCCGAATGACTTGCCCGTGCGCAGCGTGGCCGACGTCAACACGACGCTGCTCTTCTTCTTGAACAGGTGCTGCTCGATCAGCGGGCCGACGTGCAACGGCGCGGCGTGTAGTGAGACAATCGCGCGCCCGGCGCGTCCCGACTGAATCTGCTGCAACTCGACCCAGTAAATGCCGCCCGGCGACGGCTGCGAGACCGCCGCGTTGGTATTGCCGCGCGCCTCATCCAGTGCGCGCCGCGCGCCGATCAGGCGAGCCGCGATGTCCTCGTAATCGGGAACCTCGAACGTGTCAAGCTCCTTGAACGCGGCATTCAAGCGATCCAGCCCGTCGACCACCGCGCCGAGCTGCACGTGCAGGTTGTCCCACGCAATCTCGACGTTGCTCCACGCCGGCTGCGTGCGCAGCGCGGACGTCAGCCGCACGCGCTGCGTATAATCGCTCTTCTCGGTGTGGCTCGTAATGAAGCCGCCGACCAGATCGAAAAACTCTTCGGCCATTCGATCGGCGTCGAGGATCGCGGCGCTCGTGCCGTCCGCGTAGGCGGCGAGGTTCGTCGCAATCTCCGGCGGGCACGTCGCGCGCACGCGGCCCACCACGTCGTCGAGCAGGCCGGCACCCCGGCCGCGTTGCAGCGGACTCAACTCGTCGAGCGTGCGGCGCAAGTCGTACAGGCTGATCTTGAAACTGAGTTGATCCGTCGTGGCGGCTTCCAGATGGTGCGCCTCGTCGATGACGAGATACTTATACTCCGGCAGCGCCCGGTTCTCGACGGCGACATCGGCCAGCAGCAGCGCGTGATTGACGATCAACACATGCGCGCCCTCGGCTTCCTGGCGCGCGTTGTGGAAGAAGCATCCGCTACCGCCCCACGACGCACAGCGTTCCGACGTGCAGGTCGGGTTATCTGCGCTCAACCGCGCCCACACCGCACGCTCGCCCGGATTGGGCAGAAACAACTCGTCGCCGTCACCGCTGACCGTCGTCGGCA
Organism: Anaerolineae bacterium; assembly: GCA_036514635.1. GTDB lineage: Bacteria > Chloroflexota > Anaerolineae > Fen-1058 > Fen-1058 > DASSFZ01. Next base: position 14,125 of record DATBWU010000283.1, on the reverse strand, counting down.
ACCACAGCAGCACTTTCGCCAACACGCGCATCTCGTCGGCATTGACCGGGCCGGATTGCAGCATCGCCGCCAGGCGGGCCGGGCACACGTAATGCGAGCGGCCTTTCAGCACCGCCGCGCGGAAATCCCAGCCGAGCGCCTTTCGCACATCCGGCACGTCCTTCGTCGCCAATTGCTCCTGCAAATTGATCGTGTTCGTCGAGACGACGACGCGCTGGCCGTTCGTCTGCGCCCAGTGAATGGCAGGCAGCAGGTAAGCCAGGCTCTTGCCCGTGCCGGTCCCGGCCTCGACCATCAGGTGCTGCCCGTTGTTGAAAGCTTCGCACACGGCGCGCAGCATGTGTACCTGTTGGGGCCGGTGCTCGAAGTGATCGATGGTCTGCTCGAACGCGCCGCCCCGCTCCAGCATCGCGGCGATGGTCTCGGTCTCGATCGGCTCGGCGTCGGGATTGGGTCGCAGCGGCCTGACCGGCGCCGCCCGCGCGAACATCGGCGACTCGGCGATGATCGCCGGCACGCGCCCGTCGCCCTTTCGACGGCGCTTCTGCACCACTTGCTTGGCCGCCAGTTGCGCGCCGATGCTGCCGCCGCTGAATGCGCCGCGCGCCGCGCTACGCAATGCTTCTTCAAAGAAATCGCGCGCGGGCCAATCGATCGATTGCGACAGGCGCAGAATCTCTTCGAGCGTTCGCGTTGGGAGGTTGCGGGCGCGCTCGGCGAGTCGAACGTAGAGTTGGTGCGTCGTCCGCGCATCGGCCAGCGCGCGATGGGTCGCGGGCAACTGGATGCCGAGTTCTTTCGCGAGCGCCTCCAGGCCATATCGGCCTGCATGTGGCACGAGGATGCCCGCCAACTCAAAAGTGTCGAGTGAGGAATTTCGAGTCAGAATGCGATGCCGGTTGAGGAAGCCGAGGTCGAACTGGATGTTGTGACCGACGATCGGCAAATCGCGCACGCGATACTCGGCTTCGCGCAGCGCCTCGACCAGCGGCTTGCCTTTCGCATTGACATCGGCCTGGGTAATCCCTGTCAGATCGGTGATCTTGCGCGGGATGGGCCGGCCCGGATCGACCAGCGTAGACCACTCTTCGAGCACTTCCTCGCCGCGAAACTTCACGATGCCGATTTCGAGGATCGCGTCGCGGGTCGAATCAAGCCCGGTCGTTTCCAGGTCCAGACTGACGAAGATTTGGGGCACGGAGGGGAATCCGTTCTAGGCGTCGCTTGAACCTCACCCCCCAACCCCCTCTCCTGAGCCTGTTGCTCAGGAGAGGGGGTGCCGAAGGCGGGGGTGAGGCGGTTGCAGTATTTTTCTCTCAAAGCTCACACGCGGCGCGAGGCGGATTATACCATGAGGGAAACGGATGAGGTCATCAACAGACTTGACACGGACAAGCGGATTGGAACGGACACGAACGATCGCCGTCCGTTTCTGTCCGTTTGTCCGTTTACCCATCCGTTGATCGCCATCCGTTTGTCCGTTTACCCGTCCGTTGATCGCCACCCGTTCACCAAATCACGCCGCTTTGCTTTACAATGATTTTGACTTGTGGTATAGTTTGCGCGTCATAATACCGGATGAACCGATCCACAAGGAGCCTCGCGATATGGCCAAGTCACGCACCGATCAGATGGTAGACCGCTTGCGAGACTTGCAGGGAAGCACCCCAGACATTGAAGCGTCTGCCATCGTGTCGGTGGACGGCCTGATCATGGCCTCCTCGCTGCCCGCGGGCGTCGAAGAAGATCGCGTGTCGGCCATGTCCGCCGCGATGCTCTCGCTGGGCGAGCGCATTGCCTCGGAACTGGGGCGCGGCATCCTGGACGAAGTGTACATTCACGGCAACGACGGCTACGTGATTCTGATGTCGGTCGGGCAAGACGCGGTGCTGACGGTGCTGGCGCGCGCCAGAGCCAAACTCGGCCTGATCTTCCTCGATATGAAGCGAGCGGCAGAGGACCTAGCGAAACTGGTTTAACCATGCGAGCCATCTCACCGCGATGCCGATGGGGCATCGTCACGAACCCAATACCTGAACTCAATCGGTGGGGAGAGTCACCCGGAAGTGACACTCCCCACCGACCTTTATAGGCCATTGACAGTTTATTCACCGCCAAGACACAAAGACGCCAAGAAATGCATGGCTTAGTGTCTTGGTGTCTTAGTGGTTGACCATAAGCCGGTAAGGGAGGAAGCGATGCCAAAGTATATCTTCTGCACGGGCGGAGTGGTCAGCAGCGTCGGCAAAGGTGTCACGGCGGCAGCCATCGGTCGAGTGTTGAAGAGCCGGGGTGTCAGCGTGACCATGCAAAAACTCGATCCGTACATCAACGTCGATCCGGGCACGATGTCGCCCTACCAGCACGGCGAAGTGTTCGTCACCGAGGACGGGGCCGAGACCGACCTCGACCTGGGACACTATGAGCGCTTCATCGACGAGAACCTCACCCGGGCCAGCAACGTGACGACCGGCCAGGTGTACGCCGACGTGATCGGCAAGGAGCGACGCGGCGATTACCTGGGCGGCACGATTCAAGTCATCCCACACATCACCAACGAGATCAAACGCCGCATCGGCCTGGCCGCGCGCGCCGGTGAACCGGACGTGGTCATCGTCGAGATCGGCGGGACGGTCGGCGACATCGAGAGCCTGCCCTTCCTGGAGGCCATCCGTCAGATGCGCAAGGATGTGGGCCGCGACAACGTCGTGTACATCCACGTCACCTGGCTGCCTTACATCGGCGCGACCGGCGAGCTGAAGACCAAGCCAACCCAGCATTCCGTGCATCAACTGCGCGGCATCGGCGTCAACCCGGATGTGATCGTCACGCGATCCGATCAGCCGGTCAACGACGCCATCCGCGAGAAGATTGCGCTGTTTTGCGACGTGGATGTGCGCGCGGTGGTTCCGCTGGTGACCACCGATGTGCTGTACGCGGTGCCGCTGACGCTCGAAGAAACCGGGCTGGGCGACTACCTGATCGACCGGTTGAGCCTGAACGCGCGCGCTATGCCCGACTTGCAAGAGTGGCGGCAACTGGTGGAAGCGATGCGCGCGCCGCGCGAGAAACTGCCCATCGCCATCGTCGGCAAGTACGTCGAGTTTCAGGATGCGTACATCAGCGTGCGCGAGTCGCTATACCATGCCGGTGTCGCGCACAACGTCGATGTGGAGATCGATTGGATCCTATCGGAAGACCTGGAAAAGGGCCGAGGCGTAGATCGGCTGCGGAAAGCGCACGGCATCGTCGTGCCAGGGGGGTTCGGTTATCGCGGCATCGAGGGCAAGGTCATCGCCGCGCGCTTCGCCCGCGAAAACAAGGTTCCGTATTTGGGGCTGTGCCTGGGCATGCAAGTGATGTGCATCGAGCTGGCCCGCGCCATCCAGGGCAGCGACGAGCCGAACAGCACCGAATTCGATCACAGCACCTCGTTCCCCATCATCGATCTGATGCCGGAACAACGCGACATCGCCGACATGGGCGGCACGATGCGGCTCGGCTCATACCCGTGCGCGCTGGTGCCCGGCACACGCGCGGCCAACGCCTACAAAGCTGCCGTCGTCCACGAGCGGCATCGCCACCGCTTCGAGTTCAACAACGCGCATCGTGAGGTGATGACGAAGCACGGTATGGTGTTGTCCGGCCTGTCGCCCGATGGCCGGCTGGTGGAGATCGCCGAGCTTGCCGATCACCCCTTCATGGTCGGCTCGCAATTCCACCCGGAATTCAAGAGCCGGCCTAATCGACCGCATCCGTTGTTCAGGGCATTCGTCGAGGCCGCCGCCGCACGGTTGGATCGGGTCGAGTAGTCCGCAAGCCCTGGCGAAGGGTTCGAGCCTTCGCCAGGGTTCACAACTTCCCACCCCGAATCGAAACAGAGTAAAATATCCGCACAGGCAGGCGCGCGCACACCCCCCAATAGCGCTCCACTCTGCCGGTTGCCTGCCTCCGTCTCCACCGTGGCGTTGACTGCGCGCCCGACGAAGTGAGGTGGCACAGGAAATCCGGCCGGCCCATCCACGCGCAGTGTGCCTCAAAGGAGGTGCTGAATGAACGCACCCACTCCCTCGAATGAAGCCGAAAGGCTGGCGGCGCTCCGCCAGTACCATGTCCTGGATACGGCCCCCGAAGAGCACTTCGACGACATCGCCCGACTGGCCGCGCACATCTGCGACACACCCATAGCGCTCATCACGCTCGTCGATTCCAATCGACAGTGGTTCAAGGCGAACGTGGGCCTGGCTATCCACGAGACCTCGCGCGATGTCGCCTTCTGCGCTCATGCCATTCTGCAGCCGGACGATGTCTTCGTGGTGCGCGATGCGCTGACCGACGAGCGATTCGCCAACAACCCGCTGGTGACCGCCGAGCCGCACATCCGCTTTTACGCGGGCGCGCCGCTGGTCACGCACGACGGCTTTGCGCTGGGCACGCTGTGCGTCATCGACCGCGCGCCGCGCGATCTGACCGCCGAGCAGCTGGCCGCGCTGCGGGCGCTGCGCCGCAGCGTGATCGCCGAACTTGAGCTGCGGCGCGCGGTAGCCGAGCGCGAGCGGACGGTGGAAGTCCGCGCCAGCGAAGCGCTGTCCCGCGCGCTCATCGAAAATGCTGCGGAACGCGAGCAACTGCTGGCTGGTGAACAGGCGGCCCGCGCGGAGGCCGAAGCCGCCCGTGCGCACATCGCCAACATCCTGGAAAGCATGGGCGATGCCTTCGTCGCACTCGATACCGAGTGGCGCTACACCTACATGAACCAAAAGGCCGGGCAGATATTCAACCGCCGGCCCGAAGACATGATCGGCAAGCACATCTGGACCGAATTCCCCGAAGGCATCGGCCAGCCGTTTTACAAGGCGTACTACAAGGCCGTGGAGACGCAGACACCCATCTATCTGGAAGAATACTATCCGCCCTACGACCGCTGGTTCGAGAACCGCATCTTTCCGTCGCCAGACGGCCTGGCCATCTTCTTTCAGGACATCACCGAGCGCAAGCGGGCGGAGCAGGCATTGCGTGAGAGCGAGGAGCGCCTGACGCGCATTGTCGAAACGGTTCCGGAGGGAATCGCGATCGTCAACCGCGCCGGGCAAATCACATTGGCCAATGCGGCGGCTGAGCGTATCCTGGGCCTGACACGCGGCGACATCACCGGCCGCACCTACAACGATCCCGGCTGGCGCATCACGGCGGCGGATGGTTCGCCCTTCCTTCAGGAAGAACTGCCCTTCGCCAAAGTGATGCGGTCAGGGCAACCGGTGTATGGCATCGAACATGCCATCGAACACCCGGACGGCCGGCGCGTGATCTTGTCTGTCAACGCCGCGCCTCTGCTGGAGGCTGACAGCACAGTCAGTGGCATGGTGGCGGCCATCAGCGACATCACCGAGCGCAAGCGGGCGGAAGAAGAAGTCAGACAGGTGAATAGACGGCTCGAAGAGGCGGAGCAACATGCCAACCTCGGCAGTTGGGAATACAACATGACCACGAGGCAGGGCTGGTGGTCACCACAAATGTACCGGCTTCTGGGGCACGATCCTTCGAAAGGTTTTCCGACCGTTGAAGCGTATCTCGATTCCATTCATCCAGAGGATCGCGAGCGCGCTCTCGATGAGTTCGTGAGAATGTCCGAAGGGAAACAACCGTCCGCCAAAGAATTCCGCACCAACCCGGGGCGCGGCCCGATGCGTTATCTCTCGCCGACAGTGACTTGGGAGCGAGACAATGAGGGCAAACCAACCCGATACTTGGGGTCCGTAGTGGACATCACCGAGCGCAGGCGCGCGGGGGAGAAACTACGCCGAAGCGAAGAGGTGCTCAGGCTGTTTGTGGAACATGCCCCGGCTGCGATTGCCATGTTTGACCGCGATATGAGATATATTGTGGCAAGCCGACGCTACCTTGTGGATTACGATCTGGGCGAGCAACAGATTGTCGGCCGTTCGCATTACGAGGTGTTCCCTGAAATTCCCGAACGCTGGAAGGAAATTCACCGGCGCTGTCTGGCGGGCGCAATCGAGAAAGCAGATGAAGACCCCTTCCCCCGCCAGGACGGTCGGCTGGATTGGGTACGCTGGGAAATCCATCCCTGGTATGAATCTACAGGTGAAATTGGCGGCATCATTCTGTTCTCAGAAGTGATCACCGAACGCAAGCGCGCCGAGGAAGCCCTGCGCGAGAGCCAACACCGCCTGCAATTCCTCTCCCAACGCCTGCTCCAAGCGCAAGAGGCCGAGCGCCGCGCCGTCGCGCGTGAACTGCACGACGAGATCGGGCAGACACTCACCGCCATCAAGATCGGCCTGCAGACCGCGCTGGCGGCGCGCGAGGCCGCCGATCTCGAAGCCGAGTTGAACGAAAACATCGACGTCGTCGATCGCGCACTGCAGCAGGTACGCGACCTGTCGCTCGACCTGCGGCCATCGCTGCTCGACGACCTGGGACTCGTCCCCGCGCTGCGCTGGTACGCCGACCGCATGGCCCGACGCGCCGGGTTCGAGGCGCGCCTGGACCTGGCGGATTTCGAGCCACGCCTGCCGCCGGAGGTCGAGACGGCCTGCTTCCGTATCGCGCAGGAAGCACTGACGAACATCGCCCGGCACGCGCAAGCGCGGCAGGTGCGCCTCAGCCTGGACGTGATCGACGGGGAAGTGCACTTGGTCATCGCCGACAACGGCGCGGGCTTCGATGTGCGCCCGGCCCGCGAGCAGGCCACGCGCCAGGGCACTAGCATGGGTTTGCTGGGCATGGAAGAGCGCGCCATGCTGGCGGGCGGGCGGATCGAGATCGAGTCCGCGCCGGGACAGGGCGCCGAAGTGCGCGTCACGTTCCCGCTGCCCTGAAACGTGTGTGTTCGCCCACCGCAGACGCCGCAGGCGCACGGAGAGCGCAGAGATTCTTAAGAACCTCAAAATACGGCGCTCTCCACCGCGTCCTCGCGGTGGACGCCCGCGAGACGCGGGCTTCGAGCAACTTTTCAGACAGGCGCTAGGCCTGTCTTCCGCACCTGCTCCAGCCGGACACGTGCGCCGCGCTGCGCGCAGCGCAGTGCGGTGTGAATAATCCGGCGGGTTGGGCGCGGCGGATTATACATCCGCCGCAAGCGTTGCCTAAAATCAGCGTAAGGTGCGAAATCCAGGCTAAGTTGTCCGGCGGCCCGCCGCGCTCTCGGCGGTTAAAATCAATCGCATTCCGTGCGAGACTGGTTGGGAGCCGATGACGATGAACCCGATTCGCATTCTGCTTGCCGACGACCATACGCTGGTGCGCGCGGGGATTCGCGCCCTGCTCAACGGCCTGAAGGGTATCGAGGTCGTAGCCGAGTGCGGCGACGGCCATGAGGCGCTGCGCCTGATCGAACAGCAGCCGCCGGACGTGGCGATGATCGACATCAGCATGCCGGGCCTCAACGGGCTGGAAGTCGCGTCGCGCGTGACGAAGCAATGGCCGGACGTGCGCGTGATCATCCTGTCAATGCACGCCACCGAAGAGTACGTGCTGCAGGCGCTACGCGCCGGTGCGTCCGGCTACTTGTTGAAAGACGCGGGCCCCTCAGAACTGGAGCTGGCGATCCGGGCCGTGATGCGCGGCGAGACGTACCTCAGCCCGGCTGTGTCGAAGCACGTCGTCGAAGAGTACCGGCGGCGCGTGTCGGGCGAGGCGGCGGTCTCCGGCGCGGAGCCGTCACCCTTCGAGCAGCTCACGCCGCGCCAGCGCGAGATTCTTCAACTGATTGCGGAAGGTCATTCCACGCACGACATCGCCCAGCGGCTCAGCATCAGCGTCAAAACGGTCGAGACACATCGTGCGCAGCTGATGGAGCGGCTCGGCATCCACGACATCGCCGGCCTGGTGCGGTATGCGATTCGGATGGGGTTGGTGAACACGGACAGGTAAGCACATCATCGGCAAGCTTGTCAGTATGATCGCTAGACCCGATCCATGGCTACTCCGCAAGCCTTGACCGCCACATCTCCCCTGCTCCCCTGCTCCCCCGCTCCTCCGCTTCTTCGCGCCAATTCAGGTCTCTCTCCCCAACCATCTCAGGTCTTTCCCGATACCCCCCAATCCCCACCTGGTATAGCCTGTTGACGGACAGCGGCAACGTGCACGGGACTGGCTGCGTTGCCCGAAGTCACAGGAGATGCCATCATGTCACCCATTCGTGTCCTGCTCGTCGACGACAACCCGGGGTTCCTCGAAGCGATGACGCGCTTCCTGGCGCGCGAGCAGCTCGACATCGTCGGGCGATCGCACAACGGAAGTGAAGCGCTCGGCGACGTCGACCGGCTGAAGCCCGACCTGGTGCTGATAGACATAGCCATGCCGCACATGAACGGGCTGGAAGCCACGCGCCGCATCAAGGCTCGGCCCGGCGCGCCGCGCGTCGTCATCCTGACGCTGCACGATAATCCCGCCTACCTCGCCGAAGCCCAGGCGGCCGGCGCGGACGGCTTCGTGGCCAAGACCCAGCTCGGCGCGCAGTTGATGCCGTTGGTTCGCGCCCTCTTTAGTCACCGTGAAGAACGCCCTAGCGGGCCAAGTGAAAGATGATGTCATGAACGCCCCTTCTGTCAAAGTGCTATTGATTGAAGACAATCCCATCGAGGCCCGGCTGGTCAGCGCCATGTTGTCCGGGTCGGACGCCAATCTGTCGGACGACGGAAACTTCGAACTGAGCCACGCGAGCGGTATTGTCGATGCACTGGCGATTCTGGCCCGGCAACCCGTCGACGTGATTCTGCTCGACCTGTCGCTGCCCGACAGTCACGGGCTGGCGAGCCTGGCGCGCGTGCTCCGGGCGGCAGCCGGCATCCCCATCGTCGTGCTGACCGGCCTCGACGATCCCTCGCTATCCGCCAAAGCCTTGCAGGCCGGCGCGCAGGATTTTCTGGTCAAAGGGCAGTTCGACCGGTCGCTGCTCCTGCGCGCCGCGCGCTATGCCATCGAGCGCAAGCGCGCTGAGCGGCGCATCCACCACCTCAATCAGGTGCTGCAGGCGATTCACGATGTCAATCGGTTGATCGCCCGCGAGCGCGATCCAGGCCGCCTGTTCCAACAGGTGTGCGACATCTTGCTGCACACGCGCGGGTATCAACGCGTGCAGATCAGGCTGATCCGGCCCGGCTCGCAGCACATCGTGATAGCGGCGCACGCCGATGCCGGGCCATACCAGGGGGATGACGACTCCGCCGGCTGCGACCCGCACCTGAGCGACTTGGCTCGCAGTGTCCTGGCCACAGGCGAGCCTGGCGTGTGGTCGTCCGCCCGCGCGTCGGCGGTGGGCGTGCCGATTGCCCACGCCAGCCACACCTTCGGCGTGCTGCAGGTGTGCACCACCTTGGCCCACGCACTTGACGCGCAAGAACGGTCCTTGCTGATCACACTCGGCGGCGATCTGGCCGTCGCGCTGCAAAGCATTGAGGACGAGACGGCGCGCAAGCAGGCCGAGGAATCGCTGCATCAGAACGCCAAACGCTTCCGCGCGCTCATCGAAAAAAGCTCAGAAGCCATCGCGCTCATCGCCGGCGACGGGATCATCCTGTACGAAAGCCCCGCCGTCACCCGCGTGTGGGGTTATGACGTGAATGAACTCATCGGCCGCAGCGCCTTCGAGTTGATTCACCCCAACGATGAACACGACGCGGTGAGCCTCTTCGCCGGGATTCTCCAGCAGCCGGGTGCCAGTGCGACCGCCCTGTTCCGTTACCGGCACAAGAACGGATCGTGGCTGTGGCTGGAGGTCACCGGCACCAACCTGCTGGCCGAGCCGAGCGTGGGTGCCTTCGTTGTCAACTTCCGCGACGTTACCGAGCAAAAGCGTGCCGAAGATGCGCTACGCGAGAGCGAGGCGCGCTTTCGCCGACTGGCCGAAAACGCGCAGGACCTGATTTATCGCTACCGGCTGGATCCGCCCGGCTTCGAGTACGTCAGCCCGGCCGCCGAGACCCTCACCGGCTACACGCCTGAGGAGCACTATGCCGATCCGTATCTGGGCTACCGGCTGGTTCACCCAGACGATCGCCATCTGCTCGACGAGGTGATGCAGGGCACGCGCCCGCTGAGCGAGCCGCTGACGCTGCGCTGGACACGCAAGGGCGGATCAATCCTCTGGACCGAGCAGCGCAACGTGCCGGTGTACGACGATGCCGGCCGCTATGTGGCGCTCGAAGGCATCGCCCGCGACGTCACGGTGCAGAAGAATACTGAGGCGCTGCTCCGCAAACGCACCGAACAGATCGGTCTGCTGTACGAAGCCGCGCAGCAACTCAGCCGCACGCTCGACCCGCAAGCCGTTTACGACACGTTGTGCAGTCTCGTCGCGCAGAGCATGGACGGCGACGCGCTGTACGTCTCGTCCTACTCCGCCGAGGATCAGATCATCCGCTGCGTGTACGCCCGCCACGGCGACAAGCGCCTCGACGTGAGCGAGTTCCCGCCCATCCCGCTGGAGCCGGAAGGCGCGGGCACGCAGAGCGTGGTCATACGCACCGGGCAGGCGCTGCGCATTCCCGATTATCAGACACAGGTGAAGACGGCGCGCAGCCGCTACATCGTCGATGTCGACAGCGGCAAGGTGCTGGACGGCCCGCCCGACGACAGCGGCGACCGGCCGCGCTCGGCGCTGATCGTGCCGCTGAGCGTGGAGCAAAACGCCGTCGGCGCGATTCAAGTCTTCAGTTACCGGCCGAACGCGTTCAGCGAGGATAACCTGAAGATGCTGGAAGCGCTGGCCGGGCAGCTGGCCGCCGCTGCCGCCAACGCGCACTTGTACCAACAGGTGCGCGCCGAACTGGCCGAGCGCCGCCGGCGCGAGCGTGAACTGGAAGGGCTGGTGTCATTTGCCAGCGCCATGCGCGCCGCGCCCAGCCACGTGGACATCATTCCCACACTACTCAACGAGACGATGGAGCTGTTCAAGGCGCAGGGCGCGGCGCTGTTCACGCTCGATCCGCACACCGGCGAGGCGGTGGTCGCGCTGGGGCGCGGCGAGTGGGCCGACATGACCGGCCTGCGCCTGCCGCCCAGCAGCGGCGTCACCGGGCAGGTGCTCGCCAGCCGCGCGCCGTATCTGAGCAACGACATCCGCAACGAGACGCGCGTGGCATGGCCCGATCGGTTGGGCGGCGTAAAAGCGGCAGCCTGCGCACCGCTTCTCGTGCAAGACCTGATCAACGGCGCGTTGTGGATCGGCCGGACGAGCGACATCACCCCCAACGAAGTGCGCCTGCTGACCGGCATCGCCGAGATCGCCGCCAACGCGCTGCAGCGCGCCCAGCTCATCGAAACGCTGGAACAGCGCGTGGAAGAGCGCACCGCTCAACTGGCGCGGGAACGCGCGCAACTACAGGCTATCCTCGATTCAGCGGGCGAGGGCATTGTCCTGACCGACCGCAACGAGCAGATCATATACATCAACCCGGCTATGGGGCGCCTCACGGGCTACAGCATGGCCGAAGCCTCCGGCCAAACCCCGCGCCTGTGGCGCAGCCAGAGCGCCGATCCGGCCGCGTGGAGCGGTCTGCGCGCCGCGATCAGCAACGCCGACAGCTGGCAGGGCGAGCTGGTCATCCGCCGCAACACTGGCGAAGACCGCGACGTCAGCCTGACCATCACCCCGCTCGTCGATACCGGCGGACAGGCCGTGGGCTTCGTCGGCGTTTATCACGACATCACGCACCAGAAGGAACTGGAACGGCTCAAGTCCAAGTTCGTGTCGGACGTGTCGCACGAGCTCCGCACGCCGGTGACCAATCTGGGGTTGTACCTGAACCTGCTACAGAAAGGCAATCCCGAAAAGCGCGAGCAGTACCTGAGGGTGCTCGACGAACAGACGCAGCGCCTGCGCAACCTGATCGAGAGCATTCTGGACTTGTCGCGGCTGGAGCGCGACAAGGAGCACGTCGCCTTCGCGCCGGTCGATTTGAACGACATCGCTGCGCAGGTGGTGGTGGCGCATCAGCCGCGTGCCGAAGCCACCGGGCTGGCGCTGACGTTCGAGCCAGGGGCCGGCCTGCCGTCGATTCGCGGCGAGGCCAGCCAGATCACGCGCGTCATCACCAACCTCGTGGCGAATGCGATCAACTACACGCCCGCCGGCCGTGTACAGGTCAGCACGTATCGGTGCAACGGCAAGGTGTGTCTGGACGTGCAGGATACCGGCCTGGGCATCGCCGCCGAGGACATGCCGCATCTGTTCGAGCGCTTCTATCGGGGGCGGCACAGCCCGCAGGCCGACATCCCCGGCAGCGGACTGGGCTTGTCGATCGTCAAGGAGATCGTGGACCTGCACGGCGGGGAGATCAAGGTCGCCAGTGAGGTGGGGACGGGCACGACGTTTACCGTGACGTTGCCAGTCGAGTCGACGGCGCATGGGGTCAATCAGTGAAACGGGTTCTGGCCATCCGAGATGAACAAGGGCTCTTCCGGCTTTAACGGGAAAAAGCTTACCGCAGAGAACGCCGAGAGCGCAGAGCATTAGGAAAACTCGGCGCTCTCTGCGTTCTTGGCGGTTCCTGCGCAGCGTCCCGCCAGAGTCGGGAGAGCCCGAAAAAGCCGGTCGGATCGGCGTGTTATAATCGGCGCGCGCATGTCCCTCGTGAATCGCCTGTCTCGATTTCTCGCTCACCGTTCGGCCGCGCTCGGCGGCGCGTTTGTTTTCCTCGCCGCGTTCAGCGCCTACGTCTTCACACTCGCGCCCGTTCAAGTCCCCGGCGACCCAAGCGAGTATACGTTCGTCCCGTGGATACTCGGCATCGCGCATCCGCCGGGCTACGCATTCTACACGCTGCTCGCCGGACTGTGGCAACACCTCATCCCCATCGGCACGGTCGCCTACCGCACTCACCTGCTGGCTGCGACGGCCGGCGCGCTCAACGTGGCGCTCGTTTACGCCACCGTCCTCACGATTCTCAACCAACGATCCAACCCCGCAGAGCGGGGCGCAAGCAGCCATCCAACTAACCAACCGGCCAACCATCTGGCCGCACTCTTCGCCGGTCTCTCCTTCGCTTTCGCCACCGACGTGTGGCAGCACAGCATTCACACCAACGCGCACGTCATCACGCTGCTCCTGGCGACGGCGAGCGTGTTCCTGCTGGTGCGCTGGTGGGCGACATGCAGCGAGCGCTGGCTGTATGCGTTCGCGCTCGTCGCCGGGCTAAGTCCCACACAGCACCCGCTGCTCGTCTTCGGCTTTCCGGCGTATGCCGCGTTCATCCTCGCCGTGCGACCGCGCGTCTTGCGCGAAGCACGCACGCTGCTGGCGATGATGGTCTGCGCCGCAATCGGCCTGAGCGTCTTTCTCTACTACCCTCTGCGCAGCCCGACGACACCTTTCGGCGCGAACGACATTCAATCGTGGGACACGTTCATCCACTTCGTCACCGCCGAAGGTCTGCGCGTCAACCTGTTCGCCTTCGGCCTGGCTGATCAGCCGGCGCGATTCTCCGTCTTCTTCAACCTGCTGCAATTGCAATACCCGATCTTCAGCATCCTCCTGGCCGTCGTCGGCTGGATGAGCCTGATCCGCCGCCGCCCGACCTCTACTCGCTCACTCGCCGTTCTCTTCACGATCTTCCTCGTCGTGTTGTATGCCTTCGTGATGAACACGATTCAGGACGTGATGGCTTACCTGATGCTGCCCTTCATGGTCATCGCGATCCTGATCGGCGTGGGCGCAGGCGAAGTCGTGTCGGTCATTTCGGGCGAGGTGTTCACGCCGCGCGCCGCGCGCGCAGTGACGGCAATCGCCGCCATCGCGCTGATCAGCCTGCCGATCGCCATCGCGCTGCCGCGCGTGCCGCGCATCTCGCTACAGGAGTACACGGTTGGAGCCGACTGGGTTCGGCGCGTCTACGATCGCTTCGAGGGAGAAGGTGAAGGCGCGTTCTTGCTCGCGCCATGGGAAGCGCTCACCCCGCTGTGGGTCGAGCGATACACGAACAACCAGCCGCTCGATCCGCGCGACGTGACGCTGGTGTACGTCGCCGCCAATTCCAAGAACCCATTTCTCGACAGCGTCTTCGCTCACTTCGATCTCGGCCCGGTCTATCTGGCCGACTATCGGCGCGAGGTCGTCGAAGGCGGGCTGTTCCGCCTGCGGCCCGACGGCGGATCGCCGCCG
>DATBWU010000282.1:0-9419 GCA_036514635.1 Anaerolineae bacterium | reverse complement strand
CGCGGAAAGGATCAGACTGGCAACGAGCAACAAACCCAGGACCTGTGGCGTTGATTTCATTAGTATGTTCCTCGCGTTGAAACAGGATCGGCGGCGCTAGTACATCGCGGCGGAAATACCCCAACGGTTTGTCATGCTGAGCGGAGCGAAGCATCCCGCCCATAGTGCCGAGACTCTTCGCTTCGCTCAGAGTGACAACCATTGGCTCATTTAAGCCCAGGAGCACTAGCGTTCCGCCACGTTCGTTTTGATGGGCGTAGCGTAGAGCCGCGTGCCCGTCAAACGCCCACAAGGGGCTACGCTACTATCTCGCGTGTCTGCACGCCTTACGGATTGATCGGCTCCGTCGTCGCATCGATGGAGATCAAGAATTGCGTCAGCGCCGCGCGGTCGTCCGGGTTATCCAGCACATCGGTTCCCCCGGCGTTGCGGTGCGCCTCGTTTTCCAGCACGCAGGAGAGGATCAGGCAGCGCCCGTTGTGCAAATACGGCGGGAAGGCGAAGATGCTCAACAGTGACGGCGGGTTGTAGCCGAGCGCGCCCAGCGCCTGCTGGTTATTCGCGGTGCGTTCGTCGGGATTGGCCGGATCGAAGGTGTCCACCTGTTTCAGGAAACGCCCCAGCTGACCGACCGGCGGCTCCGGATCGGCGCCGAGCGTCACCGTTTCGGGGAAGGGCGAGACGCGCCCGAAATCGACCTGCGCCGTGGCCCACTTCGCGCCGCCGTGGCAGGCCTGGCAGTTCGCCTGCTGGAACAACTCCCGCCCGCGCGCGATCTGCTGGCCCACCGCGCTACTCGCATCGACGCCGCGATAGGGCGAGATGGGCGAATCGATGCGCAGCTTCGTCCAGGCGACGATCGCATCCCACGCGCCGATGCCGTTGACGTGCAGCTGCGGCCGGCCGCTGTTGGGCGGATCGAACGCCTTGACGTTCGGCTCTTGATCGGTCGTGCCCTGGGCTACGATCAGGCCCGGCCCGCCCGACACACCTCGGATGTTCAGCTCGAAGTCTTCCAGCTCATCGAAGATGGCCGAGTAATTGAGGACGCGCTGGTTCGTATCGGGATTGGCGCGATTGAAGGCGCCGTTCAGCGCGATCGACTTGCGCGGGCCGGCGGCGAACGCCCACACCACGCCATCGGTCAAGCCTTCGTTGTGGCACGACGCGCACGACTGCCAGCCCTCCGACGACATGCGATTGGCGACGCCTTCGTCGAACTGGCCGCGCGCCGTGTTGAACAGATAATTGCCCAGCAGAAACTTCTCCGCGTCCGACCCGGCCGGCGGCAAATCGGCCGACGGGATACTGGCAACCACTTGCTCCGGCGACTGGGTCAGATCGATGACCGAGACGTCCCGCGAAATGAAGTTCATCACGTAGGCGCGCGTATCGGCGTTGTTGACGACGATGCCGCGTGGATTCTTGCCCACCTCGACAAACAGCGCGCGCGTCGTGTCGCCCTCGGCGGGAATCGTCACCACGGACGGGACGCCGTTGCCGGCGAGCGTGAGCTTGACGATCACGTCGCTGCCGGCCGAGACGACATAGCCCTCGTCGGCATTGTGCTTGAAGGCGATCGCCCACGGGTTGGCGAAGAACAGCTTGGGCGTGAAGGTCTGCGCTTTAGTGGCCGCGTGCAGGTTGATCGTCCCGCCGGGCAGCTCCGCCTTCGCCGCCACGTCAAACACCGACACAAACGCCTGCGTATCGACGTTGAACTTGACCGGCCCTTCGGGCGAGGCGGCGATGTTGGGCAGATAACCGCGTCCGTTTTTCAAAACGATCGCCTGCAGCTGGTTGGGATAAGCGAAGGTCGAGTCGGCTTCCGTGCCGCCGAATTTGGTGCGATCGGCGGCGAAGCCGGTTTCATGCGCGGCGAGCGTGATGACACCCTGAATCTGCGTGTCGTCGGCAGTCGAAATGACGAAGACCTTGCCCTCGCTGCCTTGATCCTGTCCCGGCTTGCCCGACGCGGTCGGCTGCGACAGGAACTGCGTGACGTACACGAACTGCGGCCCCTGCCCGCCGTTGTTATTGGTGATCGCCACGCCGCGCGGCTGCACGCCGGGGATGGTGATGGTGTTGACGACTACGCCGCCGGCGGTGTCGATGATCGAGACGCTATTCGACGCCGAATTGGCGACGTAGGCGCGCGCGCCGTCGGGCGTGAGCGCGATGCCGTACGGCTCGCTGCCGACCGGGATGTCCTTCACTTTCGCCAGGCTCGCCAGATCGACGACGGAGACCGTGCCGCTGCCCTGGTTGGCGACGTAGGCGAATTTCTTGTCCGGGCCGATGGCGACGGTGCGCGGCAAATCGCCGGTTTTCACCTCGCCCAGCTTGGCGTTCGCGTCGCCGGCCACGTTGAGGATCGAGACGCTGCCGTTGAGCGGATTCGCCACGACCAGCAGCGCATCGTCGTCGCTGAGCGCGATCGCGCTGGAAGTGCTGGCGTTCTTGGCGATCACCGCCGGGGCCGAAACGGGGACAGTAGTTGCCGCACCTTCAGATGCGGGCGTGGGCGCAGCGGCGGTGGGCGAGGCAGGCGCCTGGCTGCACGCGCTCAAGCTGACCAGCGCGGCGACCAGCGCCCAGGCATTCTTCCGATTGAGAATGTTCAGAACCATCAACGACCTCCATCGACCGATGACACAATGCGGCGGTGCAGCCGGCATCGAAGCGCCGACTGCGTCCATCCCTTCGCCCATCAGAAATCAAAATCACTATGGCGGAGCACTAGTGCTCCTGGGCTTAAATGAGCCAATGGTTGTCACTCTGAGCGAAGCGAAGAGTCTCGGCACTATGGGCGGGATGCTTCGCTCCGCTCAGCATGACAAACCGTTGGGGTATTTCCGCCGCGATGTACTAGCCGTGAGCGTGCTAGATTGAGGCCAGCATAGATCGGAATGCGGGGCGGTGCATCTGGCAGGGGATAGATATCGCAAGCGGAAAACGTTAGCCGCGCAGGCTAACTAAAGTGAGGAGCATCACCTGACGAAAGTCAGGTGGATCGCCCGCGCCTGTACGGGATTGCGTGCAGCAATCGACACACTTATAATCCAGGCTTGAGGAGATGAGCAGCATGAGCCGACCGTTGGGCGTTATCGAGGATATTGATCAGGTTCGGCGCATTCCCATCGGGCGTTTTTGGGGCATTCGCTTGACGGTGACGCCGATCGCCTGGCTCGGCCCGATCATTTTCTTCGGCCTGGGTTTCGGTGTGACACTCTTGACGCGGCCTGAATTAAGCCTGGCCGAGCGCGTCTCAACGAATGTGCTCTCGGCGTTGGCGGTGGAACTGGGGATTCTCGCGCATGCCTTCGGCCACATCCTGTCGGGCAAGCTGATCGGCTCGGCCATGGACGAGCTGCTGATGGCGACGACGCGCGACATCAATCTGTATTACGGCGATCAGAGCGGATATCCTTCGCGTGTTCACATCGTCCGATCGCTGGGCGGCCCCGTCTTCAATCTCGTCCTGCTCGTTGTGCTCGCGGCGCTGTACCCGACGATGACAGACAGCCCGGCGCGTGAGCTGGTCGGCTACCTGGTTTCGGTCAACACCGTGCTGGGCGTGGGCAGCTTCCTGCCGATCCCCAGCGTCGATGGTGAAGTGATCTGGCGCGAAGTGATTAAGAGCCTGGCGAAGCGCGCCTCAGCTTAGAGTTTCTTGCCAGTTGCCGCGCGCCAGAACCAATCCACATAGACTGGCAACCGCAAATATCGCCAGGCCCAGCCACAGCGATAAGTTCCCCCAATTCACCTGATCGGCAAAACGCGCCATCTGAATCACAAGCAGTGGCAAGATCAAAATCAGCGTAGGCGTCGCCAGCCGAACACGCGCGCGATCATCTTCGCGCGCCATCGACGCCATCAACGTGCCTACCGCGATCAGCCAGCCGCACAGCGAGCGCGTCGTCAACGGCGTCAGATTCCAGGCAAAGGACGCAATCAGCCATTCGGGGAACACGAACGTCAGCATCGCTCCGATGCTGAGCACGCCGCCCAGGATCAGCAATAGCTGGCGCAGTCGCTGGGGCAGCGGCTGTCCGGTGGGGGCGGAGCCGGCCCGACGTTGATGCCACACATACGCGCCGATGAAAATCGGCGGCGGCAGCAGGTAACTGGCGAACCAAACATAGAACGGCAGCGTGCCCACCGAGAACTTATCCCAATGAAGAAAAGTCGCCAGCAATTGCACCGTGCTGAAGAGCGCCGCCGGTAGAATCATCACCCGGATCATTTCCCAGCGCCGCGCGAATAGCGGCAGCAAGAACAGCAACGCCGACGCGATGTAAAACGCGCCGAGCACGGCGGCCATGACCGCCGGCTCAATCGGCCAGGCGAAGTTCTCGCGCGTGTTCGCCGGGTTCAGGCCGACCGCAGAAATCGCGCCCAATCCAAAAAAGACCTCGACGATGAACCACGCGCGCAGCGGGCGAGCGAGGGGTGTTCCATTTTTGTTCATGAGGCCGCCTTGCGAGTGAGCATCGAGCGATACGTCAAGCCTGCGCCGAGAAGCCCCAGCACGCCCAAAGCGAGGTGAATGGGATGATCGAACGGCTGCAAGCCCAGGCCCAGCGGATGCCCGCTCAAAATGCCGGCCAATGCCAGGCCGAGATAAAACGCGCCCAAGCCGAAGGCGAAGCGCAGCGGCCCGCTCGACCCGCCTCAGGCGAGAATTACCAGGGCGAGTGCCCCCGTCATGATATGCAGCAGTGAATGGGATGGGATCATGCGGGTGATTTGGAGAAGCACCGGGAAGGCGCGATCCAACTCCGGGATGAGGCGAAAGGCAAGCGTGCTGCCGCCTTGCAGCAGCAGGAACACGCCGGCCACGGCGGTGTACCATCGCACGGCTTGCTGAGCCATGTCTAGCCTCCCGATTGGAGCCTTCGATACGCACGCGCTGTAATCACGCCGAGCATCGCCGCCGCGATGAGAAAGCCGCCAAACCATATCCAGTCCGCCAGATCGCTCGTCGAGAATAGACCGGCGTGCCGGAACGAAGCCACCAGCACCAGGAGCACAAACGTCCCGGTCGCCGTCACGCCGAAGCGGATCTCCGGCAAGGTGCGCCGGCGCGCGATCATCAGGCTGCCCAGGCCGTAAGACAAAAACGGCGCGGAATAAATCTGCGCCAGCAGCGGCGTGATCGGCCACGGCCATAGCGAGACCATCGGGCCGGGCAGCAGCAGCAACGCGAGCGCCAGGCCGGTTGTCGCAACGCCTTGAATCAGAAGATAGCGCCGAATCCAGTCCGGCACCGCGGGGCCGGGCGCTTCGGCAACCTCGCGACGATACCGCCAGGCCAGCCCGATACCGATCAGCGGATAGGCGATGTAAGCGGCGAACCAGATCCAGACGCGCGGCAACGTGAAGTCGAACTCGTTCAAATAGAACAGCGAGACCACGAACAGCATCCCCGTCCAGATCGCGATCATCGGCACGACGATGCGCACCTCCCACCAGCGGCGCGCGAAGATACTCCGCGTCATGACGACTGCCCCGGAAAGATACATCGCGCCGAGGAAGCGTGCGTGCAGCGGCGGCACCAGCCAGGGAATGGCGATGTCGACCCGCTCCGGGACGAAGTAGCCCCAGACACCGACCCATAACGCCAGCGCGCCGACCGCTGCGAAGTACACGCGCTGGCCTCGCGTAACCTGTGTCATGATTCTCCTAATAGGCCACAGCGCCGCCCGCTCAAGGTGTGAACAGGCAGAGCTTCGTGAAAGTGCGTTGATTATACGCGCTGTCGGTTCAATCGAAAACCGACGGCCCGCTCAGTGTCGTGACTAAATCCGTCGTGAAAGGAACTGACGAAAGTGAGGGTTCAATGGAGCACGCGGCGCGAAGATCGCTTCGCCCTCACATTTTGCGGCTCAGGCATCGGTAGTCAAATGATGCTTCACGGCATACAGCGCCGCCTGCGTCCGATCGGCGACGCCCAGCTTGGCGAGGATCGCGCTGACGTAGCCTTTGACCGTACCCTCCGTCAGGTACAAGGCGGCGGCGATCTCTTTGTTGCTCTGACCGCTGGCGATCAAACGTAGCACGCTCAGTTCGCGCTCGGTCAGGCTGTCGTGTGGCTGCGCTTCTGCGCGAACCGCCTGGCGCATCAGGTAATGCTGCGCCTCGGGATGCAGCGTGGAGCGGCCTTGCGCCGCGTTATGGATCGCGCGCAACAAATCGGACTTGAGCACATCTTTGAGCAGGTAGCCGATCGCGCCGGCCTGGATCGCTTCACGCACGCGCCGATCGTCGGCAAAGCTGGTCAAGACCAAGACTCGGCTGGCCGGGCTGGTCGCCTGCATGCGGCGCGTCACCTCGATGCCATCCAGCCCCGGCATCACCAGGTCCATCAAAATCACTTCGGGGTTTAAGTCGGCGGCCAGCCGCAGCGCTTCTTCGCCGTTGGCCGCTTCGCCGACCACTTCGACATCCGATTCTTCAGACAGCAGCGTTTGCAGTCCCTCGCGAACGATCTCATGATCATCGACGATTAGCACACGCACGGGTGAGGTCATCGGTTCCGATCCTCCCTGGAAAATGACTGACCAAAAATTTTCCGCGAATCTACGCGAATGGACACGAATAGATAAGTGCAAATGTATCTTAGAGACTGTCTGAAAACTAACCACCAAGTCACCAAGACACGAAGAAAACTTGGAGATTCTTGGTGCCTTCGTGTCTTGGTGGTGAGATGAAGGGCCTTTTCAGACAGGCTCTTAGCGGATTACTGGTCTATCCGTCTCTCGGCAATATCACCTCCACGGTCGTCCCGCGACCGGGCGTGCTCGTCACACTGAGCGTCCCGCCCAACGCTTCGGCGCGTTCGCGCATCGACTTCAGACCCAGCCCGCTGCTCTGCTCAATCGAACCATTGGCGGCTCGGTCGGGCGCAAAACCCAGCCCGTCATCCTTCACCGACAGATGCAGCGCGCCGGCGGTTGCGCTCAACCGAACCCGGGCCTGCCCGGCGCGGGCATGCTTGACGACGTTGTTGAGCGCCTCCTGTGCGATGCGGAAAATCGCCTCTTCGTATGTGAGCGGAAAGCGAGCGCCATCGGTTGGATAATCGCGGGCGTCTAGCTCGACCTGCAGCCCGTCGCGCCCCAGGCCGGCCGCGTGCTGCTGCAACGCCGCCGCCAGCCCGTCGCGTTGAACGCGCACCAGGCCGGGCAGCGGCCCGCCCTCACTCGCCCCCGATTTCGACGGGCCGGCGATGGAAGGCCGCATCTCAAACAGCAACGCCCGCATTTCGGCCAGGGCTGCCTGCGACAGCTCCAACAACCGATTGACGCGCCGTTCACCCTCGGCCGGATCGCGCCGCCAGGCGGAGGCGATCGATTGCGCGATCAGCGTGGTGCTGAAGATCAGCTGCGTCACCGAATCGTGCAGTTCGCGCGAGAGGCGCTGGCGCTCTTCCAGCACGGCCACCTGCCGGCCCTGCTCGGAGAGGAGCAGCTGTTGCTGCCGGCTATCGATGGCCAGCGCCAGTTGCACCGCCGTCGCCTGATAGGGTTGCAGATCGGCCTCGCTCCAAGTGTGGACGGAGGGTGAACTCAAGATCACCAATCCGATCCGCCGGCCCCGCACCATCAGCGGAATCATCGCTACCGCGGCCCGGTTATCGCGCGTTTGGAGCTGGCGCAGTTCCGGTGAAGCGCGTGGATCGGTGTGCACGTCGGCAAGGGTGATCGTCTGCCCGGCATCGAGCGGTGGATCGAGCGCGTCATGCGAGTAGGGCAGGCGTTCTTCCGGTCGCACCAGGCCATTTTGTAGCGTCCACTGGCCGCGCAGCAACACCGCCGTGCGCGCGCCGATTTCGTCAAACTCGTACAGCACCACGCTGCAGGCGTAGTGGCCGCGCGCCGCCACCTGCTCCAGATAGACCTCGATCACGTCGTCGATGTCCATCGAGACGCTGATCCGTTGGCTGGTTTCGTACAGCAGCGTCGTCTCGTCCAGCGCCTGCTGTGTTTGCGCGAAGAGCTGCGCGTTGTCGATGGCGACGGCCAGCTGATCGGCGACAATCTGTGCGGCGGCGACGTCTTCGGCGCGGAAGGGCTGGACACCGGCCAGGTCGAGCACGCCCAACAGCCGCTCGCCGAGCAGGATCGGCACAGCCAGCTCAGACCGCAGGCCATCGGCCGCCGGCACGGCGACATAGCGCGGGTCGGCCGTGACCTCGTTGACCAGTTCGGGCAGGCGCCGGCGCGCCGCCGCGCCAATGATACCCTGGTCGATCGATTGGCGATAACCGGTGGCCTCGCCGCGCGGCCAGCGGCTGGCGCGGGCGCGCTGCACCAAATGAGTCGGCTCGGCCGGATCGAGCAAAAAGAGCGAGACGTGATCGTAGCCTAACCGCCCGTGCAGTTCCTCGACCGTCGCATCGAACAACTCATCGGGATCGAGCCGGACGGCAATGCGCTGACCGACGCGCGCGATCAACCCCAAGCGTTCCGTGCGCCGTTTCTCCTCTTCATAGCGGCGCGCATGGTCGATGGCGACGGCCAGCTCATCGGCGACGATCTCCAGCCCGGCTGCGTCCTCGTCGGCAATGCGCTGGCCCGACTCGATATTCAACACCCCCAACAATTGCTCGCCGGCGATGATCGGCAGCGCCAGCTCGGAGCAGATCTCACTCACGCCGGGCACCGGGACGTAGCGGGGGTCGCTCCTGACATCCTCGATCAGGATACGCCGGCGCGCGCGCGCCGCCGCGCCGATAATGCCCTGCGCGATACTTTGGCGATACTCGCCCACGCGATTGCCGGCGTAAATGCCGCTGCGGGCGCGGAGCACGAGTGTCTGCGGGTCGCCGGGATCGATGAGTAGCAGGGCGACATTGGGATAGGGCAGATATTCGGAGATGGCTTCGGCGGCCGTCTGGAGAATCTGGTCGGGGCTGAGACTGCTGTTGATCAGGCGGCCAATGCGGTTGACGATCGTCATCCGGGCCAGGCGGCGTTGCTCGGCCTCGAACAGTGAAGCATTTTGAATGGCGAGGGCAATATGCTGGGCAAACAGCGTCAGCGTCTCGACGTCCCGCTCGTCGAAGCGGCGCGGCGCGGCGGCGCCGATGCCGAGGAAGCCGATGATCCGCTCCGCCCACTTGACCGGAATACCGACGACGGCGTGATCGGCCAGCTCCGGCAGCGTAGGCCGATCGAGGTCGCCGTAGCGATCGAAACGCACCGCGCGCTGCTCCAGCAGGACACGTCCGGCCAGGCCGATCCCGGCCGGCATCTCGGCGCCTAGCTCGCCCGGCGGCATGTTGTGCACCGCGGCTGTCCGCACGCTGGGGCCATCCGGCCGCTCGACCACCAGGCCAATCGTGCCGTAGCCCGCGCCGATCAATTCGACGGCGCTATCGAGAATGCGCACCAGCAACGGCTCGAGCGACAACC
>DATBWU010000281.1:0-6727 GCA_036514635.1 Anaerolineae bacterium | reverse complement strand
TGCGCCGCGCGACCCGATGGGTGAAACCACTCCGCCACGCCTTCCGCTTTGCGGTCGATCGCGTAAGGAATCAGGCCCAGGACGAGCAGTAGCCCCAACGGAATCAGCACGCCGGCCCACACGGGCGGGATCGCTCGCAGCAGCACCTGCACCCACAAGAAGAACCACGGCGCTTGCGCCTTATCGGAGTGAGTGGGCAGGTCGGCGACCGGGCCAAGCGGAGCCGGGAACAGCGCGGAGGCGACGATGAGCACCGCCAGCGTGACGAGCATCGCAATCGTCTCGGTGCGGGCGAGTCGCGCGCGATCGATACGCGGCGCGTGGTCGCCTGAGCGCGGTCGATGCGAGACGCCGCCATCACGCCGGACTTTGAAGAGATGCCAGCCGATGAAGAAGACAACCGGCACGGCCAGGCCGAGGATGTGCCAGGCGTAGAAGCGGATCGTCGTCGCTGCGCCGATGTCCGATCCGCCGACGATCGTTTGATAGAGCGCCTCCCCGACGAGAGGCGTTTCTCGAACGAGATTCGTGCCGACCACCAGCGCCCATTGTGTGCCGTCGTCCCAGCGCAACACGTAGCCGGTGAAGTCGAGCAGCAGCGTGCCGGCCAGCAGCGCCAGGCCGATCAGGTAATTCGCCCGGCGCGGCGCTTTGTACGCGCCGCTGAAGATCACGCGCAGCAGGTGCAGCGCGACGACGATGACCATCGCCTGCGCGGCCCAGTAGTGCAGGTTGCGGATCAGCCATCCGAAGGGCACTTGAAATGTGACTTGCTCAATTGATGCGAAAGCATCCCCGGGCGTGGGAACATAGAAAAACGCCAACAGCAGGCCGGTGACGGCCAAAACGAAAAATAGAAAGACCGAGAGGCCGCCCAGGCCGAAGGTGTAACGAAAGCGCGACTCCCGCTCAGGAATCGTCGGTGGGTGAAGATGGTAGAAGAAGTTGGGCCGGCGGCTGGGCATGTTTAGAGTATACCTGACGTGAGATCGAAATGCACTTGTTATGCAGATGTAAGTGAAGCGCGCACAGGCTATGTTACACTGATCCCACTTGTTTTACAGGAGGACGACGTATGTCTCAGGAAACACTCGGCTACGTCCGAACCGAATGGACGTGCACCCGGTGCGGGACAAAGAACCCCGGCAATCGTAAGACGTGCGCCAGTTGCGGCAACGCGATGAGCGCACAGGATCAGTTCGAACTGCCCGCGCAGCAAGAACTCATCACGGATCAAGGCGAATTGTCCAGGGCGCGGCGTGGAGCAGCCGATTTACACTGCCCCTATTGCGGCGCACGCAATCCGGCCGATGCGAAGGCCTGCACCCAATGCGGCGGTGACTTGACCACCGCGCACACGCGCGAGGCCGGTCGCGCGCTGGGCGCATTCCACGCCGGGCCTGCGCCCGAGGTGAAATGCCCGACGTGCGGTGCGTCGAACCCGGCCAGCGCCGTCAAGTGCAAGCAGTGCGGCAGCCCGTTGTCCACCGCATCGACACCCGCCCGTCCGCCCACCCCTCCGGCTCGGTCGAGCGGCATCGGGATTGTGGGCCTTGTCGCGCTGGCCGTGCTCGCCGTGTTCTTCATTCTCCTGACCCGCACGAGTGACACGTCGGCGCGCGTCGCCTCCATGAACTGGGAGCGCAGCGTTCAAGTCATGGAGTTGCGCCCCGCCGAGTACGCGGATTGGAAAGATCAGATCCCGTCGGACGGGCGGCTGAGCCAGTGCACGGAGCGAGTCCGCCGCACGCAGGACGAACCTGCCCCGAACGCCGACCAGGTATGCGGCACGCCGTATGCCATCGACCAGGGCGATGGCACAGCCAAGATCGTGCAGGATTGCCAATATAACGTCAAGGATCAGTGGTGCACCTACACGCGCAACGAGTGGCAGGCAGTCAATGCCGTGGTAGCGAAAGGCGATGACTTGAGGCCGCATTGGCCGGAGATGGCTCTGGCCGCCGGCCAGCGCGAGGGCGAACGGTCTGAAACGTATGTCGTCGTGTTCGAGACCGAGGGCAAGCAGTATCCGTATTCCGTTAGCACTGTCGAGGAGTTCGCGCGGTTCGCGCCAGGCAGCCGCTGGACATTAAAGGTTAACGGGCTGGGTGCTGTCGTCGATGCTCAACCGGCGCAGTAAGTTTCTGTGGCAGGCTTAGCCGTTAATTCCCTCTGCTTCCTTCTCTTTCGCTTCGATCTCTTCGAGCCGCACGCGCATCTCGTAATCGCGTTCTTCGGCCACTTTCTCGTCATACCACTTCTTGTGGTGCAGTCGCGCGTACAACGCATCCACCTCACCGTGGATCATCGAGAAGAACGCCGACTTCTCTTCCGGGAAGAAGGCGGCCATGTACACGTGGATGATCAACCCGGCCACGACCAGGCCCGCCGCGCCGAAGTGGAACGGCCGCGCCCACTGCACGATCCAGCGCATCTCCGGCGGGAAGAGGGTCGAGAAAGTCATGATCAAGCCGGTCAGCCCGATCGTCACAGTGCCGAGGATGACGACGTACCCGTATAGTTTCTGCCCGGCGTTGTAGGCATCCTGCGGCGGCAGCGTCACCTTCTTGCCCACCAACTTCTGGCCATACTTCTTCAGCCACTCGATGTCGTCGGGCGTGAGTAACATGCGCTTCCGCGCGAACGGCACGAAGTACCTGCGGAAGCCGAGCAGCACGTTATAGGTGATGACAAGCAACCAGATCATCCCGAAGATTTTGTGCGATTCGACCAGCCCGCCGATGCCGCCGAACAGGTTGCGCATGAAGTCGACGTAGCCTTGCGGCATGATCCTGAGATCGGGGTTGCCCAGGATGCCGAGGCCGGTCAACAACAACACGAACCACGATACGGCGTTGAACCAATGCGTCACGATGTTGGCCAGCCCGTGCTTCTTGATCTTCTTCGCCCGCAGGCGTTTGCGCTCGGCTAAGGTGAGAACTTCCGTTGACATGATCTTTGCTCCGATGACGGACGACGAAGGACGAAAGACGAAGGACGAATTCGTCACTGGTCATTCGTCATTCGTCAAACTCGCTTTCGCCCTTGCGCAATTGCCGCGCGAAGGCAGCGGCCTGGCCCAGGAATGCCGCGCCCGCTGCGGCCAGCACGCCGGGGATGACGATCCACTTGTAAAAGGCGTCAGCCGCCGGTATTTGCGGCGCGGTGACGGCCAGCTTCTTCTCGTCCACGTCGTCGTTGATGTAGATGATGTTCGGGCCGGTATCGATGCCGACGGCGGGCAGCCGTTGGGCGCTCTGGGCACTGCGCAGCGCGATCGAGACATCGCTGTTGGGGTCGTTCAAATCGCCGAACAGCCGCGCGCTGCCGACGCACGTCGCCACGCAGGCGGGCGCTTCGCCCTGCTCGACACGCTGCAAACAGGCGTTACACTTGTCGGCCTTCCCCGTGTCGGGATTGAGGAACCGCGCGTGGTACGGGCACGCCGGTAAGCACAGCCCGCAGCCGATGCACGCCTGCTGATCGATCACGACGACGCCGTCCTCGGGGCGCTTATACGTCGCCTGGCTGGGGCAGACCTCGACGCACGGCGGCTCATCGCAATGCATACAGTTGTATGGCACGAACTGCTGGCTGAGGTCGGGGAATGTGCCTTGCACACCCTGGTCGTACACCCAGATGCGCGTCGAGCCGAGCGGCACGTTGTTCTCGGCGCGGCACGCCACCAGGCACGCCCGGCAGTCGATGCAGCGCTTGGGGTCGATGACGAAGCCGTACTTCTTCACACTATTTGCCATATCCGCTTCTCCGAGAGGACGAAAGACGAAGGACGAACCTCTGTCGTTGGTCATTCGTCTTTCGTCTCCTATGCCTTCTCCACCCTCACAAACGTCTCTGACAAGGCCTGCCCGCCGCTGACCGGATCGGTGTACGTGACGTGCAAGTCGCTGTCGCTCGCGCCTTTGTTGAACGCCGTGCGCAGCCCCATCGAGCGATGCCCGAAGCCCTGCGTCATCCACACACAGTCTTGGCGGATGCCTTCGGTGACTTTCGCTTTGATCGTCACCGTGCCGACATCGCTGGTCACTTTCACCATCTCACCATTGGCGATGCCGCGCTCGGCAGCCGGCTTGGGGTGAATCCACAACTCGTTCTCGCTGTACACTTGATTCAGCCACAGATTGTTCTGCGTAGCGAATTGCGTGTGCTGTCCCACCTTGCCCGTGAGCAGGTAGAATTTGCCGACTTCGGGTTCGGGTGGCTCGATCCACGTCGGGACGGCAGGCTGGTTCGCGCCGCGCAGCGTCTCGGACGCGATCTCGATCTTGCCGCTGGGCGTGTTGAACTTGAAAGCCTTCAGCTCGAAGGGCGGCTCTTCACCATCGAACGTGATCGACTGGGGCACGAAGCACGCCGATCGCTCAGCAGCGTATTTTGCTTCGAGCGTCGGGCTCCAGCAGCCGCGCTCGGCGAAGGCCCGAATGTCGATTCCGAGCGGCGCGAGCTGCTGGTTGATGTAATCGACTTCGTCCTTGTACTGGAAGTAATCGCCAAGTCCCAATCGCTGACCCAATTGCTTGTAAATCCACAGCGCGCTCTTGCTCTCGCCGATTGGCTCGACGACCGGCCGGCGCAGGAAAATCCTGTTGTCCAACACGTACACCGGATCGTACCGTTCGAGGTACGATGCTTCAGGCAGAATCACGTCGGCGTACCATTCGGTATCGTTGGGCAAAACGCTGACGGTGACGATGAAGTCGAGCTTGCCAAACGCTTCCAGCGTCTTGGCGCGATCGGGCAGGCTGAGTGCGGGGTTCTGTCGCGCGATGAACCAGCCGTGCGCCTGATACGGCTTGCCGCTCAGGATCGCGTCGCGAATTTCCTGGAAAACGCCCAGCTTCAGCGGGACGAGCGGATACTTCCACGGCACGCCGTCGAGGCGCTGCGCGGTGATGCGCGGATACGGCGGTTGCGGCGGCTTGCCCAACTCAACGCCGCCTTCTTCGCCGCCACTATTGATCAGCGTTCGCTCCCAGTTGCCGGCGAGCGCATTGAGGATGGCGATGGCGCGCTCGGTTTGGAACGAATTGACGAAGTTGCTGGTGCGCCAGCCGGGATGCGCCATGGCGTCGGGGCCGGCGGCGGCGAAGTCGTGCGCGATGCGACGGATCGTCTCGACATTGACGCCGCAGATCGGCGCGGCCCACTCCGGCGTGTACTGCGCGACTTCCTGCGCTAACTCCTCAAGGCCGGTCGTGTTGAGCTCGACGAATTCGCGGTTGTACAGCCGCTCGCCAACGATGACGTTGATCAGCGCAAGGTGGAAGGCCAGATCGGCGCCGGGCTTGATCGGCAGCCATTCGGCTTTGCTCGCCGTCTTGGTGAAGCGCGGGTCGAGCACCACGACGTGCGCGCCGACAGCCATCGCTTCCACCAGATCGCCCGTCTCGCTGGTCGAGATGGCTTCCAGCATGTTACGACCGGTGTAGATGATGTACTTGGCCGTGCGGTAATCACGGCCCGGCTCCTCGATGCCGTAGGTCATCAAGTTGGCGACGACCATGGCGTTGAAGCACAGGCTGCGCTGCGTGCCGTAGTTCGGCGAGCCGAAGCCGTACAGCAGATTCTCGAACAGCGGCTGGCTGAGGTTGTGCGTCGCCGAGAAGATCATGGCCTCTGGCCCGTACTGCTCCTTGATCGCCAGCATCTTCTTGGCGACCAGGTCGAGCGCTTCGTCCCACGACGCACGGCGGAACTTGCCCTCGCCCCGCGCGCCGACGCGGATCAGCGGGAACCGGATGCGATCGGGATCGTATGCGGTCATGATGCCGCTCTGCCCGCGCGCGCACAATCGCCCGTTTGAGTGCGGGTGGTAGGGGTTGCCTTCGAGTTTGACGACCTTCCCGTCGCGCACTTTGGCCCACACGCCGCAGCGCCATACGCACATCTCGCACAGCGTCGGCACTATCTTGTCGTAGGTCAGCTGGCCGACCTCGGCGGGCGCAGCCGCTGCCGTGCCAACGCCGATACTCGCCAGCCCGAGTGTGCCGAGCGCCGCCGCCGTGCCTTTCAGGAAACTGCGTCGCGTGAATTGAATGATTTCTTCGGCCATAGTTCCGCCCTGAGAGACTGTCTTAAAACTCACCACCAAGTCACCAAGACGCGAAGAAAACCTGGAGAAACCTTGGTGTCTTCGTGTCTTGGTGGTTAATTTGGCGGCTTTTCGGACAGGCTCTGAGTGAAACGTAAAGCGTAATTACGTTTTACCCTTTACGCTTTAGTCTTGTCCGCACGCATCCGAATCGCGCGCTCCAGCGCATAGAACAGCACGATCGTGATCACCGTGAACAGCCCGATGACCAGCCAATGGTTCGCGTCGATCATCTCCGGCAGGATGATTGGCCCGGCGTTGGCGATCTTGCTGATCGCAGGATAAACCTGGTTGTAGGTCAGGCCGAACAGCAGCGCGCCGGCGAACATGCCGAATACGCCGGGGATAATGTAGTCGAGCCGGCCTTCACCCGATCCGGCGGCGACCGGCGCGGCGCACACGCCTGCGGCAGCCATGCCCACGCCGAACATCAGTCCGCCGATCAGGTTGCCGACGACGTAGGTCGGCGTGATGGGAATATTCGGCACGACTCCCAGATCGGCCAGCAGGTAGATACCGATCATGCCGACGACGAGCGCCGACATCATGAACTTGAGCACGGCCAGGTCGGTGAAACGGAAGACGTTGACGATTTTGTGATAGCGGGTCATCCCG
>DATBWU010000280.1:0-8117 GCA_036514635.1 Anaerolineae bacterium | reverse complement strand
CGATTCAACAGGTGCGCGATCACCTCGCTCTGCTCGGTCCGCCCCCCGTCGTTCACGTCGGCGGCGAGCCAATGGCGGAGTTCTCATCGGCCTTGTCGTTTGAAACCTACCACGTGACCGTCGAGCACATGATCCTGGATGAGTTCACACGCCGCTGGGCGGCCCAACAACAGTTGGACCGCGACGCCAAGTTGAGCGATGCCATGCGGCACGTCTCCGAGTCGGTCACGCTCGATGAGTGGATCACCGCGTTGCACGCAGGCGAGATGACGTCCGCCGTGCGCGAGAGCGACATCCAGGCCTACTACGAAGCCAACCGGGCCGCGTTCGGCGACGCGACGCTGTCCGAAGTCCGCGACCAAATTCGTGAGACGCTGGCGCATCAAAATCAGGCTCAGTTCTTTGAGGACTACATCGCCAAACTACGAGACGATGGGACGATCATCCGCGACTACGAACTGCTGGACGTGCCCGCGCCAACCGAGGCGGACATCCGGCAATACTACGAAGCCAACCGCTTGCAGTTCGCCGTGCCGCAGCGCACGCTCGTCGATCGGATCGTCGTCCCGATCGCGGGTTCCGGTGACGAGGCCGACAGGCAGGCGCGCGCCAAAGCCGAGGCGGCGCTCGCTGCGCTGAACACCGGTAAGAACTTTGCCCAAGTCGCTGCCGAGTATTCGCAGGAGCCATATTCGGCGGCCGGCGTCACGATCGAGGTCGGCCAGGACGATCCGGCAGTGGTCGAGCAAGCCTTCGCGCTCGCGGGCGCAGGCGACCTCAGCCCGATCATTCGTGCAGCGACGGGCTACCTCATTCTGCGCCTGCGCGAGCAGCAGCCGGCGCGCACGCTGTCGGTCGATGAGGCGCGCGCGCAGATCGTGGCGACGCTGCGCGCCGAGAACGAGCGCGCCTGGTTCGAGCAGAACGCCGACCGGGCGCTGTTCACGATTCGCGGCGAGCGTTACACGCTCGGCCAGTTCTACCACGAATACCAGAACCTGCCGCCGGAGATGCAGGCGCAGTATGCCGGGCTGGACGGCATGCGCCAGATCGCCGATGTTCTGATTGACCGCCTGCTGGTGCTCGACGACGCGTACGGTCGCCTGCTCGACCAGCAGAACGCGCCGCTGCTGGAAGAGATTCGCGCCGTCATCTTGCGGCAGATGATGCATCAGGAAGAGATGGATCAGCAACCGGTGACGGTCAGCGATCAGCAGGTGCGCGACTATTACGATCAGCATCGCGAACTGTTCCTCGCGCCGCCGGAAGCGCGCATCCAAACGATCCAGATTTACCTGGGCCAAACGACCGACGACATCGATCGGGCATGGAAACGCGCCGACGAGGCCTATCAGAAACTCGCGCCCGGTATCGGCAGCCAGCCGGCTGACTTCGATGTGGTGGCGCGCGAATATGACGAGTCGGAGCAAGACCCAACTGCTGCGCTGGGGGAGTGGGTGCGCATGGGCGACGATATTCTGCAAGGCCTGCCCGCCCACCCGCTGCACGATTACCTCCTCAACCTGCCGGCTGGCAGCGTGAGCCGGCCCTTTGCGCTGGGCAATAACATCTACATCGTGAAAGTGCTCGAGCGCACCGAGCCGAAGCCGCTCGAATTCGAGCAGGTCAAGGACTTCATCCGCGTCGAACTGGAGGCGCAGCAACACGAGCAACGCGACGCCGAACTCGCCGCCGGCTTGCTGCGAGAGGCGAACACCACAATCTACGACCAGGTGATCCTGCAAATGGTGGAGGCCGACCGGGCGACGCCGGTTGCGCCGTAAGTTTATTACAACCCCATCTACAGTCGATCGATGACATGGGCGGCTCTGATGGCCTTATTGAGCAACGCGCAAGTCACATAGCTACCGAAACACCGACCGCGAGCCATTTCGTAAATGAATATCACTTGTTTGCCGTGATAAATGACACCCGCCATTTGGCCTGCTCAGAATCACGCCGAATGACGCTCACATTCCGATGCCGGTCGGAGTAGACTGGGCTGGAAAGAGTCACAGCCACCCGGTCTCTCAAGGTGATCTGAATGTCCACCGGCACTCGAATCGCTGATGCGCTTCCCCATGACGTTCGCCTGTCTGCTTCGTTCGTCCGGCTCCTTCGATCGGTTATCGTTATCCTGCTGCCGTTCGTGTTGGTGATCGGCGCGATTCGGCTGATCACGACCGACGCATACCTGGCTTTCGAATACGGCAGAGCCGATTTTCCCCCAGACCGTTTCGGCTTCGACACTGCCCAGCGCCTGGCCTACGCCTCGGCAAACCTCCGCTACGTGCGCGAAGGCTTGAGCATCGACGCGCTGGCCGGTCAGCGGCTGGGCAGTGCCCCGCTGTACAACGACCGTGAGCTCAAGCACATGCAGGATGTGCAGCGCGTTTATCAGGCGGTCTGGTTTGGATGGATGATAGCGTTGAACGTCGTCCTGCTCGCCGCCTTCGCTCTGGTCTGGCGCAGGGACACTCGTCCGGCGCTGGCCGCCGGCTTGAAGCGGGGCGGGCTGCTCACAGCCGGCCTCGTCGCCGGAGTCGGCGTGCTGGCCGTTGTCGCCTGGCAGCTCTGGTTCGTGGCCTTCCATCAGGTCTTTTTCCAGCCGGGCACGTGGGTCTTCAACATATCCGACACGCTGATTCGCCTCTTCCCGGAGAAGTTCTGGTTCGATACCGCGCTGATGCTCGCCGGCCTCAGCCTCGTCAGTGGTCTGCTGATCGCCTTGATTGGCTGGCGACTACAGCGACGAGTTCAGCCCGTCCTGTCTACGATACCTCTTTCCATCTCAGACAAGGAGTAATGTACATGAGCAGGCCCCAACGCGAACTTCGCAAACAGCTGCGTCAGCGCCAGCAGCGCAGGCGTACCCTCACCTTTGGCATTATCGCCATACTTGTTCTCGGTTTAGCCGGCTATCTGCTCATCGCGGCCTTCACGCCGCCCGAGCTGCCGAAGATGGCCGGCAACGTCATCGACATCGCCGCCGATATGAGCGGCTTCAATCTGAAAGAGGTCCGCGTCAAGGCCGGCGCGCCGGTGACGGTGCGCCTGACCAGCCTGGACAACTCGCACCACACCGATGGCGGCGGCCAGCACCAGTGGGCGGTCGATGAACTCGGCGTGAGCATCGTTGCGCCGCCGGAAGGATCGAACACCGCAACTTTCACACCGGATAAGCCCGGCGAATACACCTTCTACTGCGACATCTGCTGCGGCGGGCGGGCCAACCCAACGATGAACGGCAAACTGATCGTCGAGGCCTAACCCATGAGTCTGCGTCTGCGTACCATTACGGTTGTTTCGATCCTGAGCGCGATCACCCTCGGCGCCATCGCGCTGACCGGCCTGTGGCATCCTAACGCACCGGCTGAGGCGATGCAGGATTTTCTTCCCCAGATCACACTGCCGGCCGTGCTCGTGGCGGGCATCGTCGACGGCATCAACCCCTGCGCGTTTACAGTGCTATTGCTGTTCATCACCGCGTTGACGACCACGTTACAAGCCGGTGAGGGCAACGCCACCCGGCTGCGGGCGCGGATGCTGGGCATGGGCGGCATCTATATTGCTGCCGTGTTCCTGACGTATCTGGCGCTTGGCGTGGGGCTGCTCACGTCGCTCGACTTCTTCACGCGGCAGCATGTCCCGGCGCGCTTCGGCGCGCTGTTGGCGATCCTGTTCGGGCTGTGGATGCTGAAGGACTACTTCTTGCCCGAGTGGGGCTGGCGCTTGCAGGCCCCGGCGCGGGTCGGCATCGTCGCGCGCCAGATGGCGAAGCAGGCGACGCTCCCGGCGCTGATCGCCGGCGGGTTTCTGATAGGGCTGTGCACCGTGCCGTGCAGCGGCGCAGTGTACCTGGGTGTGTTGAGCCTGCTCGCGCTGCAACCGACGGCGCTGCAAGGCTACGCCTACCTTGTTCTGTACAACGTCGTCTTCATCCTACCGCTGGTCGTGATTCTGATCGCTGCTTCTTCACGTCCGACGCTCAACCGGCTGGCGCATTGGAACCTGCACCACAAGGAATGGGTGCGGCTGGCGCTGGGCGGCGGCGTCGTGGCGATGGGTCTGCTCATCTTGATCACGGTCTAAACCGGCGTGAACCTGAACACGACTGTCCACCGCCTGGTCGGTCATGCCGCGCTGCTCGGCCTGGTCGCGCTCGTGGTAGCGTTGACGCAGACCCTGCCCGATGAGCCTGGGCGCCCGTGGCCGGCCACTCCCACGTTCGATACGCGCAATGTCGTCGCGTCGATCGGTGGCTCGTATCAGGAAGATCACGCACCGCACATCGCGGTGCTGTCGAGCCTTCAGACGGGTGGCATCACGCGGCTGGCCGACCCGCACACCGAGATGCCGCTGCGCCCGCGCACCGACGTCATCACTTACACCGTGCAGCCCGGCGACACGCCGATCAGCATCGCGGCGAAGTTCAACCTGCGCCCGGAGACGATCCTGTGGGGCAACCTGACGCTGAGCGCCGAGGCCGACTCGCTGCGCATCGGGCTGGGGCTGAACATCCTGCCGGTCGATGGCGTGCTGCATATCGCCGCTGAAGGTGACACGCTCGAACTGCTGCAACAACTGCACGATACACCCATCGAGGACATCGCCGCTTTCCCCGGCAACAATCTGCCGCGCGGCGGGCCGCCTACGGCGCTGACGCCCGGCCAGGCGATCATCGTGCCGAATGGCACGGCGGAGATTGCCTGGAAAGAGCCGGGGCCGCTGATCGTCAGCAGCCAGGGGCAGAATGCGGCTTCCTTTTACACCGGGCCGCTATCGGGCGCAGGCAGTGGCCGGTTCATCTGGCCCGTGTCACCGATCGTCATCACGCAATATTACTGGGCCGGCCACCCGGCGATCGACCTGGATACGTATCGGGGACAACCCATCTGGGCGTCAGACAGCGGCACGGTCATCTATTCCGGCTGGGACAATTCCGGCTATGGGTTCCTGATCATCGTCGATCACGGCAACGACTACTGGACCTACTACGCTCACAACAGTGAATTGCTGGTGCAGGCAGGTGACAGCGTGCTGCAAGGACAGACCATCGCGCTGTCGGGCAGCACCGGTAACTCGACCGGCGATCACCTCGATTTTCGCATCCGTCAGGGCAACGTGTTCCTCAATCCACTGGAATTTCTACCGTGATTGATTTTTCACCGCAGAGACGCCGAGAACGCAGAGACATTTCAGAGAACCCCAGCGACCTCTGCGCCTCGGCGGTGAACTGCGCCATTTGGCGGGTGTCGATCCGGGCAGAATGGCGGGGAGATAAAGGCGCAACTTGGCGCTGTTGCGCGTGCGCCTGAGCGGTTACACTGAGCGCGGTGGTTCGAGATGAGCCGAGATCAGACACTGCCCGCAACCTGTGAGCAAACGGTGACCGCGCTGACGGCGACGCTCGCGCAGCACGGCTATCGCATCGAGCGCAGTTTCGACCTGCGCAGCGCGCTGCACGGCGACTGTCTCTGCCCGCATCACGGCACCGCACAGTGCACCTGCCAGTATATGGTACTGCTCGTCTACGAGGCGGCGACGATGACTCCCCCGGCGTTGGTCACCGCCCATGAGTGTGACGGCATTACCCAGCTGCACGTGGAAGCCGGTAGACCAGGGGGCCGGCTAGCGCCCCAATTGCTGACGGCGCTCGATGAGGCTGTGAGTGCGATGCTGGTCGATGCGTAGCGATGGTACATCGACCTTTCGCTGTTCTGCATGGAACCATGCGTCAACGGTTGAAATCACCTGAAGCGCGAAAAGCGATCGTAAACCGGTTGCGAACCACCGAGGGGCACTTGCGCGCCGTCATCGGCATGGTTGAAGCGGACACACCCTGTGAAGAGGTACTGCATCAACTCGACGCAGTAGAAGCGGCCCTGGACGCCGCCGGGCGTGCCCTGCGCTATTGCCAGTTTCGACAAAGCATCGACGTCATCCGGCATAGCCCCAATGCCGAAGCGCGCCTGGCCGAACTGGAACGATTGGCCGCGCTGTATAGCATTACCCTTGAGAATCTATCACGACCGCGAAGATTTTTAGGACGCGGATAAACGCAGATTCACGCTGATTATTGCTTTGATCTGCGTTCATCCACGTAAATCAGCGTCCAAGAGATTTGGTTGCGGCGAAGCCGCGCTATGGATTGCAAACGCATCAATGAGAGGATGATCCACGAAGGGACACGAAGGCGCACCCAATCTATCTTCGTGCTTTTTCGTGTGCCTTCGTGGATGAAGTTGACATGCGATGTTGGAGGATACTCAGATGAATGAACAAGCCACAGTTCTAACCCTGCCGGTTAGCGGCATGACGTGCGCCAGTTGTGTGAGCCACGTCGAAACCGCCTTGAAAGAAGTGCCGGGCGTCGCCTCGGTCGTGGTGAATTTAGGGACTGAACGCGCCACGCTACAATTCGCCAATGGGAGCATCCCTATCGAGCAACTGGTCACCGCCGTGCAAGAGGTCGGCTACGACGTGCCGGTCGAGACCACGACACTGTCGGTCTCCGGCATGACCTGCGCCTCGTGCGTGTCGCACGTCGAAGGCGCGCTGAAAGAGTTGCCCGGTGTAACCGAGGCGATTGTCAATCTCGCGCTCGCTTCGGCGAAAGTGACCTACATTCCCGGCGTCGTCACGCTCAGCCAAATGAAACGCGCCGTGCGCGAGGTCGGCTACGAGGCGACCGAAACCTCGCCCGGCGCGGATGCGCTCGACCGCGAGCGCCAGGCGCGCGAAGAA
The DNA here is from genome assembly GCA_036514635.1 of Anaerolineae bacterium. Lineage (GTDB taxonomy): Bacteria > Chloroflexota > Anaerolineae > Fen-1058 > Fen-1058 > DASSFZ01. Next base: position 1,370 of record DATBWU010000280.1, on the reverse strand, counting down.
GAAATCAAGCGGCAGGGTCGCAACCTGATCATCGCCGCCAGCATCGGGCTGCTGGTCATGATCGGGACGTTCTACGACATGCTCGGCCCGTTCAAAGCCATCGTGCCGGAGTTCCTGTCATACAAGTGGGTGCTCGGTCTGCTGACCACCCCCATTGTCCTCGGCCCGGGCCGGCAGTTCTTCACCCACTCGTGGCGCGGTCTGCGACACGGCGTCACCGATATGAACCTGCTGTACGCCACCGGCATCGGCGCGGCCTATGGCATCGCCGTGATCAACACGCTCTTTCCCGAGGCGGGCTTCGGCGGTGAAGGCGCGACCTTCTTCGAGAGCGCTGCGCTGCTGACCGGCTTCATCGTCCTGGGGCGCTGGCTGGAGGCGCTGACGCGTGGCCGCACTTCAGAGGCGATCCGCAAGTTGATGAAGTTGCAGCCGAAGATCGCGCGTGTGATTCGGAATGGGCAGGAAGAAGAGATTCCAGCCGACGAAGTGGAGATTGGCGATTTGATGCTCGTCAAGCCGGGCGAGAGCATCCCGGTCGATGGCGTCGTCATCGATGGCTACTCGGCCGTCGATGAATCGATGCTGACGGGCGAGAGCCTGCCGGTCGAGAAGAAGGCCGGCGACAATGTCATCGGCGGGACGCTGAACAAGACCGGGGCATTCAAGTTCGAGGCGACGCGAGTCGGCAAAGACACCGCGCTGGCGCAGATCATCAAACTGGTCGAAGACGCGCAGGCCAGCAAAGCGCCGATCCAGAAACTGGCCGACTGGGTGGCCGGGCACTTCATCCTGGGCGTGCACGTGCTGGCGGTGCTGGTGTTCGTGTTCTGGTTCTTCCTCGGCTACAACCTGTACTTCGACCCGAACTCCAGTTTCATCCTGTCGCCGTACAAACTCGGTGCGATCGGCGTGTTCGGGTTCAGCCTGCTGCTGTCGGTCACAGTGCTGGTCATCTCCTGCCCGTGTGCGGTGGGTCTCGCCACGCCAAGCGCGATGATGGCCGGCACCGGCAAGGCCGCCGAGCACGGAGTATTGTTCAAAGGCGCGGAAGCCATCGAGAACGCCAGCAAGTTGCAGACGATTGTGTTCGATAAGACCGGGACGCTGACCAAAGGCGAACCATCAGTCACTGATGTGGTGACGAACGACGAAGGACGAACGACCGATGACACTGCTGACGATGAGCATTCGTCTTTCGTCTTTAGTCCTTCGTCGCTGTTGCGGTTCGCAGCCATCGCCGAGAAGAACAGCGAGCACCCATTGGGCGAGGCGATCGTGCGCGGCGCCGAAGGACTCGGGCTGGCTCTCGTGGACGCCGATGCGTTCAACTCGATCCCCGGTCATGGCGTCGAGGCGCAGGTCGAAGG
>DATBWU010000279.1:0-13857 GCA_036514635.1 Anaerolineae bacterium | reverse complement strand
TCGACCCTGACTTGATCGTCGAAGGGGATTTCACGGAAGCGGGCGGGTATGCCGCGATGCAACGCCTGTTGTGCCTGCACCCCGACGCGGTCTTTGCGGCCAGCGACATGATGGCGATCGGCGCCCTGCGGGCCATTCGGGAAACCGGATTACGAGTACCTGACGATATCGCTGTCGTCGGTTTTGATGACATCCCCATCGCGGCGCGCACCGATCCGCCGCTGACGACGGTGCGCCAGCCCATTCACCGCACGGGTGCAGTGGCGGCCCAAACGCTGATCGACTTGATCGAACACCCCAACACGCATATCCGCCGCGTGGTATTGCCGACTGAACTGGTCATCCGTGTCTCTTGTGGGGCGAATATACACCAATAAGGAGGTGCCGCTCGAAAACTACTCTCAACTCTTCCACCCGCTTACCCGTCTGCTACTCACATCTGCAAAAGGAACAAAGGAGAAACAATCATGCGTAAGCACATCTGGACCCTGGTTGGGATGCTGGTGCTGGCCAGCCTGATCCTCTCGGCCTGCGCCACCCCCGCCACGGGCACACCGGTTGTTGAGCAGGTCACCGTCGAAGTGCCGAGGGAAGCGACTGTCATCGTTACAGCGCCCCCGGCCGCGACTGCAACACCCGTCCCGCCGCTTGACCTTACGGACCGCGTCGCGGTCCGCTGGTTCGTCGGCCTGGGCACCGGCACGAACCCGCCGCAGATCGAGACCCAGAACCAGGTCGTTGAGCAGTTCAATGCCTCGCAGACTGCGATCTACCTGCAGCTGGAGATCGTTCCGAACAACTCGGCTTACCAGATTCTGAAGACCGAGATCGCCGCGGGCAACGCGCCGGACATCGTTGGCCCGGTGGGTGTCCGAGGCGCGAACGGCTTCAAGGGTCTGTGGCTCGACCTGACGCCGTACATCGAGGAGAACAACGTCGATCTGAGCGTCTACGATCCGGCGCTGGTGGAGTTCTGGAAGATCACGGGTGAAGGGCAGGTGGGTCTGCCGTTTGCCGTGTTCCCCTCGTTCCTATACTACAACGTCGACCTGTTCCAGGAAGCCGGCCTGCCTGAGCCGCCGCACGAGTTCGGCGAGCAGTACGATGGTGCGGAGTGGGACATCGACGCCCTCACCGAGTTGGCGAAGAAGTTGACGGTCGACACGAACGGCAATGATGCGACCAGCGCCGACTTCGACAGAGACAACATCGTGCAGTACGGCTTCGTGCACCAGTGGACGGATGCGCGCGGTCAGGCCACCCTGTTCGGCCCGGCCTCCTTCGTGGCCGATGACTTCGAGACCGCTCAAATCCCGGACAACTGGCGCGCCGCCTTCAACTGGCTGTACGACGGCATCTGGGGCGATCAGCCGTTCTATCCCAGCGATACCGTCATCGCCAGTGACCTGTTGGGCGCGGGCAACCCGTTCAACTCCGGCAACGTGGCCTTGGCCAGCACGCACCTGTGGTATACCTGCTGCCAGCACGATGTGGCGAACTGGAACATCGCGGTGGTGCCGTCGTACAACGGCGAGACCACGGCCAAGCTGCACGCCGATACCATCCGCATCCTGGCTTCGACCCAGCATCCGGATGAAGCCTTCACGGTGCTGACGTACCTGCTCGGCGAAGCCGCGCCGGACCTGCTGTTGGCCTACGGCGGTCTGCCCGCCAACCAGACGCAGCAGGCCGACTTCTTCGCGTCCCTGGATGAGACGTTCGCGCCGCTCACGATCGACTGGCAGGTTGCCATCGACAGCCTGGCCTATCCCGACAACCCCAACCACGAGAGCGACATGCCGAACTTCCTGAAGGCGGATGACCGCGTCAAGGCTTTCGGCGCGCTGTTCGGCTCCACGCCCGATCTTGACATCGACGCAGAATTGGATAAACTCCAGTCAGATTTGCAGGCCATCTTCAGCGAGCCTGCCCAGTAAGTCGCTCACGGGATTCGCAGGCGGCGGCTTGAGTTGAGGTTCATGCCGCCGCTCATACCCGACCCGCCCGCGACCTTCACCGATGCCTAGCGGGCGGGTCGGCGGAAAGCGAGTGTCACCATGACCATCTTCACCTCTCGCATTTCTCCGGCGGAAAGCCTTGGCGTCCGTAAGCTATCCTCGCTGGCGCGGCGTGAGGCCCTGTGGGGACTGGCTTTTCTGGCACCCTGGATCATCGGATTGTTGGCTTTCATTCTGCTCCCGATGATCGCCTCACTCGTCCTTTCCATGACGAACTATACCATCACCCACCCGGAGAGTATCGAGTTCATCGGGCTGCAAAACTACCAACACATGCTCTTCGAGGATCCGGCCGTGGGGGAATCGGTTTCGGTGACGATTCGTTTTCTGATCCTGGCTGTTCCGATTGGAATTCTCACGCCGCTGTTTCTCGCCGCGCTGCTCAACTCGCAAAACCTGTTAGCCTCTCGTTTGTTCCGGACTCTGTTCTTCATGCCCTCTCTGGTACCGTTCGTCTCGGCCATCATCATCTGGGGCGGCGTGCTCAACCCGGAATATGGATGGGTCAACAGATTCCTCGAGGGCGCCGGCATCGCCGGCCCGAATTGGCTCAACGACGTGCGTTTCATCTATCCCGCATTCATCATAATGGGCATGTGGGGCATCGGCGGCCCGATGCTGATCATGCTTGCCAGCATGCAGGGCGTGCCGACCGAGTTGTACGACGCGGCGAAAGTGGATGGCGCCGGCGCGGCGCGGAGGTTCCTCAATGTCACCGTGCCGATGATCTCGCCCGTAATTCTCTACCAGTTGACTCTCGCCCTCATCGGCACGTTCCAGTACTTCCTGGTGCCCTTCATTATCAAGAACGGTACCGGACAACCGGGAACGCATACGTTGTTCTTGAACCTGTATTTGTTCAAGACCGCATTCACGTTTGACCAGATGGGCTACGCTTCGGCCCTGGCCTGGCTGCTGTTTGTGCTGGCTATGTCTGCGACGATCATCCTATTCTGGACGGCACGGCGTTGGGTGTACTACGCAGGAGGTGAGCGATAATGGCTACGCAAGCAAGTGTCCGAGAACTCCCTTTCAGTTCACGATCGGCCCTGGCCCGCGTCCAGCGAGTCTTCCTGGCGAAGGCCTGGCTCACGCTCCTGGCCACCGTGCTCCTGGCCGTCTTCCTGATGCCGTTTCTCTACATGACCTTCACGTCACTCAAGAGCGGCGCCCAGTTCAGTCTGATCGGGCCGCTCTGGCCGGCTGCAGAGGCGACCTTTAACTATCAAGGTAAGGACTATCCACTCTTAAGCGTCCCCACCGACCAGGGTATTAAGGAATGGGCGCTGGTCGACCCGGGACGCGAGCAGAGCCAGTTTGTCGATCCGGCAAACCCGGACGCCGGGCTGATCGACTGGGTTGGACGCTGGCGCACCCTCGACCGTGTCTGGAGATTCGCTCCACAGTGGAGCAACTTCACGTACGCCTTTAACGTGATCAACTTCGGGCGATTGTTCTTCAACACGTTTGCCATCGCCGCCATTGGCATGATCGGCACGGTGCTGTCGTGCATGCTCGTCGCCTACGGCTTCGCCCGATTCCGCATTCCTTTCAAGGGCGTGATGTTCATCATCTTGATGGCGACGATTATCCTGCCTCCGCAGGTGACACTCATCCCCACCTACGCGTTCTTCACGACCATTGGCTGGACGGGCACCTGGCTGCCTCTGCTGGTGCCGCACTTCTTCGCCAACGCCTACAATACCTTCCTGTTTCGACAGTTCTTCCTGACCATCCCGCGAGAACTGGATGAAGCAGCCATGATCGACGGCGCCTCGCCGTTCCAGATCCTGACCAAAGTGATCATCCCCCAGTCGTGGCCGGCCATCATCGCCGTGGGCCTGGGTCACTTCTTCTGGGCGTGGAACGACTTCTTCGGTCCCTTGATTTACCTCTCCGGCAAGCCCGAGCTGCAACCAATCTCGGTGGGTATCCAGCAGTTCAACGTCACCTACGGCCAGCAGCCGAACATGATTCAGGCTGTGGCGCTGATGAGCCTGGTCCTGCCGGTAGTCGTCTTCTTCTTCGCGCAGCGCTTCTTCATGCAAGGGATAGTCATAACCGGAGTCGAGAAATGAAAAGGATGAAGGCAGAAGGCGGAAGGATGAAGTGCAGATTCTTCCTTCATCCCTCCGCCTTCATCCTTCTGCTGCTCGCCGCCTGCACTGCTCCGGCCCCGACTGCAACCATCGTTCCAACCGAGAGCCTGCCGCCCACCGTCACGCCGCTGCCGACATTCACCCCGGCACCGACGGCAGTGCCCGACGCATTGTACGTTGATGCGGCACAGCCCCTGGGGCCGATCAGCCCACTGGTGTACGGCACGAATTATGGCCCGTGGATCGCCGTGCCGTACGATCTGCTGGACGAGGCCATCGACGCGCGGATCACCTACCTGCGCTTCCCCGGCGGCAACTGGGGCGACCGGAACGAACTGCAAACGTATCAAGTCGATTTCTTCATCACGCTGGCGCGGCAGATGGACAGCGAGCCATCTTTCAGCGTGCGTCTATTGGACGGCACGCCGGAGAAAGCCGCCTATTGGGTGAAGTACTGTCGTGACAAAGGTTACAACATTCGCTACTGGAGCATTGGCAACGAGCCGGACCTGTACCGGACGGAGCACCAGGAAGCCGATTACGACACGCTGCGCTTCAATCGCGAATGGCGCGCCATCGCCGAAGCGATGAAGGCCGTCGATCCCAACCTCCTGCTCATCGGGCCTGACCTCAGCGGGGGGTTCACGGCGAACCCGGCCACAAATCCAAAAGACGCCAACGGGCGCGACTGGCTGACGGAATTCCTGCGCGCCAACGGCGACCTGGTGGACATTGTCGCGATTCACCGTTACCCGTTTCCCAAGACACCGTCGTCTCCTTCGGCGACGATTGAAGACCTCCGCAACAACAGCCGCGAGTGGGATGAGCTTATCCCCTACGTGCGCTCGCTCACCCGCGAAACGACCGGGCGCGATCTGCCCATCGCCGTGACCGAAGTCAATTCGGACTGGTCGAAAAACTGCTGCAACGACGCCGCGCCCGATTCGTTTTACAACGCTATCTGGTGGGCCGACTCGCTGGGACGCATGATCCGCAACGGCGTGAGCATCGTCGCTCACTTCGTGCTGCAATCTAGCCCGGCCGTTGGCGCAGTGGGTCTGCTGGGGAACTACGAAGTCCGTCCGAGTTACTACGTCTATCAAATGTACAAGCGCTTCGGCGACCAGCTTCTATACGCTTCCTCGGACGATCCCGATGTGTCGCTCTTCGCCGCTCAACGCGCCGACGGTGCGCTGACACTGATGCTGATCAACCTCGCTCCTGATCCTATCACCAAGCCGCTGCGCCTGAACGGTTTCACGCCGAAGTCGCCCGCCGCAGTATGGCGCTTCGACGCCGGGCACAACGCCGAGCTGATCGATTCGCAGCCGACTGAAGACGGCACACCGATCACCCTGCCGGGGCAATCTCTGACACTCTTCATTCTCTCGCCCTGAAGGAGCCTTGTGCGTGTACTTCTTGCGGCAGGGAGCCTGTTGCTTGCGTGGTTGCTCAGTGGTTGTAGCTCGGCTACTTCATCCGCACCCTTATTCACTCCCACCCTTGCCGTTTCCCCAACGCCTGATTGGAACCTCACCGGTTGGGACCTCGTATGGCACGATGAGTTCGACGGCACCTCGCTCGACCCGTCCAAATGGGAGATCGAGGTCAATGCCCGAGGTGGTGGGGGCTGGCCGGGCTATCCCGATGCGACGAGTGTTTTCCCGCAGACCCTGCTCGTCGATTACGTGCGTGTTTACCAAAAGCCTAAGTAGTACCTTGACCACCTGAGCGATGGTCGAACTCATTCAGCGAGGTAATGGAGACAAATGAAAACCGGCGTAAACCTGGGAGGTTGGCTTTCCCAATTCCGCGAATACGATCCTCAGCATTTCAAGACGTTCATCACCGCCGATGACATTCAGCGTGTCACCAACTGGGGCTTCGATCACGTCCGGCTGCCGATCGACTACCCCATGCTGGAAGATGACGCACGGCCCGGCGTCTACAAAGAGGATGGTTTCGCCTACATCGATCGCTGCCTTGACGCGTGCAAGGCCGCCGGGCTGCAACTGGTGCTCGACCTGCACAAAGCGCCGGGCTTCAGCTTCGACACGCCCAATACGAATTCGCTGTTTTCCAGCCGCGCGCTGCAAGATCGTTTCGTGGCGCTGTGGCAGGCTATCGCCCGGCGCTACCCGAGCGAAGGCCCCTACCTGTTCTTCGAATTGCTCAACGAGGTCTTCCTGCCCGACAGTGCGCCGTGGAATGACCTGGTGCGCCGCACCATCGCCGCCATCCGCCAGATCGACCGCAAGCGATGGATCATCGTCGGCGGCAATCACCACAACGCCGCCGATCAGTTGGACAACCTGGAACTCTTCGAGGATGAGCACATCATTTACACGTTCCACTTTTACGAGCCGATCATCTTCACCCATCAGAAAGCGCACTGGTTCGCTGCGGCGCAAGACTATGACACCGAAGTGAATTACCCCGGCGAGTGTCCCGGCCTGGCCGAGTTCCTGCAACAGAACCCCCACTACCAATCGCAGTTCGATCGATTCGTCGGTGTGCGTCTGGATCGCGAGTGGGTTCGCGCGGCGGTGCAGCCCGCCATCGCCTTCGCGCGCCGCACGGGCAAGCCGGTGTACTGCGGCGAGTACGGCGCGATTGACCGCGCGCCGATGCCGAGCCGCCTCAACTGGTGTCGCGATGCGACCGATATACTGAATGAGGCCGGCATTGATCATACGTATTGGACCTACAAGGCGATGGACTTTGGTCTGGTCGATGCCAGCGGCCAGGTCGTCAGCAACGAGTTGGTTCAGATCGTGAGCCGCGCCTGATTCGGCCCGCCATAGATATCGAATGACATGTCGAGTCTCACCCGTCCTTTCTCCCCCATATTCGCTGCCTGGGCACGCCTGTCGCCCCATGCCCGCCGCGAGGCCCGCACCGGCCTGGCCTTTCTGACGCCGTGGCTCGTCGGGCTGCTGCTGCTGAAACTGCTGCCGATCCTGGCCTCGCTGTTCCTCTCGTTCACCAACTTCAGCATGATCAGGCCGCAAGAGACGCAGTTCGTCGGGCTGGCGAATTACCTGCAAGTCCTGACCGACGACGTCGCCGGCGTTGCGCTGTTCAGCACGGCCAGCTTTGCGCTCGTGTCGGTGCCGATCCAACTGATCGTCGCGCTGGCCTTCGCCACGCTGATGAACAGCCGGCGGCTCGCCGGCAAGACGCTGCTGCGCACGCTGTTCTTCATGCCCAGTATCGTGCCGGGCACCGCCATCCTCGCGCTCGTCCTCGGCTTCCTGGACCCGAACACCGGCTGGCTCAACCGCGTGATCCTGGAGCCGCTGGGCTTGCCGCCCTCGCCAGGCCCTTTTACTGCCGCCGGCTTCGAGTTCTTCCAGATCTTGATCACCTTGTGGAGTATCGGCCCCGGCTTCTTGATTATGCTGGGCGCGATGCAAGGTATCCCATCCGAAGTGCACGAAGCGGCGCGCGTCGATGGCGCCGGCCCGCTGATGCGCCTCCTGAAGATCACCGTCCCCATGATCTCGCCGGCGATCTTCTTCAGCCTGGTCATCAACTTGATCAGCATCTTCGGCGGGGCGGTGCTGCTCGATCGTGGCAACCCGTTCACCGGCAGCCTCTCGGCCTACGATAACTACATCAATCAGATCATGTTCAACGACAACCGTCTCGGGTACGCCGCCAGTCTGGCCTGGGTATTCTTCGGGCTGATGCTGATCGTCACGCTCTTCTTGTTCCGAGCCTCGCGGCGCTGGGTGTATTACGCCGAGGACGAAGAGTGATCAATGAAACGTAAAACGTGATACGTGTGATGCCGCACGTTTTACGTTTTTGCGCCTCCCTACAACGCCTATGAGAACCAGGTTTTCATCCACTTCAACCTTGAGCCTGAAGCTGTGGGACTTCAGCGGAACGGCGCTGACCAACCTGCTCGCGTTCATACTGCTGGTCGCGTTCTTGTTCCCCATGGTCTACATGCTGACCACGGCCATCAAAGAAGACGAGCAGTTCCAGGATGTGAACTCGCCGATCTGGCCCGCGCGGCGCGTCACCTTCACCTACCAGGGGCGGGAGTATCCGATCTACCAGGTGCCCACCGATCAGGGAGTGAAAGAATGGGCACTCGTCAACCGCTATCGCCAAGAGAGCGAGTTCGTTGATCCCGCGAACCCCGAGGCGGGCTTGATTCGCTGGGTGGGCAACTGGCGCGCGCTCGAGGGTGTGTACCGGCCTTACTTCACGCTCACAAACTTCGCGACCATCTGGGACGTGACCGACTATCCGCGCCTGCTGCGCAACACCGCGCTGCTGACGCTGATCAGCATGGCCGGCGTGCTGATAGCATCGATCGCCGTGGCGTATGGCTTCTCGCGCTTCCGCATCCCCGGCGGCGACGTGCTCTTTATCATCATGATCGCGACGATCATGATCCCCGAGAAGATCACGCTCATTCCGTCCTATTTCATCTTTGTGAGGTTGGGCGCGCTGGGGTCGTGGCTGCCGCTGATCCTGCCGCACCTGTTCGGCAGTGCCGTCTTCATCTTTCTGTTGCGGCAGAACTTCAGGAGCATCCCGAAAGACCTCGACGAAGCGGCGATGCTCGACGGGGCCGGCCCGCTGCGCATTCTGACGTACATTATCCTGCCGCAGTCGATCCCGGTCGTCGTCACCATCGCCCTGCTCCAATTCTTTTACATGTGGAACGAGACACGCATGGCGGCCCTGTACCTGGGCACCAATACGGATTTATACACCCTGTCGTTCGCCGTGCAGAACTATCAGAGCTTCTTCCCGCCGCCCAACATGCTGCAGGGCAGTGCGCTGATGCTAATGGCCGTGCCGGTGATCGTGCTGTTCCTGGCGCAGCGCATTTTCATGCACGGCGTGCGCGTCACCGGTTTGGAGAAGTAACTCCAGCTATGCTACGCAACTCATCCATTCGCGCGATCGTTTTCATCTGGATTGCCTGGGTCGTCATCGTGCTCGGCTATCAGGCCATCGTCCCTGCTCGCTACACAATCAGCAAGCCCGATAACGTCCTGTCCTGGACGCCTCGCGAGACGCGGCCTACCAGCCAGGACGATCAGCCATACCTGCTCGATCCATTTCTAAATGCGCAAGTCTCGTGGGACTCCGAGTTCTACCTGTCGATCGCGACGCTCGGCTACGACGATCCACAGGTGCGGTCGATCAGCGTACTCGGCACAACATTGTCCCTGAACTACGCCTTCTTCCCCATGTATTCCTACACGGTGCGGCTGGTGGCCCTGCCGCTGAGCATCCTGGGTCTCTCGCCGATTGCGACCTCGACGCTGGCCGCCGTGATCGTCTCGGCGCTCGGCGCGTTAGCGGCGATGTTGGCCTTGTACGACATGACCCGCGACGAATTGTCCGACGCGGGCGGCATCCGTGCGGCATTCTATCTGATCATTTTCCCGACCGGCTTCTTCCTGGTGCAGGTGTACACCGAGGGCTTGTTCGTCGGGCTGGCGTTCACCAGCCTGGCGTTGATGCGCCGCAATCATCGCGGTTGGGCGGCGCTGCTGGCCGTCTTCGCCACGTGGACGCGCGCCGTCGGCGTCGCGCTGGTGATCCCACTGGCAATCACCTGGTTACGCACCGGCGAGTGGACGGACCTCGATATGGAGTGGAAGCAGATCATCACGCAGCGCTTCCCGTGGCGCACGCTGCGCAATGGCCTGATCGGTTTTGCGCCCCTGATCGCTTTCATCGTCTGGAAACTCTCCTGGTGGGGCGCGGCCTTCAGCCTGATCGAAGACAACTTCTTCGGGCGCGGGCTGTTCGCATTCAACGTCTCGTTCAACAACTGGGCCGCCGGGCTGCGATCACTGTCCGGCGCCAACTCACAAACGGCAGTCTATTACGCGATCGAGTTCGGCGCGATCGTGCTGGGATTTGTCGCGTGCCTGTCCCTGCGGCGACGGTATCCGGAGCTGGCGTGGTTCGGACTGGCGGTGATCATCCTGTCGATGACGAGCGGCCCGGCGCAGGGGATGCATCGCTACCTGCTGGCCGTGCCGCCGGTGTTCGTGTATCTGAGCCACCTGGGCCGGCATCCGGCCTTCGACCGTGCCTGGACGACTGCGAGCGTGCTGCTCATGGGGATGTTGGCGGCCTTGTTCGCATTCGACATGTGGGTCGGCTGAGATGCCGCCCCTAGAGCGAATTCCGCTTGGGTTTGCGAATGTCATGCAGCTCCCGCCGCAGTTGGACTGCGGCGGCAGTCCAACTGCCGCCGAGCAGTCGCCGTAAATCAATAGGGAAACCGCTATAAAGAGTCTGACCATGCCTCTCGAATTCACCATGATGGCGCGCGGGGGTCCTTCCATGACTGATGTCCAGGCCATGCTGGACCAGTTTGAGAAGGAAACACGCATCCACGTGCGACTCACCATCTTGCCGTGGGAAACTGCGTGGATCGACATCGTCAAAATGGCGCTGTACGGCAGCGGGCCGGACATCTCCGAAGTCGGCACGACATGGCTCAGCAACCTGGTCGCCACAGGTGCGCTGCACCCCTTTCAGCCGGGCGAAGTCAATTCGTTCGGCGGCCCCGGCGCCTTTCTGCCCGCCATCTGGAGCACCTGCACGGTCGTCGGCAACCCCGAAGTCTGGGCCATCCCCTGGCTGGCCGATACGCGCTTGATCTACTACCGGCGCGATTGGCTGGAAGGAGCCGGCATCGAGGAAGCGACAGCCTTCCAGACGCACGAGGACTTGAAGCGCACACTCGCCCGGTTGCAAGCCGGCGGCGTCACTGCGCCGTGGGGCGTGCCGACGCGCTTCACGCACATCACGTTACACGCGGTCGCATCGTGGATATGGGGCGCGGGCGGTGATTTCATCAGCGAGGACGGCACGCGTGTCCTGTTCGATCAGCCGGAAGCCCGCACCGGCATCCGCGCCTATTATGACCTGCATCAATGGCTCGCGCCGGCCGCACGCCACCAGGAAAGCGGCCTGGCCGATAGCCTGTTCACCACGGGCCAGGCGGCCGCGACGATCAGCGGATCGTGGACCTTCCTCCTCTATCGGCGCACGACGCCCGATCAGGTGGCCAGCTGGGGCATGGCAATCCCACCGGGCATCCCGTTCGTCGGTGGATCGAATCTGGCGATCTGGAGACACTCGCGCCGCCCGAGCGACGCGCTCAAGCTCATCCACTTTTTGACCCGGCGATCGGTGCAGATCAAGTACAACCCGCTGATCGGCCTCTTGCCGGTGCGCGTCGACGCGATGACCGATCCGGCCATCACCGATGACCCGGCCATCCAGATCATGGTGCGCGCGATGCAGGCCGGGCGATCATTCCCGACCATGCGGCGGTGGGGGCTGGTCGAAGATCGCCTGGGCGTTGCACTCACACAATTGTGGGCCGACGTCCTGGCCGCACCGAAGCTCGATCTCGATGCACTGATGCACCAGAACCTCGACTTGCTGGCCGAGCGGTTGAACATCACACTCCGTCAAGAATAGGTAGACCCATGCGCTACGGATACTTCGACGATCCACACCGCGAGTACGTCATCTCGCAGCCCGACACCCCCCTGCCCTGGATCAATTACCTGGGCAGCGAGAACTACTTCGGCATCATTTCCAACACCGCCGGCGGCTACTCGTTTTATCGAGACGCCCGCCTGCGCCGGCTCACGCGCTATCGACTCAACAACGCGCCACTCGACATCGGCGGTCGTTACATTTACCTGCGCGATAACGATAGCGCCGAGTTCTGGTCGCCCTCCTGGCAGCCGATCCGCCGCGAGGTGGAGAACTACACCTGCCGCCACGGCCTGGGCTACACCATCATCGGCTCGACCTTCAAGGGCATCGAGGCACATACGACTTACTTCGTCCCGCTCGGCGAGAATCTCGAAATCTGGAATCTCCAGTTGACCAATCACCGTGAGTCCGCCGCGCACCTCTCCATTTTCTCCAGCATCGAGTTCTGCCTGTGGGAAGCCTGGGACGACGCGACGAACTATCAGCGTAACTTCAGCACCGGCCAGGTCGAGATAGAAGACGGCGTCATCTACCACAAGACCGAGTACCGCGAGCGGCGCAATCACTTCGCTTACTTCGCCTGCTCCGAGCCGCTGGCCGGGTTCGACACGCAGCGCGAGGCGTTCCTGGGGCCGTATCGCGGCTGGGACGAGCCGCTGGCCGTCGCGCGCGGCGAATCCACCAACTCGGTCGCGCACGGCTGGCAGCCGATCGGGTCGCATCACGTCAAGTTGACGCTCGCACCCGGCGAGACGCGCCACGTCGTTTTCGTGTTGGGCTATCACGAGAACCTGCGCGACCAGAAATTCGATCCGCCGGACTCGCAGACGATCAACAAACAAACTGTCCGACCCACCATCGGCAAGTATCTGGAAAAGTCCACGGTCGATGCCGCGTTCGACGCGCTGCGTGACTACTGGGACGGGCTGTTGAGCGTCATGCAAGTGAACACGCCCGACGTGCACACCAACCGCATGGTCAACATCTGGAACGCCTATCAATGCATGGTCACGTTCAACCTGTCGCGCTCGGCGTCGTATTTCGAGTCGGGCATCGGGCGCGGCATGGGCTTCCGCGATTCGAATCAAGACCTGCTCGGCTTCGTGCACATGGTGCCTGCGCGCGCGAGAGAGCGCATCCTCGATACCGCCGCGACACAAATGGAGACCGGCGGCGCGTACCACCAGTATCAGCCGCTGACCAAGCGCGGCAACAACGACATCGGCGGCAACTTCAACGACGATCCCCTGTGGTTGATCCTGGCCGTGTCGGCCTACCTGAAAGAAACCGGCGATTGGAGCATCTTGAGCGAGCCGGTTCCGTACGATAACAAGCCCGGCTCCAAGCAACCGCTGTACGAGCACTTGCAGCGCAGCCTGCGCTACACCCTGGAGCGCCTCGGCCCTCACGGGCTGCCGCTGATTGGCCGCGCCGACTGGAACGACTGCCTGAACTTGAATTGCTTCTCGGAAGAGCCGGGCGAATCGTTCCAGACAACGACGAACCGCGAGAGCGGCGTGGCCGAGTCGGTTTTCATCGCCGGCCTGTTTGTGCTGGCAGCGAAGGAACTGGCAGACATTGCGCAGCACCACCAATCGGAAGAGGAGGCCCGCCAATATCTGGCCGCAGCCGAGCGCATGACGGCGAGCGTGAAGGAACACGGCTGGGACGGCGACTGGTTCGTGCGCGCATACGACGCCTTCGGCGACAAAGTCGGATCGCGTGAGCGCGACGAAGGCCAAATCTTCATCGAGCCGCAAGGCATCTGCATTATGGCCGGGATTGGGCTGGACGATGGCTGCGCGGAGAAGGCCCTGGCCTCGGTGCGCGAGACCCTGGCGACCCCGCACGGCATCATCTTGCAGCAGCCGGCCTACTCACGCTATTATCTACATCTGGGCGAGATTTCGTCTTACCCGCCCGGCTACAAGGAGAACGCGGGCATTTTCTGCCACACCAACCCGTGGATCATGATCGCCGAAACGATGGTCGGGCGAGGGGACCGGGCGCACGATTACTACCTGCGCATCAATCCGTCGGCGCGCGAGGAACTCAGCGACCTGCATAAGTGCGAGCCGTATGTTTACGCGCAGATGATCGCCGGCCGGGATGCCCCGTCCTATGGCGAGGCCAAGAATTCCTGGTTGACAGGCGCCGCCGCCTGGAACTATGTCGCCATCACGCAGTGGATCCTGGGCATCCGGCCGGGCTACGATGGTTTGCAGGTCGCCCCGGTCATC
>DATBWU010000278.1:0-17141 GCA_036514635.1 Anaerolineae bacterium | reverse complement strand
TGGGATGAGCGGGTCGGATCGGAAGCGTACTACATCGTTCGCTGGGCACGCTGCAAGGTGTGGCTGGGTGAGATACGCGTGATTGACGAGTCGGGCCACAGCTTCTCGCAGTCCTACTCGATCGAGCCGCCGCCTGGCTGCACGTTGCCGTAACCGACGTAGTCATGATCGACTCGGTGTAGCCGAACAAGAGCCAGAGAAACCGGGTTTCTCACCCCTGGTTGTGCTTCGGGGTATTGGGGAACCCGGTTACTGTTCTCTGCCGCCTCCGCGGCTCATCACGTTGTCATGAGTGTCAGGGCATGATATGATGAGCGCCGCCGCTCCGCCCGGAGCGGACGGAAAGGTACCTGGTGAGAATCGTGAAAGGTTTGTCTCGTGCCCCTGGCCTGCGCGCCGGGGCTTTGTTGTCTTCACGCCCAATAGTCATCGCTGCGCAGCCGTTGCGTCCCGGCATCACGCGTATCGTGCTCAGGCTGGCCTGGCCGGCAGTCATCGAGCAAGTCTTGTTTGCCGGGGTCGATCTGACGGATCTGTTCATCGTCGGCCATCTGGGCGCGGCCTCGCTCTCGGCGGTCGGCCTGACGGGTCAGGTGGTGATGCTGGCCCTGGCCTTTTTCGGGGCGATCGCCGTCGGGTGCATGGCGTTCGTCGCGCGGCATATCGGCGCAGGCGAACGCATCGACGCCGGGCGAACCGTGCAGCAGGGACTTCTCGCCGCCGGGGCGATGGGCACTATCGCCGCTCTTCTCGTCATCGTCTTCGCACCGGGCATTTTGCAGAGCCTGGGCGCAGAACCCGACGTCGTCGAGCTGGGCGTGCCGTTTATGCACGTCATCGCCCTTTCGCTGCCGCTCACGGCGATGGGGTTGATCGGAACCGCCTCGATGCGCGCGGCGGGCGACACCCGCACGCCGATGCTATTGACCGGCCTGCAATTGATCGTCAACGCCGTGTTAGGCATCACCCTGGTGTATGGCCCGCCGCAGTTGGGCGTGTTCGGATCGGGCCTGGCGACGATGATTGCGCGCAGCGTGATCGGCGCGAGCGTGGTGTGGATGTTGTTGCGGAGTCGCGCCAGCATTCGCCTGGCGAGGGAAGGTTGGCGACCCGACCTCGCCCGCTTGAGGCGCATTCTCAATGTCGGCCTACCCGCCGGTGCGGAGCAAGTGCTGCTCCAGTTGGCGCTGGTCAGTCTGGTCACGGTCATCACCGGACTGGGCACAGCCACGTTCGCCGCGCACAACGTCAGCCTGCGCATCATGTCACTGTCATACCTGCCGGGCTGGGGCTTCGCCGTCGCGGCGACGGCCCTGGTGGGGCAGGGGCTGGGCGCGGGCGATCCGCGCCGCTCGCACGAGAGCGCGTACGCCTCGTTCCGGCTGGCGCTTGGCGTAATGCTGGTGATGGCCGTCGTGCTGTATCTGCTGGCCGAGCCGATCCTGCGTATCTTCACCGGCGATCCGGGCGTGGTGGCCGCGGCCATCTCGGCGATCCACATCGCCGCGTTCGCGCAGCCGTTCATGGCCGCCTCGTTCGTCTTCTCCGGCGCGCTGCGCGGCGCGGGCGATACGCGCACCACGTTGGTCATCACCGTCGTCTCGATCTGGAGCGTACGTCTGGGCGTGGCTTACCTCGGCGCGAACGTGTTGGGCTGGGGACTGGCCGGCGCGTGGCTGGGCATCTTGGCCGACTTCGCCGTCCGCGCCCTCTTCTTCTGGCTGCGCTTCCGCAGTGGCAAATGGCAGACCATTAAAGTGTGATTTTTAGATTGCGGATTTCGGAATGCGGATGGATTAGAATCCGAAACCCGCATTCTGCAATCCGATATTCTCCTGTCACGTTTCCGCGTCCGAGGCGCATAATAAGAATATGCGATCCTTAATTCGATTGCTGACCTTCTCCCGTCCCTACTGGCGGCGAGTTATCGCGACGACGGTCTGCCTCATTCTGATCACGTTGCTCAGCCTGATCGTCCCGCGCCTGCTGCGCGACGCCATCGACTTCGGCCTGGCGCAGGGCGACGCGGGCCTCGTCGCGACGATTGGCCTGGGGCTGATCGGCATTGGCCTGGTGCGATCGGTGCTCAACTTCGTGCAACGCTACACCGCCGAATGGCTCAGCCATCGCCTGGCCTACGACGTCCGCGACGCGCTGTACGAGCGCATTCAGCGGCTGCCGTTCGCTTATCACGACCACTCGCAGACCGGGCAATTGCTCGCTCGCTGCACCGAGGACGTGAGCAACGTCCAGCGCTTCGTCGGCTTCGCGCTCGTCGATCTGATCAACATCCTGCTGTTGTTTGCCGGCGTCCTGGTCATTCTGTTCTCGGCCAACGCGCGCCTGACGCTCATCGCGCTGATTCCGATGCCGTTCCTGGTTGCCTACACGATCCGCTTCGGCGTCGTCATCACGCCGTACTTCACGCGCATCGATCAGGCGCTGGCACGCATCAGCACGGTTTTGCAGGAGACGCTCACCGGGATGCAGGTGGTCAAGGCGTTTGCGCGAGAGAGCGATCGGCGCGATCGCTTCGCGACCGGCAACCGCGAGTTGTACGACAGCCGCGTGAAGACGATCCGCTACTGGGCGAATGCGATGCCGCTCATGCAGGTTTTCGTGATCGCCTCCACGGCGCTGGTGATCGGCTTCGGCGGGCAGCTCGTCATCGATCGGCGGTTGACACTGGGCGAGCTGGTCGCATTCAACTCGTATGTGCTGCTCTTGTCGATGCCGGCCCAGCGCCTGGGATGGATCGTCAACATGCTCGGCGAAGCGACCGCGTCGGCGGTCCGCATCTTCGAAGTGCTCGACACGCCGATCGCCATCGCCGATCCGCCCGGTGCGATCTCGCTGCCGCCGCTGCGAGGCCGGGTCGAGTTCGATCGCGTCACGTTTGCCTATCATCGGCCCGCGCAGACCGGGCCGCTCCACGACGGCGAGAGTCACGCCACCGTGCGCGCGGCGCTGCAGGACGTGTCGTTCGTCGCCGAGCCGGATCAGGTCGTGGCGCTGATCGGGCCGACCGGGTCGGGCAAATCGACGATCATCAACCTGATCCCGCGCTTCTACGACGTGACGTCCGGCGCGGTGCTCGTCGACGGCATCGACGTGCGCCGCTGCGCGCTGAAGTCGCTGCGGTCGCAGATCGGCATCGTCTTGCAGGAATCGGTTTTGTTCTCGATGTCGATCCGCGACAACATCGCCTTTGGCCGGCCCGATGCGCCGCCGGACGCGATTATCGCCGCAGCGCAGGCGGCGCGCGCGCACGAATTCATCCTGTCGTTCCCCAACGGCTACGACACGGTCGTCGGCGAGAAGGGTGTCACGTTATCGGGCGGACAGCGCCAGCGCGTGGCGATTGCCCGCGCGCTGCTGATGCACCCGCGCATCCTGATTCTCGACGACTCCACCTCGTCGGTCGATACGCAAACGGAGTATCAGATTCAGCAGGCGCTGGCGGAGTTGATGAGGAGTCGCACGACGTTCGTCATCGCTCAGCGCCTGACGACGGTGAAGCGAGCGGATCTCATTCTGGTGCTTGAGCATGGTCGCATCGTCCAGCGCGGCACGCACGCGGCGCTGCTCGGCGAGGGTGGGCTGTACCGGGAGATCTACGATTTGCAGTTGCGCGATCAGGAGGAACTCCGCCGCGATTTCGTCCTCAGTCCTTCGCCGGTGTTCAGTCAAGTCCACCGACCTCGCGTGTGACGAGCCGCAGGAGCAGCATGAGGATCAGCGAGATGCCGACGAGCAGGATGGCGACGGCGAGCGCTGCGCCGAGATCGGATTCCAAGCCGGTGTAAATCGCCAGCGGCATCGTCTGGGTGCGACCGATGAGGTTGCCTGCGAACAGGATCGTCGCGCCGAATTCGCCCAACGCGCGCGCCCAGGCCAGTCCCAAGCCGGAGGCCAGCCCGCGCCGCGCCAGCGGCAGTGTGACGCGAAGAAACGTCTGCCAGCTGGAGGCACCCAGGCCCAGCGCCATTTCTTCGAGCTCGTGCGGCACACTCGCGAAGCCGACTTTGGCGGCCCGCACGTAAAAGGGCGCCGCTACGAATGTTTGCGCCAGCACGACGGCGGCGGTGGTGAACGGCAGCGAGATGCCTAGCGCGGTGAGTGCGCCGCCCAACACGCCGCGCCGCCCGAACGCCATCAGCAGTGCGATGCCGGCGACGGCGGGCGGCAAGACGATCGGCAGGCCGATCAGCGCGTCGAGCGTGTCTCGCCCGCGAAAGCGATAGCGCGCCAGTACGTAGGCCAGCGGCGTGCCGGTGACGAGGATCACGATCGCGCTGATCAGCGTCGTGAGCAGGCTGAGGCGAATGGCTGCGCCGACGCTGGGGTCGAGCATTTGTGCAGCGAGGTCTTCTTCGAGTGCGCGCACAAGCAGCGCGAACAGCGGCAGGGTCGTCAGCGCGACCAGCGCCAGGGCGGCGAGAATCGCGATGAGGCGACCGGCTCGTTCGAAGAGTGTGTCGGAAGAGGTCGGCATAGTTCGACAATGCCACATTTGCGCTTTTGCTCGCCGACCGCGTCCTCGCGGTCGGCCAGGACAGACGCCCGCGCGGACGCGGGCTTCGAGCGGTCTTGGTATCTGCAGGCAATCTGTTAAAAAGCGCAATCCAGGACCGCGCGCAGTATAGCATTCGACGGAAGGCTGTCAATCGATGATCGGCCAGGCTGTTGCGAAGCGAATCAATCTTCAAACCGATGACGAGGTGCTGGGCAAGGCTTACGATCCGCGCGTGGCGCGGCGACTGCTGGGTTACCTGACGCCGCAGCGGCGTGCGATTGCGCTGGCGATGGCTTTCATGCTCGTGGCGACCATCGGCGACCTGGCGGGACCGTTCCTGATCAAAGTCGCCATCGATAACGGCGTCACCCTCGGCGCTGCGAACGTGTTGTGGCTCGCCACCGCCGCCTATATGCTGGTCTACCTGGTGTGGTGGCTGTTCACCCGCGCGCGCATCGGCATCATGGCCGTGGCCGGGCAGACGATTATCTTCAACTTGCGGGCGGAACTGTTCGACCATTTACAGGTGTTGAGCCTGGGCTTCTTTTCGCGCCACGCCGTAGGTCGGTTGATCTCGCGTGTAGTGAACGACGTCGGCGTGATGCGCGAGATGATCACCTGGGCGCTGGTTGCCGTCGTGCGCGATGTTTTGTATCTGGTCGGATTGGTCGTGACGATGTTGTTGCTCGATTGGCGCTTGAGCCTGCTGACGTTTCTGGTGCTGCCGGTGATGGGCGTCGCCACGGCGCTGTGGCGCAGCCGCGCGCGCGAGGCTTATCGCTGGACGCGCCGCTCGCAGAGCCGCGTCACCGGCACGCTGGCCGAGAACATCGCCGGCGTGCGCGTGGTGCAGTCGTTCTCGCGTGAGGAGCACAATTACGATCGCTTCGCCAACGACGTCAACAACGACAATTTCGACGCCAATGTTGCTTCGGCGTTGTTGACCTCCGTCTTCTTTCCGACGGTCGATTTCATCGGCTCGCTGGCGACCGGGCTGGTCGTGTGGATCGGCGGATCACAGGTGCTGGGCCAGGCGATCACGCCGGGCGTGCTGGTCGCGTTCGTGCTGTACATCGACCAGTTCTTCAACCCGATCCGCGATCTGGCGCAGCGCTACAACACCTTCCAATCGACGATGGCGGCGGGCGAGCGCATCTTCGAGGTGCTGGACACCGACGCCGAGATCGTCGATCGGCCGGACGCGATCGAGATGCCGCGCATCGATGGGCACGTGTCGTACGAGGACGTGAGTTTCGCCTACGAAGACGGCGCGCCGGTGCTGAGCCGCGTTTCGTTCGAAGTGCAGCCGGGGCAGATGGTGGCACTGGTCGGCGAGACGGGCGCGGGAAAGTCATCGCTGGTCAAACTGCTGACGCGCTTTTACGACGTGACCGGCGGGCGCGTGCGTATCGACGGGATCGATGTGCGCGGCGTGACGCAGAAATCGCTCCGCCGTCAAATGGGCGTCGTGCTGCAAGACACGTTCCTGTTCGGTGGGACGGTCGCCGACAATATCCGCTTTGGGCGGCCGGACGCGACGGACGACGAGGTGCTCGCGGCGGCGGAGGCTGTCGGCGCGCACGAATTCATCGCGAGGATGCCGAATGGGTACAACACGGAGGTGGAAGAGGGTGGGGCGGTATTGTCGGTCGGACAGCGGCAGTTAATCTCGTTCGCGCGTGCGCTGCTGGCCGATCCGCGCGTCCTGATACTCGACGAGGCTACGTCGAGCGTCGATACGCAGACGGAGAAGAGGATTCAGGCTGCGCTGGCGGCGCTGCTGCAAGGTCGCACCGCATTCGTCATCGCGCATCGCTTGAGCACGATCGTCAAAGCCGATCTGATTCTGGTCATCGATGGTGGCCAGATCGTCGAGCGCGGCACGCACCACGAGCTGCTGGCGCAACGCGGTCGCTACTATGACCTGTACACGCTGGCGTTTGAGGAGAGGTAGGTCGTCAACGGATGAGAAGCGGACAAGCGGATAAAAACGGAGGGCGCTCGCTTCCGCCGGATTACTCACACCGCATCTGCAAACACCGCACGCCCTGCCCGAAGGGGAGCGCTACGCGCCGGGGGCGCGCAGGCGGGGTGGGTGCAGGTATCCGCCGCGAGCGTTGTGGTTAGGGGAAGATGTCGCCTTCGTCGTGCTTGCGCTGGCGGCCTTCAAGCCCGTGGGCGATAAAGACAATGGCGGCCGTGATGCTAAGAAAAATAATCAACCCATTGGCCGCTGGCATGGTCATCGTCATGCTGAAGAGCCCGGCCCAGCCGAGGATCAAGTAAGCGGTTGCTAGACGAATGCGGATATTGCGATCCAGTTCCCGCCAGCCGCGTCCGAGCAATATCCATGCGCCGGTCACTCCGCCCAGCACGACCCAGAAGAGCGTCGCCATTCCGATCATGGGTCGAATACCACTCAGGGGTCCCCAACCTTGCTCGATAGTGGAGATGATGATCGTAAGGATGCTGCCCGCGCCAAAGCATAGCAGCCCGTACCACCGCCCGAGTGAAATGGGATGCTTGTCGTTCATGTCGAACCTCCATGTTCTCACGCCGCGCCGTTCAGCACGGCCTTGACGCGCTTTTCGACCGACTCATCTTGATACAGCATGATGTTGCGCTGGATGAATCTCTTGAGCAGTTCTTCGCCCAAGTCGCTCAGTCGGTAATACTTTCTCGGCGGGCCTTGCGGCGATTCCTCCCAGTAACTCGACACGATCTTCATGCCCTCAAAGCGCTTGAGCGCGCGATAGATGCTTTGATCGTCGGCGGCGATCGTCTCGTTGCTGGCCTTCGCCACCGCGGCCGACAACTCGAAGGCGTAGCATGGCTGCTCGTGCAGCAGCAAGAGCAGCCAGAAGGTCAGCAGTCCCTTCTTGTAGGCTTCTTCCCACTGCTCAAGGAGATCATCGACCGTTGAGTGAGTCATCTGGTTTTCTCGCTATTCCACATCAGGTAGAATAGCATGAGATCGAATCGATGTCAAGCATTTCGAGATCATCGCACCAGCGGCCAAATCCGCACAACCGGCGTGAGAACCATACCAGAAGGGAGGAAGGCCGATCGCGTTCGCTGAATGTGCCGTAAGGTAGTTGCAATGCGAGCGCAACTCAACTCGACCACCCTTTTATGGCCGTGTTATGCCGGGTGGCGTAGACTGCTTACGCTATCCCTGGAACGGCGAGGTCGATCGATGACACAATGGGAATATTGTGAGCTGCGCTGGCAGGTTTCGTCGCGCTATGACATGGTGAGGCCCTCGGTCGTGTTTTATCGCGATCCGACCAGGCCGTGGTCGCCCCTGGACGGGACGCCGGAGCAGTTAGCGCTCAAACTGGGCTGGGATGGCTGGGAACTGGTATCTGTCCTATCGTATGAAGGCACGGGCGCGGCGAATGGCCCCGAAGTGCATTGGTATTTTAAGCGTCCACTCAATGGAAACGGGCGCACGCCCGCCACTTCCGGCCAGGCAGCCGGAAATGGGACGGACAAAGCCCGCTAACCGGAACCACTCACACTCTGAGCGCCGCGAGAAGCGGCGCTTTTTGTTTGGGTCGGGCAGTGAAACCTGCCTGTTGGGACATGACAATTATCACTCCCGCCTGCGCGGCGGTGTCGTTATACTGAACATGAAAACTCCAGAACCGGAGTGCCGACTTTAGGGGGAATCCATGCCGGCCCTGACAATCAACGATCGATATGTCGAAGTGCCCGAAGGGACGACGGTGCTACAGGCCGCGCGGCGAATCGGAATCACGATCCCGACGCTGTGCGATCATCCGGCGCTGACGCCTTATGGCGGTTGCCGCCTGTGCGTCGTCGAGGTCGCAGGCGCACGGTTTTCTCAAGCGGCCTGCACGCTTCGGGCGGCGGACAAGATGGTCGTCCGCACTGAGAGCGAGGCATTGGCCGAGTCGCGCCGCAGCGTGCTGTCGCTGCTTCTCTCCACCTACCACGACGCGGGTTACTCGCCCGATCACCCTGATACCGAATTCGAGCGCTGGGTCAAGCAGTGTGATGCGAAGCCGCTCGACGGCGCAATGCTGGAGACGCGCTACAAAGTAGACAGCGACCCCAACCCGTTCGTGTGGGTCGATCTCAACAAGTGCATCCTGTGCAGCCGCTGCGTCCGGGCGTGCGCCGAGGTGCAAGGCCGATTCGTGTGGGGATTATTCGGGCGGGGTTACAACACGCGCATCGCGGCGGGCGCGAATGAGGCCATGCTCGAAGCGCGCTGCGAGTCGTGCGGCGCGTGTGCGGCCTTCTGCCCGACCGGCGCGCTCGACGATCGGATGTCGATCCAATTGGGTCGGCCCGACAAGCGAGTGACGACGACCTGCACGTACTGCGGCGTCGGCTGCCAGCTCGATTTGAACGTGAAGGGCAACCGCATTATCCGCGTGACATCGAACCCGGACGCGCCGGTGAATGGCATGGCGCTGTGCGTCAAGGGCCGGTATGGATATGACTTTGTGCATCACCCGGATCGATTGAAGAGGCCGAGGGTCAGGAAGTATTTGCTGGAAGGAGAGGGCAGGCGGCAGGCGGCGGGAGGCAGGGCGCAAGGGGCAGGAGGCAAGGGGCAGGAGACAGGGGGCAAGAGGCAAGAGGCAGGAGACAGGGGAGAGTGGGTCGAGGTCGATTGGGACACGGCGCTGGACATCGCCGCGCGGAAGCTGCGTGAGGCGCGCGACGCTCACGGCGCGGACAGTGTCGGCGTGCTGGCCTCGGCCAAGTGCCTCAACGAGGAAAACTACCTGATGAACAAGTTCGCCCGGCAGGTGATCGGGACGAACAACATCGACCACTGCGCCCGGCTTTGACACAGCAGCACGGTGGCCGGTCTGGCCGCTTCCTTCGGCTCGGGCGCGATGTCCAATTCGATGGACGACGTGGTGGAGCACGCGCAGGCGATGCTGATCATCGGCTCGAACACGACCGAGCAGCACCCGGTGCTCGGCACGAAGATTCGACAGGCCGTGCTGCGTCGCCAGATGAAACTCGTCGTCGCCGATCCGCGCAAGATCGACATCGCCGAGTTTGCCGTGCTGCACCTGCGGCATCGGCCCGGCACCGACATAGCGCTCCTCAACGGGTTGATGCACATCATCCTGGAGAAGGGCTGGGAGGACAAGTCATTCATCGCCGAGCGCGCCGAGGGCTTTGAAGAGTTCAAGGCGACGGTGATGCAGTATCCGCCGGAGACAGTCGCCGAGATTACGCGCGTGCCGATCGAGAAACTATACAAGGCCGCCGAAATCCTGGCGACGAATAAGCCGATGGCTGTGATATGGGCGATGGGGATCACGCAGCACATCGTCGGCGTGCGCAATGTGATGGATCTGGCGAACCTGCAAATGCTGCTGGGCAACATGGGCGTGCCAGGCGGCGGCGTGAATCCGCTGCGCGGCCAGAACAACGTACAAGGCGCGTGTGACATGGGCGCGCTGCCGAATGTCTTCCCCGGTTACCAACCCGTGACGGACGCTAAGGTGCGCGAGAAGTTCGCAGCGGCATGGAGCCTGGAGAAGGATGAAGCCTTCATCTCTCATCCCTCATCTTTCATCCTTCCTGACAAGGTCGGCCTGACCGTCACCGAGATGATCCCCGGTATTCTCGACGGCAAGATTCACGCGCTGTACATTCTGGGCGAAGACCCGGTGATGAGCGACCCGGATAGCAGCCACGTCCGTCATTGCCTGGAGCAGTGCGACTTCATCGTCCTCCAGGAAATCTTCCCGTCGGAAACGTCGAAGTATGCCGATGTACTGCTGCCCGGCGTATCGTTCGCCGAGAAGACGGGCACGTTCACTAACACGGAGCGACGCATCCAGATGGTGCGCAAGGCGATCGAGCCGGAAGGCGAGGCCCGTGAGGACTGGCGAATCATTGCGGACCTGGCGAGGTGGGTGCTGGCGGGAGGCGGGGAGCAAGCGGCAAGGAGCAGGAGGCAAGAGGCAGGAGGCAAGAGGCAGGAGGCAGGAGGGCCGTATTCCGTATGGACGTATGGGAGTACTGCGGAGATCATGGCTGAGATCAACGCGCTCACGCCCAGCTATGCCGGTGTCACGCACGAGCGGCTGGAGCGCGGCGAACGCTTGCTGTGGCCGGTGAAGAGCCTTGATCATCCAGGCACGCCGATCCTGCATGTCGGTCAGTTCACGCGCGGCAAGGGCAAGTTTGTGCCAATCGATCACATTCCGCCCGCCGAATTACCCGACGATGACTACCCCATGATCCTCAGCACGGGCCGCGTGCTGTACCATTGGCACGGCGGCGAGCTGACCCGTCGGGCACAGGGGCTGATGGCGGTCTACGGCCGGCCACGGATCGAAGTCAACCCGGACGACGCCGAGCACCTGGGCCTCAACGGCAGCCGGCGCGTGCGTGTCACCTCGCGGCGCGGCAGCATCGAGGCCGAAGCGTGGGTGACCGATCGCGTGCCGCCGGGCATGGTGTATGCCAACTTCCACTTCCCGGAGGCGAATGCCAACGAGCTGACGATCGCCGCGCTCGACCCGGTAGCCAAGATTCCAGAATACAAGGTCTGCGCAGTCAAAGTCGAGGCTGTCAGACACTGAAAGGACTAACCGCAGAGGCCGCAGAGGGCGCAGAGTTTTCAGGAGGTCTCTGCGCTCTCTGCGGTCTTTGCGATGAAATGGCCGGTTGCGGTGACGGATGGGCCGGTGCTACAATGTAGCGCGCTTCAAATCCTCAAGCCACGAGGAGGGCGCCGTGTATCGGAACATCGTGATCCCCCTGGATGGATCCACATTGGCCGAGCAAGCCTTGCCGTATGTCAAAGACTTACTTCAGGGTCGCGCGGCGGCGGTGTATCTCATCTCTGTTGCGCCGCTGGCGACCGTGGCGACACCCGCCGCGCCGGTTCGCATGTACCCGCTCGTCGTCAGCCGAACCGACTTCGAAACGCAGGTGCAGGAGCGCGACCGCATCGAAGAGGAATTGCGCAATTACCTGCATGGTATCGCACTCGCTTTGGCGCACGGCAGCGTGACTGCGAAAGTCGAAGTGCGCTTCGGCGAGCCGGCGGAGGAAATCATCGCTTTTGCCGAAGACGTGCAAGCCGACCTGATCGCCATGTGCACGCATGGCCGCACCGGCCTGGCGCGATGGGCGTATGGCAGCGTCGCCGAGAAAGTGATGCGACACGCGCACTGCCCCATTTTACTGGTGCGCGCGCGGCAGAAATGAGTTTGAACCGCAGTGGGCGCAGAGAAAGAGGGACTCTCTGCGTCCGCCTGCCCTGCGTCTTTTTGCGGGGTTGCGCTCTCTGCGGTGAACTCGGAGCCTGTCTGAAAAGTGGCTTGCGCGAATCGGAACGCCGACTTTAGTCGGCGCTTTGACCGGCTAAAGCCGGTCTTCCGATGCTTTTCAGACAGCCTCTCAGAGGGGAGGCATGATGAATATTGGTGTGCCGCGCGAGCGGCGACCGAATGAATATCGCGTGGGGTTGACGCCGGCCGGAGTCGAATTGCTGACTGCCGGTGGGCACACGTGCTACGTGGAGAAAGAAGCCGGCAAAGGCGCCGGTTTCTCGGATGTCGATTACGAGCGCGCGGGGGCGCGCATCGTGTACTCGCCCGAAGAGGCCTACGGCCGCGCGGACCTGGTCCTTAAAGTCGTGCGGCCGACGGCTGAGGAAGTGGATTGGCTGCGCGACGGCTGCACGTTGCTGGGCTTCCTGCACCTGGCCGCCGGTCGACGAGAGCGCGTGGAGGATCTCCTGATCAAGCGAATCACGGCGATCGCCTACGAGACGATCCAGAATGACGATGGCACGCTGCCGGTCTTGAAGCCGCTCAGCCAGGCGGCGGGCCGTATGGCCCCCCAGGTCGCCGCCACACTACTGCAGAATGATCGGGGCGGCAAAGGCATCTTGTTGGGAGGCGTGCCCGGCGTCCCGCCCGCCGAGGTAGTGATCATCGGCGCGGGCACAGTCGGATCGGCTGCCGCACGCGCTTTTCTCAGCGCGGGTGCCAGCGTGTACGTGCTCGATCGCGATCTCACCCGCTTGCAGCAACTGGATGCGATGTACGATCCCGGCTCCCGATTGGTGACGATGGTCTCCCACTCGTTCAATCTGCGCAAGGTGATGAAGTTTGCCGACGTGGTAGTCGGGGCCGTGCTCCAACCCGGCGCGCGCGCGCCAATGCTGGTCACGCGCGAAATGGTGCGGACCATGAAGCCGCGTTCCGTGATCATGGACATCTCCATCGACCAGGGCGGCTGTGTCGAGACCAGCCGGCCCACGACGCACCGCGATCCGACCTTCATCGAGGAGAATGTGACTCACTACTGCGTGCCGAACATGACCTCGGTCGTGGCGCGCACGGCGACGCACGCCCTCAACAATGCCGCGTGGCCCTTCATCTACGAGATCGCCATGAGCGGACTTGATGCGACGCTGGCCGGGCATCCCGAACTGCGACGCGGCGTCGCCACGCACGACGGCAAGATCGTCAATCCAGTGCTGGTGTCTTCGCTTAACCTGGCGGAGGCGTAGCCCCCATGAACTGGATGGACACTTACCGCCGCAAGATCGCCACGCCGGAGCAGGCCGCTGCCGCGATCCAATCGGGCCAGCGGTTGTTCCTCACCGGCAATTGCTCCGTGCCGCAGAAAGTGCTGGCGGCGCTCGTGGCGCGCGCGTCCGAACTGCGCGACGTGGAGATCGTGCAGGTGTTGACCGTCGGCGGCGCTGACTACGTCGCACCGGAGATGCAGGGCCACCTGCGCGTCAACACGCTGTTCATCAGCGACAACGTGCGGCAGGCCGTCAACGATGGCCGCGCCGATTTCACGCCGTGCTTCCTGTCCGAAATTCCCGGCCTGTTCAAGCACGGCTACCTGCCGCTCGACCTGGCGCTGATTCACGTCACGCCGCCCGACGAACACGGCTTCTGCTCGTTCGGCGTCGAGGTCGGCGTGACCAAGACGGCGGCGCAGGCGGCCCAAACCGTCGTCGCCGAAGTCAACCCGAACATGCCGCGCACGCTGGGCGACTCGTTCCTCCACGTCTCGAAGATCGATTACATTGTGCCGGTCGATTACGAGCTGCCGGAACTGCCGATGGGCGATCCCACCGACCTGGCGCAGCGCATCGCCGCGCACATTGCAGGCTTGATCCCTGACGGCGCGACGCTTCAGACCGGTATCGGCGGCATCCCCGATGCCGTGCTGCGCTTGTTGACTAACCACAAGCATCTGGGTGTCCATACCGAGTTGTTCTCGGACGGCGTGATCGATCTGGTGCGCAGCGGCGTGATCGACGGGGAGCTGAAGTCGCTGCATCCGGGCAAGATCGTCGCCGGGTTCATGATTGGCACCCGTCGATTGTACGAGTTCGCCCACGACAATCCGATCGTCGAGCTGCATCCCAGCGAGTACGTCAACGACCCGTTCGTGATTGCCCAAAACGATCGCATGGTGGCGATCAACTCGGCGCTCGAAGTCGACCTGACCGGGCAGGTGTGCTCGGACAGCATCGGCACGCGGTTGTACAGCGGCGTCGGCGGGCAAGTCGATTTTATCTACGGCGCGTCACGCAGCAAGGGCGGCATTCCGATCATCGCCTTGCCCTCCACGGCCGTCGTCAAGGGGAACCTCCTCAGCAAAATCGCGCCCACGCTCAAGCTCGGCGCGGGCGTGGTGACCACGCGCAATCACGTCCATTACATCGTCACGGAATACGGCGTGGCCGACCTGTATGCCAAGACGATTCGCCAGCGCGCGCGTTCCCTGATCGACATCGCCGCGCCGGAGTTCCGTGCCGAGCTGGAGCAGAAAGCGATCGAATTGCGTTACTTGTGATGGAGCCGCCAGGGGACACAACGTGTTGCCGCCGCCCGTGAGCCGCCGGCGCGGCGAGGCCGACCACGACGGCGGCGTTGCCTGAATCGCAATGCAACTGAAATGGTCTGGAAAGACCATCGGTTGCTCCGGCAACACGCCGCACACCCGATTCACACTTCCGCGTGTTACACTGCGATAGTTGCACATCAACGGCTTCCATCGCAGTCCTCATAATTTGCTCATCCCTTGAGCCAATGATGTGCCGAACACTACTGACGCTCGTGCAGAGCACCAGGGTGTGCTCGTCTCCCGCCTAGCGCGCCCCCGGTGCTTCGCACCGGACAGGGCGTGATCGCCCACCGGCTGGAGACCTGCGGCGCGAGTTGCCCCCTACGCTGCGCCAGGGGGTGGTTCCCAAAGCCTGCGCGCCCAACGAGGCCCCGCACCTGTTCTGGACATCAGTAACTATTGAAAGGGCGGCGATGACTCTTGAACTCGATCTCGGAAAGCAAGAAGGCATTTCGTGTGGGGACGTGCCGGCCGCGACCACGCGCTCCTCGTGGCGTGCCGAGCTCCATGAGGTGCTGTCCACGCCGAGCACCAGTTCTATCGATCCGACCGCGTACGACACGGCCTGGGCGGCGCGTGTGCCCGATCGACACAACCCCGATCGACCAGCCTTTCCAGACGCGCTCGATTGGCTCCTGGCGAATCAGCATACCGATGGCAGTTGGGGAGCGTGCCTGCACTATTATCACGATCGGCTGATTTCGACGCTCATCGGCGCGTTGACCCTGTCGTATTGGAGTGAGCGATTGGGCAGTGGTATCTGGTCGGACCGTCTGGAAGCCGCGCAGCGTGCCATCTGGCACAACCTGGCCGGCCTTCAGATCGACCCCTACGATCTGATCGGCTCCGAGCTCATCTTGCCGACCCTCTTGGATGAAGCCCGAAGCCAGCGGCTGCATCTCCCTTACAATTCGTTCGCGAAGATCGGGCGCATGCGGCAGGCCAAACTGGAGTTGATCCCGCCCGAGTTGATCTACACCCGCACCGTCTCGACGATTTTCAGCGCCGAGTTCCTGGGCAACCGCCTGGACGTGCACCGCGTCAACGGCCTGCAGGATGCTAACGGGTCGATTGCCTCTTCACCCTCGGCGACGGCATACTATCTGCTGAAGGATCCGGACAACCTGCTGGCGCGCGATTATCTCATCGGCGTGCTGTCTCGCCACGGCGGCGCGGCTCCGGCGGTCGATCCGATCGACGTGTTCGAGCCGGCCTGGCTGCTGTTTCACGCGGCGCTGGTGTGGCCCGATTCGTCTGAAGTGGCTTCCGCCATCCGGCCGCACGTGGCCGCGCTGGCCGAGGAGTTCGAGCGCAAACACGGCGCAGGATACAACTCGTATTTCGCCGTGCCCGATCTGGACGGCACGTCCATGGTCTTCCGCGTGCTGGCCTGGGCCGGGCTAAATCCTGATCCGGCGACATTGGCGCAGTTCGAGACCGACGATCATTTCCGGTGCTTTCCGTACGAGCGCAATCCGTCGATCAGCGCGCACATGCACCTGCTCGACGCGCTGCACGCCGCGCCTCGCTTCGCCGATCGCGATCGGATGATCCGAAAGGTGCGGGGCTTTCTGGAGCGCTCGCGCACGCTGCAGACCTTCTGGTTTGACAAGTGGCACGCCTCGCCGTACTACACGACGGCGCACGCCGTTATCGCACTGCGTGAGACGTGCTGCCTGGCCGATGACGCGGTGTACTGGATGGTCAACACGCAAAACGCCGATGGATCGTGGGGCTACTACGAAACGCCTACGGCAGAGGAAACGGCTTACTGCGTGCAGGCGCTGTCGGCTTATTTGCGCTATGGCACGACAGTGGATGTTGAGGAAACGATCCAACGGGGAGTGGACTACCTGATTCGCTCCGCTGAACGCGAGCGAGTGTCGTACACGCCGTTGTGGATCGGGAAGAGCCTGTACACGCCGCGCCGGGTCGTTCACGCCGCGGTGTTGAGCGCGTTGGCGATGGCGGAGTCGATCGGCCTGGGCCAACACGAGCTTACGGCTCACCGGGTGCACCTGCCCAGTCGAATACCCGCGCGGGTGCGGGTTACCAGGTGATCGGCGCTTCACAACACAACGAGGGCGAACCATACGGCTCGCCCTCGTTTCGTTAGAGGCTGTCTGAAAACCTCAAAATACGGTGCTCTGTCCACCGCGTCCTCGCGGTGGACGCCCGCGAGACGCGGGCTTCGAGCAACTTTTCAGACAGGCTCTTAGGCGCGGGCTACGGAGTCACCAGGTCCCCGCAGATCAGCCACTTGCCGCCTTCATTCGTCATCGTCACGTCGTTGTCGATGTCGGTGCCCTGCTCGGCCTGCTCGACAATCGGATCGATGAACTGATCCAGTGTGGCGTCGTCCACGTCGCCCAGGCCCTGCGCTTTGAGCATCTCTTTCAATATGGGCTTGAACTTTTCGGGGTCGATGGAGATCCCCAGCGTGCCTTTGACATGAACCACCGCCTCGTTACCGCTGCGGCTGACTTCCGTGACGCTGAGGTTCGATACCTTGATGGACAGCGCGTCTAGCACTTGCTGTGCGTCGATGCCAGGGAACGCGGTGGACATCGATGCACTGAAGTCCATCTGCTGGGTGAACTCATCTTTCTTGTCGGCGCACACCAGTTCGCCGAGATTGTTGAACTGTTTAGCTTCCATTCGCCTGAACACTTCTTGCACGGTCGATACCGGATCGCCCCCGGCACCACCGCCACCACACGCCGACAGCACCAGACCGGTG
>DATBWU010000277.1:0-10416 GCA_036514635.1 Anaerolineae bacterium | reverse complement strand
AACGAAGCCCGCCGAGGCGGCGAGGTCCATGAACAGTTCCAGCAGGATGATCTGGATCGGCGAGAATGGCAGCGGTAACCCGGCGAGCACAGGTAGCAGGAAGGTCGCGATCAGGCCGACCTTGACCGCAAGGTAATAGTTGACGCCCTTGCGCAGGTTGTCGAAGAAATGTCGGCCCTCGAACACGGCGCGCGCGAGTGTGGCGTAGTTGTCGTCGGCGAGCACCGCCTGCGCCGCCTCTTTGGCCACGTCGGTGCCCTTGATGCCCATGGCGATACCAACGTCGGCAGCCTTGAGCGCCAGCGCGTCGTTGACGCCGTCGCCCGTCACCGCCACCACCTCGCCATTCTTTTGCAGCGCTACCACCAACCGGTACTTGTGCTGCGGCGTAGCGCGGGCGTAGACCGACACTTCGCGCACCGCCTTGGCGAGCGCGGCGTCGTCGAGGCGGTCGAGTCCCTCGCCGGTGAGTACCCGATCGGCAGAGATACCGACCTGGCGGGCGATGGCGGCGGCGGTGGCGGGGTGATCGCCAGTCACCATCAGCGTGCGGATACCGGCGCTGGCCACCTGCGCCAGCGTTTCCCTGACGCCGGCGCGCGGCGGATCGGCGAAGCTCACCAGACCGGCGAGTTCGAGGTCCTGCTCCAGTTCAGCGAGGGGCCGGTTGGCGTCCTGTGCGTCGAGCCTGCGCGTCGCCACCGCGATAACCCGCCGCCCCTGAGAGGTTTCCGTTTCAAGCTGCTCGCGCAATGCCGCCGGGACTTCACGGCAACGGGGAAAGACTTCCTCGGGCGCGCCGGTCAGGTGCAGCCACAGTCCGTCTGGGTGACGCCACAACACGGCCTTGCTGCGGCGGCCGTCGCCGGGATGGCGCAGGCGCAGGATATCGCCATGCGGCAGCGCGAGACCCGACGCATTAGCGCGCTCCAGAACCGCCTGCTCCAGCGCGTCTGGCACTTCAGGCGAAACCGTGCCGAGCACGGCTGCGAGCACCATCTGTTGCTGCTCCTGCGGCCACACCGCCGCCACTTGCATGCGGCTCTCGGTCAGGGTGCCGGTCTTGTCGGTGAGGATGACGGTCGCATCGCCGAGCGTCTCCGCGGCGCGCAGGCGCTTGACCAGGAAGTTCTGCCGCGACAGGCGAAAGGCGCCGAGCCCCAGCACCATCGTGATGATGATGGGCAATTCCTCGGGAATCGTGGCAAATGCCAGCGACAGGCCGGTGAGGATCATTTCGCGGAAGTTGCCGCCGCGGGCAATGCCGATCAGCGGAATGGCGACCGAGAAAAACACCGCCACCCACACCAGCTTGCCGGCCAGCGATTTCATCGCCAGTTGCAGCGGCGTCTTGGGCGGCTTCACCGTCCCCAGTTGCGCGGCCATCTGGCCAAGTCGCGTGCCCGCGCCAGTGGCGTTTGCCTCGGCTGCACCTTCGCCCGCCACGACGACGGTGCCGGCGTAGACCACGTCGCCCACGGCCTTTTCCGCCGGCAGCGATTCGCCGGTGAGCGCTGCTTCATCGACGCTGAGATTGATGGCAGAGATGAGCCTGGCATCCGCCGCGAACCGCGTGCCGGGCACCAGGATCAGCATGTCTCCCGGCACTACCGTCTCGGTGTCGATCGTTACCACCTGGCCGGCTCGCCGCACCCGTGCCTTGGGTGCAGCGATGCGCTCCAGCGCGGCGATGGCCCGCTTGGCGCGGAACTCGTTGCCAACCTCGGCGGCTACCAGTAGCAGGATCACCACGAAGATGGTCAGCGCATCGCCGAGCCCACCCCACAGGCCGTAGAAGACACCCACCACCAGCAAGAGCAGAATCATCGGCTCGCGGATTTCCTCGGCGGCGATCGCCCAGAAGCGTACCGGGGCCGGTGTGAACAGGCGGTTCGGCCCGAAGCGGGCGAGGCGGGCTTGGGCTTCTTCAGGATTGAGTCCTCTGGCTTCTTCAGTCGGATTCATGGTCTTTTCCTCAATGGTTCAAGTTCGGGGATCATGC
Organism: Anaerolineae bacterium; assembly: GCA_036514635.1. Lineage (GTDB taxonomy): Bacteria > Chloroflexota > Anaerolineae > Fen-1058 > Fen-1058 > DASSFZ01. Next base: position 8,414 of record DATBWU010000277.1, on the reverse strand, counting down.
TTTTGCGCCACGGAATAAGCCTTAGTGCGGCAGTTCAAAACGTTGATTGGTCAAGGGCGGAAACGAAGGACGTTGAATCGCAATGAATCCGTGCCCAGCGGCTTGATGGCAGGACGTACAGGCATTCGACAAGCTATCGAATGCTTTTGCAAATCGCACAGTGTCCTTGGCGTCAATTGCCTTTTCGAGTTGGGTAATTGGTCGAGTCGTAATTGGCCCAATCATTGCGGCAATCGGCTGGCCTTTGAAATTCGGCTGGTACTTGGCAGCGTCCTCGAAGGCTTCCTTGATTTCATCTAGTTCATAAGCCGCAAGTTGCCAGTTCTTTGCCTTCCCAGCAAACCAAAGTTTCGCGTGCCGCATCTGAATTTGTCCCATGAAGTCTCCTAAACCTGGTGTATAGGCTTCATTTTGTGTGGGAGCCTGCGCTTGCGTACGTTTTGTCTCGGGGGCCTCGGCAAGCGCGTTAGTTATTGAAACAATCACAAAGGTCGCTGCGACGAGGGCGGGCACGGCAAATTTCATGGCTGAACTCCTTGGTTAAAAGTGTGAGGGGCATGCGCTGGTTCAGTGCGTCGATCCGGATTTGTCGGTCGCCTTGTGTTTTTCTGAAAGCCAGTAGTCAACTGACCAACGGCCGCTCCCGGTATGCAACAGATCACTCAACAGCACTATCGCACCGATATATATGGTGCCGAAGGCCCAATCGCCCTGGGGCTCGATAATGCTACCCAGGACATCTCCCAGCCAGGTGAGCGAATTCGCCATGTTTGCCACCGCCCGCAGCAAAAAGATAACCAGGGCAGGAAGCGCTGCAAGGCGTAGCGCCAATCCGCATAGAAAACTGACGCTCGACAGTATCTCGATCGTGCGCAGCAATACGCCTGTGCCAAGTACCATGATGTTTGGTGTCTGTGCCTCGGCAGCATAAAAAACAAACAGATGCTGGATACCACCCCCTATCGGAAAAAGCAGCATCAACCCAATCAACACCCGCGATGGCACAACCCATCTCAGCCCCGATGTGCTGACCAGATTGACCAATTTTGGCTTAGCAAGAAAGTGATCAATCTGGTCGATAACTTGTCGCGATAAAACTCTCATCTCTTTTCAGACGTCCTTATTTGGCATGCATGAGCTGTTGTTGCTTGACCTTCTGCGATTCAGTTTTCATTCATAGGGCGTGTTCCAGTCGCTGCCCAGCGTCTGCTATCCGGACGGTCTGAATCACCCCGGCTCCAAAGTATCTACAGAGGCCTGGCAAGTCACCTTCTTGGGGCCCCGGCCGTGAACCAGCGACCGATCAGCGCACGCTCGGCGTCAGTGATCTGTGTCGCATTGTTCTTCGGCATAGTCTTGAGCACCACGGCCTGCTGGTAAATACGCTGCGCGTGCTTAGCGATCTCTTCGGGGGAATCGAGGCGCACGTTCTTGTGCTGCATCTGCGCGCCGTGACACACGGTGCAGCGCTGCGTGACTACGCTCTGCACTTCTGCAAACGTGGCCGGCGCGGACGCCGATAGTGCAGCCTGCGGCGTGGTCATGATCGCGAACGCCACGCCCACCAGGATCAGTGTGTCGAAAAACAATTCCGATTTAAGTTTCATGAGGAGCAAGCAGCGGAAGGACGATTCGAAAAACACTGCCTTTATCAGGCGAACCGGCGATTTCGATGCGCCCACCGTGGATTTCGACCGCCTGGCGGGCGATGGCGAGTCCAAGGCCGAACCCGCCCTCGGCGCGGTTGCGCGCGGCGTCGACACGATAGAAGCGGTCGAACACCTTGCCGTGATGCTCGGGGGGAATGCCGGGGCCACTATCGGCGATCTCCAGGGTGACCTCTGAACCCGTCCGGGCGACGCGTAAAGTCACTTGGCCTCCCGATGGCGTGTATTTGATGGCATTGTCGAGGATGTTGACGACGGCCTGGCGCAGAATGGCGATGTCCGCCGAAACCAGAACCGGCTCGGATGGTTCCATGATCAAGATTTGATTTTTCTCTTCCGCCAGCACCTTAAGATGGGCCGCCACCTCGCCGGCCAAGGCGCCGAGATCTACCGGGCGCAGGATGAGTGCCATCCGTCCGGCATCGGCGCGCGTCAGTGTCAGCAGGCTCTCGACCAGCAGCGTCAGGCGATCAGCCTCTTCCAGCATGGTACCCACGATATCCCGATAGGCGGCCTCATCGTGATGCTTGCCCAGACCTACCTCACCAACGCTGCGAATGACTGCGAGCGGCGTTCGCAGTTCGTGTGAAGCGTCAGCGGTGAAACGCTGCAATTGCTCGAAGGATTGTTCCAGATGCGCGAACAAGTCGTTGAAGGTGGTAGCCAGCCGCCCCAACTCGTCACCGGGGTTATCCACCGGCAGACGGGCATCGAGCCGCTCGGCGTTGATAACGCGGGCTTGTGCGGTCATCTTCGCAATCGGCGAGAGCGCACGGCCGGCCATCAAGTAGCCGCCGAGGCCGGAAAGAGCAATCGCCAGTGGCAAACTCAGCCCCATAACCCAGAACAGCGTTGCCAAGTCGTGCTCGGCCTGATCTTCGGACAACGCTGCGCGTGCAACCACTTTCTGCCCCGCGATCTCGATATCACGTTGCAGGACGCGCAAATGGGCGCCATTGGGCGCCACTAGGGAGAAAAAGCCGGAGGTGCGCGCCTCAAAGGACGGGATGACGTCAGCCATTTCTGGAACGCCTATTTCCGGCACACGATAGATCAGCGAACCGTCTGGACGATGAATATCCAGCCAGGAAACATTCCTGAGCGGTTGGTAAGCCTCATGATTGTCGTGAGGTGCGTGCCAGACAAGCCGCCCGGCGTCATCCACGGTGAGTGAACGCTCGGCGATTTCCACTTCCTGGTCCAGCCGATGAGCGATTTCTGCGTTCAGGCGATCATGCACGAAAGCCGCGACAAATACCGCATAAGCAAGCAGCACCAAGCCCATGGCAGCTGCGTAGGCAACAGCCAGCCGGGCGCGGATGGACAGCACACGCCACGCCTTCATGGCGCCTCCTCACGCAGCACGAAACCGACGCCGCGCAGGGTGTGGATCAGCTTGAGCGCAGTATCTCCGTCGACCTTCTTGCGCAATCGGGCGATATGCACGTCGATCACATTGTCCAACGGCGTGGCACGCCTTACCTCCCGCCAGACATCCTGCGCCAGCATCTCGCGCGACACGATCTGGCCGTGGTGGCGCAGCAGGTATTCGAGCAACTCGAATTCGCGCACCGTCAGGTCGAGCGGCTGACCTCCGCGCGTTACCTTGCGCGTGACGAGGTCCATTTCGAGATCGGCAACCTTGAAACGCAGGATTTCATCAGCACGCCCGCGCCGTATCAGGGCACGCAAGCGTGCGAGCAATTCGGGGAAAGCGAAGGGCTTGACCAGGTAATCGTCGGCGCCGGCGTCCAGTCCTCGGATGCGGTCCGTGACCGTGTCGCGCGCCGACAGGATCAGCACTGGCGTGGACAAGCCGCGACGGCGCAGGGCTACCAGCGCTTCAAGGCCATCGCGGCCGGGCAGCATCAGATCGAGAATCATTAGGTCGAAGGTTTCCGTATTGACGAGGAAAAAACCTTCCTCGCCAGTGGCGGCCACCTTACATTCATAATGTTCGGCCTCAAGCCCCTGCTTGAGTGCCTGAGCCAGTTTTGGCTCATCCTCGACAATCAGAACTTGCATGGGCGTGTTACCAATATTGAACCAGAGGTTATATTAGAGTTGCTGCCGGCAGGCACCTACTGAAGAGTTTCTGACTTTTTGTTAAGGGTTGCTGATGTGGCGTTAAGCAAACCACTCTGGTTCTAACGAGGGATGTGCGAGTTTCCGCATGCATCCTCGAACAATTCGCCGAACAGCTCTTGCACCTTGATTTTTGCCGCCGCCAGCGCCTCGCGGCCTTCGGGTGTGATTTCGTAGACGCGCCGACCTCGCTGCCTGGTGCGCTCTTCGTGAGAAACGAGATACCCCTTTTTCTCCAACCCGTGCAGCATTGGATAGAGTGTCCCGGCACTTATTTCATAGCCGTGATGCCGCAGTTCCTCAATGAGGGCGAGACCAAATATCGCTTCCTCGGCAGCATGATGCAAGATGTGAAGACGGATCAGCCCGCTATAGAGGTCTTTGTCGGTCATTGCTTCGGCCTCACAGCACGATACTCAGAAGCCATCCCGCCGCACCACTGCCAACGACAACCAGCCACGGCGGGAGCTTCCAGAACATCAGTGCGACAAGGGCCACCAGAGCCAGCCCGAAGTCTTGCGGCTTGAAAATGGCACTCGTCCATACCGGCTGATAGAGCGCAGCCAGCAGGAGACCGACCACGGCAGCATTAACCCCGGCTAGCGCCGCTTGAGTGCGCATGCTATGGCGCAGCCGCTCCCAAAATGGCAAAGCACCGACGACCAGCAAGAAAGACGGCGCAAAGATCGCCAGCAGACAGATCAGGCCGCCGATCCAGCCGGAAGGCGTTGTGCTCATGGATGCCCCGAGGAACGAGGCGAACGTGAACAAGGGGCCGGGCACCGCCTGCGCAGCACCGTACCCGGCAAGGAACGCTTCATTGCTGACCCAGCCGGAGGGCACTACCTCAGCTTGCAGCAGCGGCAGCACGACGTGGCCACCGCCGAATACCAGTGACCCGACACGGAAGAAGGCATCCACCATTGCCACGGTTTGACTCGGCATCAGTTGAGCCAAAACCGGCAGACCCACCAGCAGAGCAAAGAACAGTGACAACCAGATCACTCCGGCACGGTGGCTGACCGTGATCGGCAGCGGATCGTGTGCGCCGTCCTGAGTAGGCTTGAACAGCAGCAATCCAGCGATGCCAGCGGCAGCAATCATGCCGACCTGTCCCCATGCGGACGGCACAAGCAGAACGACACAGGTCGCAATCGCCATGATGGTGACACGCGGCACGTCAGTACAGAGGTTGCGTGCCATGCCCCATACCGCTTGGGCGACGACCGCGACGGCCACCACTTTCAGACCGTGCAGCGCTCCTGGCGATATGGCATCGCCGTAGTTGGAAATGCCCAGCGCAAACAGGATCAGGGCAACTGCTGAAGGCAGTGTGAAGCCTGCCCAGGCTGCCACGGCTCCGGCGTAGCCCGACCGGGACAGGCCCAATGCGATGCCGACCTGGCTGCTTGCAGGCCCTGGCAGGAATTGGCATAGCGCCACCAAATCTGCATAGCTGCGCTCGGACAACCAGCGCCTCCGTGTGACGAACTCATCGCGAAAGTAGCCCAAGTGCGCGATGGGGCCGCCGAAAGAGGTCAGCCCAAGGCGCAGAAAAATGAGAAAGACAGACCATGGGCTGCGGTCATCGGTGCGGGTGTTAGTCATGCGTTCGCCTTCTTGATTTGCAATAGGATCAGTTCATAATAATCGAAATTCGATAACGAAATTCGATTATTTGGTAAAGACCCACATGGAACTTGTCCTGATTGGTGTCGCGGCCCGACCTGACACTCTTCTCCGGTTTCGGCCTTGGGACGGTTCTGGTGCCGGTGTTCGCGCTGTTCTTCCCGGTGCCGCTGGCAATCGCAGCCACGGCAGCGGTGCATTTCGCCAACAACATTTTCAAGTTCGGCTTGATGGCCAAGCAGGTCGACTGGCGGGTCGTGGCGCGCTTCAGCGTGACCGCCGCCATCGCCGCAACGGTTGGGGCAAGTCTCCTCAATCTGTTCGACAAGATGCCGGTCGTGGCGAGCTACACCCTTGGCGGATCAGTGCCGTGATGAATACGGGCTGTCGCAGGATTTCCAACAGCGGTCGAGCAGGGCCGTGCGCCTCGGCAACCACCAAAGGCGGGATGGCAATTCGCGTCACCACCAGGAAGGCTAGTACGCTCAAGGCAGACAAAGCGAAATACGATGCCATGAAAGGCAAAGGGCCGATACCCTGCGTCACGCGGGCGATGTGCACAACAGCAGGCGCAACAGAATCGAATCAACCTGATCGCGGTTCAGTCACAACGCCTCGTCGATAGCGCCGCTTTGTACCAAGCATTGGGTGGGGCTGGGTCGACGTCAGTTGAAAGCTTGCTCTAAGGATGGCCTTGCTTGCACGTCCAGTGGGCCTGATTATGAACGAGCGACTTACCCCATTGATATCCCACGTTGCCGTTCAAACACCCATGACACGTTACTCCCTCGAATGACAGCCGTCATCGTTTTCCCCAACCGCTGCTCAATCACTGGCTTCCACGGCACAAGACTGAATCCCATGCCGTCATCGAGCATGGCGAAGCGCCCGCTGGCGAGCTGAACATTGCGGCGATAGATGCCACTGACGCGCTCCCCATCGGCTATGGGCCTATGCGCTAGTCCGGTTTCGGTGGCAATGATTTTTGCAGCAACATCGATCTCACGCCCACGTAAGGTCGCCAACAGATTGCGCGCCAGTATCACGCGCTGTCCACGTTTCTCGGCCAGCCCGTGTTCAATCAAAAAATCCGACCGCTGCCATAGTGCTTCGCGCACATCACTGCCAAAACCCAAATCACCAATGCCCTTGCTGCCGCCAATCAACTGCTGGTCCAACCAGGTCGCGCCGATCACGCGCGCCTGTCGCTCGACGGGCAGGTGCGAACGAAGTTCCACTGCCACACCACCCAGCCGCTGCGCATCGTATTGTCGACCTTGTTCAGGCAGGTCCGCTGGCACGCGCCAGACGCCCTCGGCTACCCGTTCGACAATGCCCGCCCGGCGCATCGCTTCCAGTCGCCGAACATGGGCATCGACCACCTCGCGCAGATCGCGTTCGGACGTGGCCTGCGCCTTGGCAACGGCGAGGTGATGGTCGGTGCGGTACAGGCCGTCGACCGCCAACACGGCGATGTTCTTGTCGGCTGAGAGAACCTTGGTCGAACCTCGCGCCTCGACCACGGCGCCGATCGGGTACTGCGCCAGTTCCGTCTTGGCCGGCAATGTCACGTAATGCGCCTTGCCGTCGATGCCATCGACCACCAGATAGCCCTTGTCGTATAGCTCGTCCGCAAGCCCTTTGCCGGCTACCCGGCCGATGACGGAACGGCTTTCTTCTCCTGGCTGAAACACGGCCAGGTCGCGCTGCGCACCGCCCATTGCCCGCTGCATGGTGCGGATAATGTCGCCGCGTTCGCCCATCGCTCGCAAGACTGGTTCGGCATCAGCGTGAACCGCCCAGACGCCGGGCAGTTGTTCGCTCGCCAGCCCCATGCGTTGCAGCCGCTGCAAACGACCCACCAGCAGCACGCGCTGCTGCCGCAGCTTCGGGTCGCCGGCCGGTTGATCGACATGGTTCAACCGATCCCGCGCTTCGCGTTGCAGCGCGCGGTCCAGGCTGGTCCACCGCTCCTGATCGACCTCGCGCATCAAGGTACGCTGGATTTCCAGCTCCGTACGCGGCCCCAGCCATTCGGTGGATAGCTCGGCGGCGCGCTCGCGCATGCCTCTGGTGATGTAGGCCTGCGAAATGATGAGGTCTTTGCCGGTGGCATCTTTGCCGCGCAACACGATATGCGTGTGCGGGTTGTCGGTGTTCCAGTGGTTCACTGCCACCCAGTCCAGCCGACTGCCCAGATCGGCTTCCATGCGGCCCATCAGGTGGCGCGTGTAGGTGCGCAGGTCGTCGAGCTGTTCGGCTTCCTCGGGCGAGACGATCAAGCGGAACTGATGCCGATCATCCCGACCACGTTCCTCGAAAGCTGGCAAGTCCGCCTCGTCAGTCATTGGCCCATAGGCCTTGCCGGTGTCCTGCTCACGGCCAACGCCTTCGCGTTCGATATAGCGCAGGTGGGTGATGGTTGAACGCGCACCGGCCTGCTTGAGGTAGACCAGCCGCACCTTGACGGTGGCACGCCGGGAGGTCGCAGATAACGACTGCCCGGTGAAGCGCGCCGCCACATGGCCACGCCCCAGGCGCGATCCGGGGGTCTTTCCCGGCTTGCGACCGGTCGAATTGCCCCCCTTGCTGGCCTGCCGCAGCACCTGCGAGACAAAGGCCTGGCCGCGCTGCTTCGGTGCGCCGGGCCGGACGCGAAAACTGTCTTCGCCGTCCAAGTTGCCCCGTCTGCTCATGCGGACACTCCAGCCAAGGCCATCTGACCAGAGCGTGCTATGCACGCGACTTTGCCAATGCCCACAAGGCTTTGGCAGACTTCGCGGCACGGTGCCGTCAAATAGCGCGTGCCGCGCCACCCCCACGTGCAGACTCGCTTATGGGCCGGCTGCGTGCCGGACCCTTCAATCTTGCCCTGCACCTTCCCCCTGCCTAACGGCACGGGTCTGCGGTGCCCCGGCGGCGCTGCGTCCCGTGCAGCCTGCCGGCCGACGAGCGCCAACCATGCCTGCGGCATGGCGCGCTCGGGGCAAGCCATCTGCACGTTGGGGCGCACGCAAACGTGCGCGAAAGCGT
>DATBWU010000276.1:0-3551 GCA_036514635.1 Anaerolineae bacterium | reverse complement strand
GCGCGCGCGGCGATGCTGCACGAACAGCATGCCGCCGTCGAACACCAGCCCGACCAGCGCCAGCAGCAGCGGCAGCATCACGATTGTCCAGACCAGAACCTGGCCGCTCTCATGGGAAGGATGAGGGCGGAGGGCTGAGGGATGAAGTTTTGGTTTCACTTTCATGGCCTTCCGCTCCATTGCGCGCTCTCGGTCTGCTCCCGCATTTCTGTTTTCATCCTTCATCCCTCATCATTCACACCTGCACTGCGCCAAGCGCAGCGCAGGCGCACGTGTCCTTGCCTTTCACGGCCACAGCGACTTCCATTTATAGACCGGCATCGTCTGGGCCGCGCACACATGTTGCGGCGACAGCAGCTGGCCCAGTGGGACGGGCGGGGATGGCACCTGGTAGCAAGCCTGCACCCGGATCTGCGTGCCGCGTCCCCACCGGCCCCAGACGAAGGCCTGTACCTGTGCCCGGTCGGGGTTGAGACCGAAGCCGGACAGGGTGTAGCGCGCGCCGAGATACGCCTGCTGCGTGCCACGTGCCTGGTTGAGCGTGGCCACGCCGTGCCGCGAGCCGGCCCAGGCCGCGCCCTCCAGCGCCAGCTTCGTGTACAGCAACTGGCCGAAGCCCACCACGCCGGCGATGATGATCAGGAACAGGGGCAGGACGAGGATGAACTCGATGTAGGATTGGCCTGTGAGCCGTCTGGTTGCGTAGCGGGATAGTTCTGTGATCGGCGTGATTTGGCGCAAAGCGCGAACGTTGTCGGTCAGCATTCATCTTTCCTCGTTCGATGATATAATCGGATCAGCGTGTTCCCTGATCAGGGCGACAGCGCCGGACCGAAAGGGCAGTTGCTCCATGACGACAGATCGCATCGAAATCAACCCTGACGTGATGCTCGGCAAGCCGGTCATTCGAGGCACGCGCATCCCGGTCGAATTACTCATTCGCAAGCTAAGCGAAGGCGCGAGCGAGGCCGACTTGTTGGATGCCTATCCTCGGCTGACGCGAGAAGATCTCCAGGCTGCGCTGGCCTATGCTGCCGATTCGATCGCGCACGAGACCATCCTTCTGCAAGCATCCTGAGCCACGTGAGCGTCGAACCGCTTTGCTTCCTTGCCGACGAGAGCTGCGACTTCGCCGTCGTGCGCGCCCTGCGTGCCGACGGCTTTGATGTCTTGGCCGTGAGTGAAGCCACATCCCGGTCCATCGATCGCGATCTCATCAAACAAGCTAGCGACGAACAGCGCATTCTGCTGACCGAAGACAAGGATTTTGGCTGGCTCGTCTTCGTCAGCTATGTTGATTCCCCAGGTGTCATCCTCATTCGATTCCCCGGGCGTGCGCGCCGAACTTTAGGTCAGGCAATGAGCCGGTTCGTTCGCCAGCAGGGCGAAAGACTGCGCGGCGCATTTGTTGTCGTACAGCCCGGACATATCCGCATCAGTCGTAGACCCCGATCTGCAAGTTGAGCCATCACTCAAACGTGTCCGGCGGGCCGGGGTAGAACTCCTCAAGCCGGAACAAGGCGCTTGACTTCAGCGACAGGTTCACGTTGCCGCCCATCAGCGCGCCCAGCCCACTCGGCCACTGCCACGGCATCGATGCACTTGCCCTGACCGATCGCTGCGCTGGCTGCACGGCGATCGTGAAGCCGCCGCGATAGGTGGTCGACATCCGGCCCAGGCCGGTGCTCAGCACCTCTCCGTACAAGCCGTATCCCTTCGCCACCGGCTCCCCGACCGCCACCTGGCGCGCCGCTTCGAACGTTCCGGTGGAAACGACCATCCGTCCCCACCAAAAATATGCCAGTTCCCACGCCAGAAACAGCAAGAGCAGCAGGCCGGGGAGCACGATGAGAAACTCGAGATACGCCTGACCCCTTCGGAAAGGAGGAAGGCTGAGGGCTGAGGGATGAAGTGCATGCCTCATCTTTTCAGCCTGCCTTCCCGCACTGTGAAATGCAAGTATTGTCCTCATCCCTCTGCCTTCATCACCTGCCCTCACGCGTCGCGCGGGGGTTCATCCTTTCAGCGAAGAACCGTTCCTCGAAGTCGCTCCACGTCACGCCGCCGGACGCTTTGAACGTGCCGGCCTCGACATCGGGGCGCGTGATGGCGGGCAGAATGCCGAGCTGCACCTGGCCGTGCGCCAGCGCGAAGGCGACCCACTCGGCATCATCGCGCTGCACGACCACGTCGAGGGACTTCAACGGGCCCTCGATATAGCGCGGCTCGATGACCAGCCACGTCCAGCGTTCATGCGAGTGACGTTCGGCGTGTTTGACCGCCTGTGCAATCGATCATACAATCGCCCCTGAAGGAGACAAAACACCCCGCGACGAGGGGAACGCTTCGCGGGGATGCCGGCCGGCACGAATAGCGCGCATCGGCGAACCTCGCTGCCACACACTCCTGCGCCGCCCACGTGCTATCACGCCGTGAGCGGTTTGCGTTCATTCAGCAAGGTGCAACCAACATGATTAACAAATGGCGGCGGATCATTCGCATCGACCAGGAGCTTCGCGCCGGGCGATTCCCGACAGCGCAAGGTCTCATCGATCTCTTTCTAGAAGAGTGGGGTGAGACTGTCTCAGAGCGCACCATATACGACGACCTCAAACGATTACGGGACGAACTGCGCGCGCCGCTCGACTTTGATCATGAGCACGGTGGTCACGTGTACACTGATCCGACATTCGTACTGCCCGCCATCTACGTCACAGAGGGTGAATTGATTGGCCTATTCATCGGTCAGGAACTCATCCAGCGCTATCTGGGCACGCCGTTCGAAGCGCCGCTACGATCAGCCACCGACAAGATCGCCGAGTATTTGCCCGATCAGGTCAAGCTCGATCTGGAGCAGGCCAAGACTTTCTTCACGTTCAAGCCCGGCGTCGTCGTGGCGATTAGGCCCGGCCTGGTGGAGGACTTGCATCGGGCCATTCGCAGTCAGAAAAAGGTGCGCATCTACTACTACACGGCCGGCCGGGATGAATGGAACGAGCGAACGGTCAGTCCCCACCACATTTACAGTCGAGAGGGCGATTCTTATCTGTTTGCCTACGACGACCTGCGCCAGCAGATGCGGAACTTCCATCTGGGCCGCATCGAACGCTGGGAGGTGTTGAACGAGTCGTTCGAGCGGCAGCCGGACTTCTCGGTGGAAACGTGGATGGCAAGCGCCTTCCAGACGGAGCGTGGCGACAAGGTGTACGATGTGGTGATCCGTTTCGACGAATACCAGGCACGCTACGTCCGCGAGCGACAATGGCACGATCTGGAACGGAAGGAGGAACAGCTTGGCGGCGGCTTGATTTACCGGGTGCCTACCGCCGGGCTGGGCGAGATGCAGCGCTGGGTGATGGCCTTCGGCGCGCGCGCCGAGGTGCTCGCGCCGGACGAATTGCGAACTGCTGTAGTTGAGGAGACTGCGCGTATGGCCGAGCTGTACGGTCACTGAAGGTTTTCTGCAGTCGAGAGCACTTGGAGAAGCGGATCGCGCCCGTCACTGAAGATTTTTCGCAGTGACTCACGGGCAAAGCGCCGCGAGTTCGGGC
>DATBWU010000275.1:0-18759 GCA_036514635.1 Anaerolineae bacterium | reverse complement strand
GGGCAAAGACCTCAGTCTGCTGACGCTCGGGCAATACGAGCACGCCGCCGGATTGTTGTCGGAGATCGGACGATTGCTCGGCGGATGGCAGAAATCGCTCGGACCAAACGGGACCGGCTGAAGGAGCGCGTGTTGCGCGGCGGGTCGTGGAACAACAATCGTAGGAACTGTCGCGCGGCGTGCCGCAACAGGAACGATCCGACGCACTTCAACGACAATGTCGGCTTTCGAGTGGCGCTCTCCCACGTTTTTCGGAGAAGGCCGGAAGCGCGCGTCGTCACCACGACGGCGGCCGAGGTCGATCAACGGCGCAGCCGGCTCCCGGCCTCGCTGTCCTTGTCACAGCGAGGCGAATATACAACAGGCCCGCCCCCTCCGGTAGGTCATGCCCAAGGTTGGGGCGGGCCGTGCTCGACTGTTCAGACACGATCCGTCAGGTCTGGGTTGAGACCTGACCGGTCTGGTTACGTGCTCGTGCCCGATGGTTCCGACGGCGGCTCGCTCGGCGGCTGCGCCGGAGGTTGCGGTTGTGGCACAGGCGGTGCGACCATTGGCGACCCCATCGGAGCGGAAGACATCGGCGGGACGTAGCGGCGTTCCGCAGGTGTCGAGTAGCCCCACGCGATCAGCCCTAGCGCGATCGCGCCTGCCACGCCACCCGCCATCAGGAAACCGTTGGAGATCGTGTTCAACGCTCCGCGCGCCACTTCCAGCAGCGCCTGCCGGAACTCCGCGCTGTATTCCACGCCCTCCAAGCGCGCCTGGTTCAGGCCGAAGCGCACCCAGTTCGCCGAAAAGTCAGAGTTGATCGCCAGGCCGATGAGGAAAATCAGCACCGCCGGCACGATCAGCGGCCAGCCCAGCCACAATAGTTGCCCGCGCCGGCTCTCCCCGCCGATCAGTGCGGCGGTGAACCAAAACGCGGCGGTAATGGCAGCCAGGATGAACACGGCGAGGCTCAAACCGTTTGCGCCGAAGAAGCCGGTCACAAACTCGGACCCGCGCAGCTCGACGCGCATGTCGATCGGGTTGCGTTCCAGGCTGATGCGATCGGGAAACTTGTCGAGGAACAGGGGTAGCGCGGCGTTGATGATGCCGGTGGCTTCATCGACCGAGACATCGGAGGGCCGGCAGCGCTGGATCGTGCCGCCCGGAGCCACCGATTCCTGCCCGGCGGCGCAGGTCGGCAAAGCCTCGGCCAGCGCGCGCGAGAAGCGCGGCCCGGCCTCGCCGCGCAGGGCGGCCTTCAGCGGCGCGATGTCCAGGTACAGGTCGAGTGTGAAGTTGCGGCCTTCGATAAAGTCGAAGACATCGTCCACGATGCGCAGGGCTTCGCCGCGCAGATACTCGGGGGTGACGATCTCGCGCAGCGCATGGCTCAATGCACCGGCGGGAATGCTGTCGGCTTCGGTGACGATCCGGCGGCCGAAGTAGTTGGGCAGGTCTTCCGACAGCAGCACCTCGTACAGGCGCTCGTCGCCGAGCAGGTCGGTGTAGAAGTTGCGGTCGAGCACCCACGCGCTGACCGAGATCACGCTCAGCGTGGCGATCATCATCGGGAAGACGAGGATGACGACGAGAAACAGGGCTAGGGGTTTGCGCATGGTCGATTCCTTTCGACGAGGTACTGAACTGGCAACAGTGTAACGCCCCTGGCAGAGCCTGTCATCCGTCCTGGGGCGTAGTCGCAGTCGGGCGTTGGGATGGAGAGACCCCCCACCCTAGCCCCCTCACCGCAGAGCCGCAGAGGACGCTGAGTTTCTTCAAGGAATCCTCTGCGCCCTCGGCGTCTCGGCGGTGAATCCGGACTTTCTAAGCCATCCCCGGAGAGGAGAGGGGTTGGGGCGAAGGTCACAATCCATAAATCTCGCCGTACTTCGTTCTGAGATAGCGCATGTAGGAGCGTGATTGGATGCTCTCGCCTGTCACGCGGCGAACGAGTTCGTCGGGCATGTATTTGCGCCCGTAACGATGCACGTTGGCGCGCAGCCATTCGCGCAGCGCGCCAAACTCGCCACGCGCGATCTGCGCCGGGATGTCGGGCGTATCGGCCAGCGCCTTGTCCCACAACTGCACCGAGATCAGGTTGCCGAGCGCGTAGGTGGCGAAGTAACCGACCAGCCCGCTCGACCAATGCACATCTTGTAAGACGCCAAGCGTATCGGTGGGCGGCGTCAGGCCCAGATATTCCTTGAAGCGCGCGTTCCACACTTCGGGCAGGTCGGCGACCTTGACCTTGCCCTCCAGCAGTTCCTGCTCCAGCTCGAAGCGCAGCATGATGTGCAGGTTGTACGTCACCTCGTCGGCCTCCACGCGGATGAGCGACGGCGTGACTTTATTGATGGCGCGATAGAACGTGTCGAGGCTGACGTTCCCCAGTTGCGTTGGGAAGTATTTCTGGAGCGTCGGGTAAAAGTGCGTCCAGAACGCGCGGCTGCGCCCGACGACATTCTCCCACAGGCGCGACTGCGACTCGTGCACGCCGAGCGACGTGCCGCCCGCCAGCGGCGTGCGTTCGTAGGCCAGATCGACGCCCAGCTCGTACAGCGCGTGGCCGGTCTCGTGCATCATCCCGAACAGCGCCGTGTTGAGAAAGCGGCGATCGTAGCGCGTGGTGATGCGCACGTCGTTAATCGAAAAGTTGGTCTCGAAAGGATGCACGACGCGATCGACGCGGCCCCGCTTGAAGTCGTAACCGAACTTCTGGATGACCTCGTAACCGAAGTCGCGCTGCTGATCTTCATCGAACTCCTGACGCAGCACCGCGTTGTCCACCCGGTCCAGCCGCGCGGAGAGCGCCTGCGCCAACGGCACCAGGTCTTTCTTCAACTCATCGAAAATGGCGCGCACCTGCGCCGTCTTCATCCCCGGCTCGTACTGGTCGAGCAGCGCGTCGTAGATGTGATCGGTGTAACCCAGATATTCGGCGGCTTGCCGCGTCAGATCGATAATCCTCTCCAGCATCGGCTGGAAGTCCGTGAACTTGTTCTCGGCGCGGGCCTTCGCCCACACTTCGTAGGCCAGCGTCGTGACGTGAGTCAACTCGGCAACGAACTCGGGGGGTAGTTTAGTGGCCTGATCGTAATCGCGTTTCGCCACGCGCACCAGCGCCGCCTCGTCCGAGTCGGGCGACGCGCCGTCGAGTTCGGCCGCCGCCGCTTCGATCAGCCCGCCGGTTTCTTCGGCGATGTGCATCTCGTGCGCGATCTTGCTCAGCGTTGCCAGCGCGTAGGCGCGCGCCTCGGCCCCGGCGGGCGGCATATTCACTTGTTGATCCCAGCCGAGGAGTGATGTTGCTCTGTTGATGTCGCCGATCTCGGCCAGGCGGTTCTTGAGCTGCTGATACTTTTCCATAGACGAATGCCCTTTCAAGAGTTAGAGTTGGGAGTTAGAGTTGTTGGGTGACTCTCTGCATGAATTCGACGCTGTCGAGGAGCAGGCGCGTGGGGCGCTTGGAGCGCGGGCGCGCGCCATCCAGCAAGATCGAGTAGTGGTCGGCGCGCTCGTATTCGAGCAACTCGACCGGCGCGCCGGCGGCTTTCAGCGCAGCGGCGAAACGGCGTGCGACCTCGATGGGAACGAGTGTGTCCTCGACGCCGTGCACGATCTGGATCGGCGGCGCGTCACGCCGGGCGAGGTGGATCGGATCGGCCTGCGGCAGCCTGTCCGAACCACCCATGATGGCGATTAGAACTTCCGCCGAGGCCGCCGTGAGATTCGCCTGAAGGTGTTGGACGAGCAAGCCTAGATCGGTTGGTGCGCTGATCGCGATCAGCCCGCGCAGCACATCGCGCGTCAGGCCGTGCGCGGCCAGGTAGCGCTCGTCGAGCGCGATGAGCGACAGGATGTGCCCACCCGCCGAGTGTCCACTGGCGACGAGCCGATCGGGATCGCCGTGATAGGCGTCGATGTGGCGCACAACCCACGCAATCGCAGCAGCCGCATCTTCGACGAAAGTCGGGAATGTCACGTGTGGGTAGTGCGAGTAGTTGATGACGACGACGACGAAACCATGCGGCGCGTAATGTGCCGCGACGAGCGGATAAAGCGTCTTGTCACCCCACGACCACGATCCGCCGTGCACGAATAGCATCACCGGCAGGCGCTCGCCCGACGGCGGCCAGTAGACATCGAGCTTCTGCCGGGGGCGATCGCCATAGGCGATGTCTTTGGCAATGTGCGGATAGGTCGCGTAGAATTTGCGCCCGGCGCGAAAAGCGCGGACGAATTGCCAGCGCAGTTTCCAGGCCGGCCCCTTCCGCGTCACGACGAAGCCGAGAGCGATCAAAGCGACCAGTGTCGACACGATCGGGATCATGTGCAAGCCGATGATAGCACAGTTTGATGAATCAGTGAGCCAGTGGTCAGTCATCAGTGGTCAGTGGTCAGTGATCAGTGATCAGTGGTCAGTGATCAGTGGTCAGTGGTCGGTGGTCAGTGATCAGTGGTCAGTGAACCGGCGAGCCAACCATCCATCCAACTACCAACCATCCATCCAACTAGCCAACCAGCTAACCATCCAGCTAGCCAACCAGCTAACCCACCAACCCACTCGATGTATAATCACCTCAACACCCCAACGAGGTTGCGTATGACCCGCATGACCAGCCGCGCCGCGCGCCTGCGCCAGATCGAAGAATTATTGTACCGCAGTAGCCAGGGTTTGACTGCGATCGAGATCGCCCAGGCGACCGGCATCGATCGGCGCACGGCTTATCGCGACATCGAGCTGTTGAGCGAAAGCGGCATCCCCATCTGGCAAGACGGCGGGCGCTTCGGCATTGTGCGCGAGGATTACCTCTCGACCGTGCGGCTGACGCTGCAAGAAGCGCTGTCGCTGTTCATCGCCGGGCGATTGCTGGCGCGCTTCGCCGACGAACGCGATCCGCACATCGTCTCGGCGCTGACCAAGCTGGCCGGATCGATGCCGGAGCCGCTGGCCTCGTCGCTGGCGCGCACGGCGGAATCGATCGCCCGGCAGCCCGTCAACGATCAATACGTTCAGGTGCGCGAGGCGATCACGCTGGGCTGGGCGCAGCGGCGAAAGGTGCGCCTGTGGTATCGCTCGCCGCGCACCGGCGAACTGTACGTGCGGGACTTCGCGCCGTACTTCATCGAGGCGGCAGGCGCGGGGTATTCTGCCTACATCATCGGTTTCGATTTCAGCGTCAATGACCTGCGCACCTTCAAGCTAGATCGGCTGGAGCGCGCGCAGATGCTCGACGAAACCTACACGCTCCCGCCCGATTTCGATCCGCAGACCTATTTGGCATCAGCCTGGGGCATTATGACCGGCGAGAGCATCGTGAACGTGGTTCTGGAATTCAGCCCGAGGGTAGCGTCGCTCGCCAAGGAGCGGCGCTGGCACGCCTCGCAGGAGATCGACGATCTGGAGGGCGGCGGCCTGCTGTTGACGGTCAAGGTCAGCGAGCCGCGCGAGATGCTGCCGTGGATTCGATCGTGGGGCGGAGACGTGGAGGTGCTGGAACCCGCCGAGCTGCGCGCCGAGGTGAGCGCGGACGCCTGGCGCGCGGCGATGCACTATGAACGTGAAGCGTGATCACGGAATACGTATTACGTAATCACGTAATTGATCTCACCACACGGGCGGGCACTTCCAAGCGCGTCGATACTGTCGGCGCGGTTTCACGCGGGATGCACATCAGTGTCAACCCCTCGCCCACAAAGCGCGCCAGGTGCAGGTGATACGAAGGCGCGCGCATCATCCTGGCGTGAACATATCGCCGGACGAGGGACAGCGCACAGGCCGGCAGATCGGGGATGCGCTCGGCGACATCGCGATGCGAGAAGGGAACACGCCGACGGGTGAACTCGGCGACGATGGCATCGATCTGGTCGGCAAGCATGGCAATCTCCTGTGAACCCTCGGCGTAAGTGTCGGGTCGATGTGGGGATCGCGTCGCCGGGGGCGCAAGTCTGCCGACAGTGTAACACGCCCGTGTGTCAGATAGCGTCACAGATTAAACCGCAGAGGGCGCAGAGATCGCAAGGATTTTGAGGTTCTCTGCGCCCACTGCGGTGAATCCTACTCCACGAAGAACATGCCCTGTTGAGCAAAGTTGGTACACCGGTGAGCCAGGTATGCCGTCAACTCGATAACCTTGCGCTCGGACTCGTCGTGGCGCATCCACAGGTCGAGCGCGCGTGCGCGAACCATGAGTTTGTCGATCAACTCGGTGATGACACTCTCATCCACGTTAGCCCAGCGGGCCACGCGCGGGATCAAGATGCGCCGGTACGCGCGCAGGAAGGCGTGAGCGCGGTGGTGCGTTCGGGCCGGGCGACGGTTCACATAGGGTGGGCGCTTGAGGAACATCGCTTTCAGATCGGGATCGACGTAGCCGGTCGCGCGGCGGCGATACTTGGTCAGCCGGGCTTTCAGGAAGCGCGCGGCAGTCATGGTCAGGCTGTCAATCGGCTCGTAGATCATCTCCGGATTGCTTTCGACGAGCGGCGGCGTGCGACCATACTGCTTCACGACCCGATCGACGTATTCCAGTTTACGCAGCGCGCCGGGTCGCGATTGGTATAACTTGCGCCAGTTCTGGCGAGGCTTCATCCACACCATGAACGTCTCGGCGAAGTCGTCGTCCGGATGTTTCTGGGCGTAGTAATCGCCGCCGGGATTGACGAACTCTTTGCTCCACGGGTTGACGCGCAGGATGTAACGCTCGGTCGCCGGGTACGTGCGAAAGAAGTGCCCCTTCACTTTGAAGATGCGCCGGAACTCCGGCGTCCGAAACAGTTTGTAGGCGTAGCAAAAGGCGTGGCCGACTTCGTGGCGCAGCACGTCGATGATCTCTTCCGGCGAGTAGCGGAAGTGGCGAAACTCCTCGTTCAGCTCGGCGATCAGGTCGTCGCAATTGGTGAACGACAGCGAGACGTTCGGCACACCTTCGATGCAGCCGTAGCCGTTGGAGAGATAAAACAGCGGCTGGAGCCTGGTGATGCCGACCCGCTTCATATCCTGACGCACGATGCGGATGGCTTCTTCTAGAAACGTACCCTCGATCGTGTAACCGAGCCGGTTAATCGGCGTGGTCAGGATTTCCAGCTTGAGCGTCTCAGGGCTGTACAGCAGGTCGTAGGCGCGACTCACCCAAGCCCCCTTCTCCGTCCGGTCGATCGCTTCGCGGAAGCGGATTGTGCGGTCAGTGCGGCGGGGTCGATTCTAGCCGGTCACAGGGCGATGTCAAATCGCGGCGAAGAGTCAAATCCAGTATAATCACGCTCGCGATCGACTCATCAGACCAATACAGCCTGGGCACAGGAGGCCGCCTTGCTGAAGAAATCCTATCCCAAGAACAGGAAGACATGCCGCGTGACGTTTGAGCTGCCGGGCACAGTCGGGGCGACGACGGCGTCCCTGGCCGGCGACTTCAACAACTGGGATCGCGCCAGCCACCCCATGAAGAAGCGCAAGACCGACGGCGCGTTCACGATCTCGATCGAGTTGCCGCGCGGGCAGATCTTTCACTTCCGGTACTGGCTCGATGGGAAACGCTGGGAGAACGACTGGGCTGCCGATGCGTACGTTCCCGGCCCGTTCGGCGAGGATAATTCGGTGGTGTACACATAAAGGACTTACGGCCATGAGACCGATCTCACCGCGACCCCCTTGAAGGGGGCAAGCGACGCAACCCCGCAAAAGAACGCGGGGCAGGCGGGCGCAAAGAACTAAAGAAACTTGGCGTTCTTTGCGCCTTCGCGGTTCAAGTGCGTAACTTCTCGCGAGGTCAGACTTATGCTTGAATGATCCCCTTCCGAATGGCGTACTTCACCAGATCGGATCGGGAATGCAGGTTCAGCTTGCGCATGATGTTTTCGCGATGCCGGGCGACGGTCTTGGGGCTGATGTTCAGCGTCTCGGCGATCTCGGGGTTGCTCGCGCCGTCGGCCAGGTGCGCCAGCACCTCCTGCTCGCGCGAGGTCAGGCCGTCGAGCGTGCCGGTGGATTTCGTCGCTTGTTCCTGCATCAGGTAGTCCTTGACCAGCAGTTTTGCCAGCGAAGGATAGAGATACACTTCGCCCGCCGCCGCCGCGCGAATGGCTGTGAGCAATTCTTCCGGCGCGGCGCGCTTGGGCACGTAACCGCTCGCGCCGGCTTCCAGCATCTTGAAGAAGTATTCTTCGTCCTCGTGGATGGTCAGCGCGACGATGGCCGTCTCGGGGCGCAGTCGCTTGATCTCGCGCGCGGCGTCGATGCCGGACAGGTCGGGCAGGCCGATGTCCATCAAGACAATGTCGGGCGTTAATTGCGGCACCGCGTCGAGCGCCTCGCGCGCCGTCCCGGCTTCGCCGACAATCTCGACATCGGCCTCGCTCTCCAACAACATCCGCAGGCCGGATCGCACCACGGCGTGATCATCCACCAGCAACAGGCGAATCGCCATTGTGTTCCTTTGTTTCTCGATCATCGGGGATGACGACTTCGACGCGCGTGCCCTTCCCCGGCTGTGAGTACAGGCCGAACTGGCCGCCTACCAGTGTAGCGCGCTCTTCCATCCCAAGCAAGCCCCACGACGGGCGATTGGGGTTCGCCAGCGTGCCGATGTCGAAGCCGCGCCCGTCATCTTCTACTTGCACGCCCACCGCGCCCGGTTGGTAGGCCAGCCGCACAGTCGCGGTCTTCGCCTGCGCGTGCTTGACGACGTTGGTGAGCGCCTCCTGCACCACGCGGAAGAGGGCCGTGTTCACTGCCGACGGCATCGGGCGCGGCTCGCCGGCCACTTCGACGTTCACTTGAAGCGGCACGCGGCTCTGGACTTCGCCCGCGTACCAGCGCAAGGCTGCGGGCAGGCCCAGATCGTCCAGATGCGACGGGCGCAGATCGGCGATCAATCGCTGAAGCTCGTTCAGCGCGCGACCGACCAGGCCTTCCAACTCGCGCAGGTTGCGCGCCACCTTCTCGACATCTTGATACAGCGTGGTCGATGCGCCGCGCAACCCCAGGCCGATCGCGGTGAGCGCCTGGCCGGTCTCGTCGTGCAGCTCGCGGGCGATGCGCTGCCGCTCGGATTCCTGCGCAGCGACGACCCGGCGCAGCAGCTCGCCGCGCAGCGCCTCGCGCCGCTCGGCCTCCTGCAGGCGCGCTTCTTGCAGGGCCACGATCTGGCGCTGGGCCTCCACCTGGAATGATCGCAAGAAGCGGGTGACGAAAAACGCTGCCATGATTGCTGCGCAGGCACGCAGCAATTGGATCGGGAAACCGAACAGCCGCATGAACAGTTCTTGATTGATGACGTTCGATGGGGGCAAGGGGCTGGTATTCGTGAAGGTCTGGCCCACAAGACCGTACCACGCGAAGGCGACCGCCGCCCACAGGCTATCGCGGCCAAACTGCACCAGGCCCGCCCGCCGAAATGCTCGCTGCTGCGCAATCAGTCCGGCCGATGCGAGCAGCGCTGCAGGCACGCCGAGCACGTAGCGAGTCCACACGTGGAGCACCTGCCACAATGTGCCGTCGAGCGAATACTGACTGCGAAAGGCCAGCGCCCCAAAGCCCCACACCGCTACCTGCACCAGTGGCACCAGCCCGCTGACGCGCCGGAGATTGGCGGTGGGCGACAGCACCGACGCGCCAAACGTGCTCAACGAGAGGAACGAATAAGCGAGGAGCATGATGCGCAGGCTTTCCCAGGCCAGCGGATAGTTCTGTTGCCAGGGAAAGGCTCGCAGGTTCTCGGCCATCTCCAGCCACTCGTGCACGGCATGGATGAAGCCGAACGCCGCCAGTGGCCGCAAGGCATGGCGCAGTCGTGCATCGGAGCTACGACCGTATTCCAGCGTGATCGCCAGGCCCATGCTGAAAAAGGCCAGGCCGTAGAAGAAAAAGATCAGGGTAAGCGCAGGTGCCGACACAGCGATCTCCGCATCCGATCATTAGACTCTCTAGAAAATCAGCCGATCCACGAAGACACACGAAGCAACACAAAGGAAAACCAGCCACTCTTCGTGCCCCTTCGTGTGACTTCGTGGAGTAACTCCTGTTTCCGATAAAGTCCATTCACTCGATTGCAGCCAGTGCGCGATCATTTTGCCACATGGCCGCCTCAATCTCACCCCCCGCAAGCGCCAGTCGATCGAGCAGATGGCGAAAGACATCGCGATCGCCGCTGGTAAAAAAACGATGCCTCCCGGCGCGCGAGGCGGGCGCGCTCAAGCCACGCTCGGCCAGCACACGACTCGTCTGCCGCGCAATCGCAGGCGCGGGATCGATCACGCTGACGCCCGGCCCGGCGATGCGCCGGATCGAATCGATGACGAATGGATAATGCGTGCAGGCGAGGACGATCGTATCGGCGTTCGCATCGAGGATCGGTTGAAGGAAGCCGCGCAGCATCGCCTCGGTCTTGGGCGACGCCAGATCACCGGCCTCAATCTGCTCGACCAGGCCCGGGCACACCTGATTGATCAATTGCACGCCGTTGGCGAAGCGCTCGACGACGCTGGCGAACAGCGCGCCCTGGAACGTGGCCGGCGTCGCCAGCACGCCGACGACGCGCGTCCGCGTCGTTTCGGCAGCGGGCTTCACTGCCGGCTCCATGCCGACGAACGGGATCGTCGGGAACGCCGCGCGCAGGTCTTTCAGCGCTGCTGCCGAGGCCGTGTTGCACGCGACGACGATCGCTTTGCATTCGCGATCGAGCAGAAAGCGCGCGATCGCTTCCGAGAACGCGCGGATCTCTTCCAGCGAACGCGGGCCGTATGGAATGTGGATTGGGTCGGCGAAGTAGAGCGTGTCCTCGTGCGGCAGTTGGCGGGCGATTTCGCGCCACACGCTCAGGCCGCCAATGCCGGAATCGAAGACGCCGATGGGAGAAGAGTTGCTCATGTCCTGCTCATCTGGTGATTATCCACAAGTGCTCCAGGCCCGCGTCCTCGCGGGCCGACCGCGCGGACGCGGTCGGCGAGCATTCAAGATGTGTGCAATCACCAGCTGCTCATGCACGCGGCGCTTACAGCCACGCGATCTTGACCGCACTTTCCAACCGCTTGAATTCGGGATCGCCTGTAACCACTTCACCTTTTCGCAGTTTAGCCAGCGCCGCGGCGAAACAATCCGCATAAGCCGCGCCGCCCTTCGCCTTGAGCGCCGCTGCTGCCCGAGCCAACACCCAATCCGCCTCCACAAACTCGATAGCCATGCCCCGAATCTCCTGCGTCAGGCGGTCTGCCGAATCCTGAGAATCAGCCCGTGCGATGGCATACCAGACCTCTCCGAGATTGATCACGGTCATCGCTAACTGCACCTTGCCCTCCTCGGCCCGCAGCAACAGGTTTCTCACCTGGTCGGCACTGGGTTCGTCCCCTAAAAAGGCAAGGATGGCATAGGAATCCAGAACCTTTAGCACGGCCATTATTCGCGCTCCCGCTCTTTGGCCCGCTCCTGTAGCAAGGTCTTCAATGCGCCCTTGCCTTTGAGCGTGCCCTGCAGTCCCTTCAGGTAGTTTTCGGTGACCGGCTTGAGGATGATGCGTTCGCCATCATCGTACACCAGGATTTTGGTGCCGACTTTGATCCCATACTTTCGACGCAGCGACGAGGGAATGACAATCTGCCCTTTCGTGGTTGCGTAGGTTTCCATTGCGGATGTCTCCTTTCTAGGCGGAGGTATACTACAAACTACAGGGTAAGTCAAGTTGAATCCTGTAATACATTTGTCGGGCCGTGAGAGGTGTGTCATCACCAGCCGGATATGGGACGCGGATTAACGCAGAGGCCGCCGATATGGGGATTCATCCTCCGCCGCTCCCATACACTCACACGCCTCACCCACGTGTGCACGCAAAGGTTGTCACTTGGCCGCCGCCGGGGGCTGAATACAGCCGGATTCACGGGAGCACTGCGCCGCATGTGTCGTCGGGCGCAAGGCGATTGCTCCAGGCCCGCGTCTCGCGGGCCGTCCGCGAGGACGCGGACGACGAGCATCCCTGATTGAAATTCCAGTGTTTGATGAATTTAGATGCGATTGCCCTTACTCACCCATTGACTCGCTGACTCGCTCACTCAATTGCGGTATACTCAGAGCCATGCTTCCTCAACTGCCTGCCGAGGCCGTCGCGCTGATCGCGCTGGCGCTGGCGTTTGACTTCCTGAACGGTCTGCACGACTCATCCAACGTCGTGGCGACGATGATCGCCTCGCGCGCGATCGGGCCGAGGATGGCACTGACGATCGCTGCCGTGGCCGAGGCCGCCGGGCCATTCCTGTTCGGCGTGGCGGTGGCACGCACCATCGGTAGTGAAGTGGTCGCCGAGGCCGCCGTGAAACTGCCCGTCCTGATCGCTGCGCTGATCGCCGCCATCGGCTGGAACGTTATCACCTGGTTCTTCGGCATCCCGTCGAGCTCGTCGCACGCTTTGATCGGCGGCATCGCCGGTGCGGCCGCCGCCGGGTACGGGTTGGACGCGCTGAAGTGGAGCGGCATGGCGAAAGTGTTGATCGCCTTGTTTGTCTCGCCGCCGTTCGGCCTGCTCGCCGGGTATCTGCTGATGAAAACCGTTCGCTTTCTGGCGCAAGGCGCGACACCGCGCGTCAACGTTTCGTTCAAGCGCGGGCAGTTGATCACTGCCGTGGCGCTGGCATTGTCGCACGGCACAAACGACGCGCAAAAGACGATGGGCATCATCACGTTGGGTCTGGTCGCAGCGAACGTGCTGCCGGCATTCGACGTGCCTGTATGGGTCATCGCGTTGAGCGCGGGCGCGATCGCGTTGGGCACGTCGCTGGGCGGCTGGCGCTTGATCCGCACCATCGGCGGTCGATTCTACACGATCCGCCCGGTGCACGGCTTCACCGCGCAGGCCGCGTCGGCGGCGGTGATCCTCGGCGCGGCGCTGCTGGGCGGGCCGGTCAGCACGACGCAGGTCGTGTCGTCATCGGTCGTGGGCGCGGGCAGCGCCGAGCGCCTGTCGAAAGTGCGCTGGGGCGTGGCCCAGCAGATCGTTGTCGCCTGGCTGCTCACGCTGCCGATGTCGGCCTTGGTCGGGGCCGTCGCCTATCTCTTGATCCGCCCGGTGTGAACACTTGAGTATCGTGCGACTACCCATTGCTGTTCCACCGCAGAGCACGCTGAGACCGCGGAGATTGTTAAGTCTCTCAGCGTTCTCCGCGCGCTCTGTGGTGAGAATCGCTGTAAAGAGAAACACCCGCCATGGAAACGAGGTGAGCCGTGAAGCGAATCCGGCAATGGTTCAAACGCCAGCCTGATCGGTTTATCCAGCTGCTGATCCAGCAAGCCGAGCTGACGGTGCGTGGCATCGACGGGCTGGTGGCCTATATGCATGAACCGACCGAAGAAGCCGCCGGCATCGTGCGGCGGACGGAAAAGGAAGCCGACGAGATCCGCCGTATTCTGATCGACGAGCTAAATCGCACCTTCATCACGCCGCTGGATCGCGAGGACATCTTCCACCTGTCGCGCACCATTGACGACATCCTCGACTATGCCTACAGCACCGTCGACGAGATGGAAATCCTGGAAGTGAAGCCCAACACCTTCTTGCAGCGTATGGCCTCGCTCATGCGCGACGCCGCGGAAGAGATTCACCTGGCCATGCTGCGTATCATCGACCATCCGAACGTGGCGGGCGATCACGCCGTGCGAGCCAAGGCGCTGGAGAACCGCATGGAGGGCGTGTATCGCGAGGCGATCGCCGCCTTGTTCCAGGGACCGCAGGACTTGGAGCACGTCGTCGAGATGCTCAAACTGCGCGAGATTTACCGCCATCTATCCAACGCCGCCGATCGGGGCGACGAAGCGGCGAATGTGATTAGCGACGCTGTAGTGAAGATCACCTAGCGCCTGTCTGAAAAGTCGATCAATATCCCCACCAAGACGCAACCTCCTGAAGGGGGCAAGCGACACCCAGAAGCTCCAAGTCTTCTTGGTGTGGCTTCGTGGCTTGGTGAGTTTCTTAGGGGGCGAGGCGTCGCAGGAATTCCTTATCCTGGCTCTCGTGCACGATGTCGCGGCTCAACCACCCGATCGTGCCGTCGCTCAAAACCTGAACTTGAACGGCCTGGTCGGCCAGGGCCAGCAACCGCAACGGCGAGCGATTCGCGATCTGCCCGACGGACTGCGCGATCTGCGCGTCGGCCCACAAGGGTACCCTGAACGGGCAGGCACATCCTTGCTCGTCGAACGCGACGACGAAAGCAGTCCGCCGAACGTACCAATCGCCGACCCACCCTTCCAGTGTATTCGACGCACCCGCCCGCACCACGATACGATAGAACGAGCGCAGGTAGTCGGGTGGCAGACGGCGAATCTCCACTACCTGCGCGAAAGAGCCGGTGGGCACGCGGCCAACTGAAGTCGCAGCATTGGGATCGGGCTGCCTCTTCAGATCGATCGCGGGGTCGCCGGGCAGGCCATGCTCGTCGAGCGTGCTGAGAATGACATACAGCGGCCCAGGCTCATATTCGATCAGCGTGTTCTCATCGGACGTGACCGGCACCGGCGTGCCGGTGGGAAAGGCGAAGGTCGGGCGCGGTGAGGAATACGGCGACGCCGTCTCCACGACGGCGCGCGGAGGCGCGGTCGAGCTCAACGCGAGAACGATCACGAGCAGCACAATCAAGCCGAGAAGCACGTAAGTCCGTTTCATGCGAGGAATTGAGCGGGGTCATCCGCATGTTTGGATGACCCCGCTTCGTGATAAGGCGCACCGGTTGCGGGGCGTTACGGCAGCGTGTACGTGACGACGAGCGCCGGGCGGCTGCTGGCTGTGGCCTCGCCCGAATTGAAGCCCATGTAGTCGTTGCTCAGGTCGTCGTTATCGTCGAGGTCGAAGCGAACTTTGACCTGCGTGCGCCCGGCGAGATTGACCGCCGATACCCCGGCGCTGTTGAAGAACCCGCTGGCCCAATCGCCGTTGGCGAGCGGATGGCTCAGGCTGGTCACCTGCGTCGCCGTCGAAGCCGCCTCGAAATCGCTCTTCGCCAGTGAGGCATTATTGCCATACGCGCCGGACTTCGCATCGACCCACAACGCACCGTGCGTGTCGAAAGGCGACGTGCCCGTCACGCCAGATCGCTGGAGGCGCAGCTCGACGTTCACGATCGTCGCATTGTCCGGCAACGAAGACGTGTCGAAGCTCAGAATCGACAGCCATTGCCGATCCGACGCGTCGTCGCCAGCGCGCACCGTCGTGCCGGTGCTGGACACCGAGCCGCCCTTGTTGGACGTTTCATTCGATTCTGAGATGTAGCCGTCTTCTGCGGCGATGCTGGTGAAGGTGGCCGTCTGGGGCGTGGGCGTGGGCGTCGGAGTCGGTGTCGGCGTGTTGGTCGGTGTGGGCGTGGGCGTGGCCGGGTCGCTCGCGACGTACGGTGTTCCGTTGATGGTGTAATTCACTCCGTCGGTCGATTTGAGCACGATGTCGCCGTTGACGATGACCGATGCGCCGTAGTTGCGCGTGATGTCGCACAGGTTCGTCACGTAGACCGCGCCCCAGAACAGCAGCCGATCGAGTGTGGTCTGTCCGGGATGTCCAAAGGTATTGTCGCCGCAGGAGATGAACGAGGCCTCCGGCTGGAGCGTGTCGGCGTACAGTTGGCTGGTGGAATGGCCTGAGCCGTGATGATTGGCGCGCATCACGTCCACCACGCCGAAGCGCGGGGCGAGGACGGCTTCCACGTCGTTGTAGGTGTAACCGAATTCGCTGGTAGCGTATTCGCCGTCCGAATCGCCGGAGGTGGCATAGTCGAGCAGGCCGAACGTGACCTTCACACCGATCGAATAATCGTTTTCCGAGGGCGGCAGCGCGTCTGTCGTGTGATCGCCGCGCACCGGCGTCACACCGTCGACCAACGTCACGCCCTCGGCATCGCGCTGGACGATCTTCACGGTGACGCTCGGCCCCAGGTCGATCTGCGTGGTGGAGTTGATCTGCGCGATCTCCCGATGGAGCCGGGCCGCGTTGGCCGGATCGGTCGCGTAGCACAGCCAGTTGCGGGCCGTGCCCGACGTGGTGCCGGCGTTGGTCCACACGATCTCGGTGTCGGGGTTGCACACGCCGTTGCTGTCGCCGTCGACCCACGCGCCCGCGTCGCGATCGATCAGCTTGCCCACGCTGAAGCCGTGCGTCTCGATCAGGCCCCAGATGCCGCCGTAACCGGCGTAGCCGATGTGATCGAGGTGCAGGTGGCTGGCCATGATGTAATCGATGTGCGAGAACGACGGCCCCCTGATCTGGCGCAGTTTGTCGGCGATGTACGCCGCGCCCGCGCCGGTGTTCCACGACGCCTCGCGCACGTCGATCAACAGCGTCTTGCCGGACGGGCCGATGATCAACTGGCTGTCGCCCTGCTCGACGTCGAAAATGTGAATCTCAAAAGTGCCCGGCGTCCACGTGCCGCCGCACACTCCATTCGTCGCGCCGATCGTCGGTGACGGATTGGGGCTGGCTGCCCACGTCTCGCCATCGCACACGCGGCCATACGACGCATCGTATCCCGGCGAGGCAGTGTACGTGTACGCGTCGAGCGCGGTGCTGCCGTCGGTGTCGAGCAGGCGCACGTCGTCGCCCGCGTTGTTGAGGAAATTCGCGTCGCTGTGGACGTAGAATCCAAAGGCCGGGATGAGCGTGCCCGCCGGAATCTGGCGCGGCGCGCCGCCCCCGCCGGCGATGTCGTCGATCCACAGGCCGCCGATGTCGATCGGGCTGGCGGTGGTGTTGTACAGCTCGATCTTTTCTTGGGTGAACACGGACTGCGGGGCGGGGACGAATTCGTTGATGACGACTTGGCCGGGAGACAGTGCAGCGGGGCGGGCCGGCGGCTGGGCGCCGGCCATGCCGGCAACCGGTAACACCAGGGCGAGCACGAGAGTCAAGCGTATCCACCAGCGACGCACGTGATTCATTTTTCTACTCCTCGCTATAGTATTGCTCCGCCGAAACTATCACAACCGCGAAGATTTTTGGACGCAGACCCGCACTGCCCGCTGCCACAGGCAGTGGGGCAAGTGTGAACGCGGATTTACGCTGATCGTGTTTTTATCTGCGTTCATCCGCGTAAATCAGCGTCCAATGGATTCGGTTGCGGCGGAGCCGCGCTATGCTGTGCCGTGACAATGCGCCTATTGTGCGACAGCATCGGCTTAATTGTCAAGACACAAACCATGCCAGTCGCGTTTCCGCGTGGGAGCGAAAGGCGACAGAAAGCCCCTCACGTCTTACGTTTTACGTCTTACGGTTTACGTCTTCCGTTTTACGTCTTCCGCAACAGTCCCTGCTCGTAAATCCTCCGCACGGTATCCTCGATCTGCGGCTCCCGCACACTCAGGTCCTCGATGCGATAGCGCGCGCCGAGACGCTGAATCAGCTCCGACGCGCTGATCGCCCCGCGCATGAAGCGATACGTCACGCGCCGCCCATCGCGATGCGCGATACGCGCACCCGCTACGCTCACATCGTCGTAGTCCTCCGCAAAATCGACGACCAGCTCGCGCTCGCCGCCGAAGCGCGTCACCAGATCGGCAGGCGAGCCGTCAAACAGCAGATTGCCATGATCGATCATCATCACCCGCTCGCACAACCGCTGCACGTCGCCCAGGTCGTGCGTGGTGAGGATGACGGTCACACCTTGCTCGCGGTTGATCGAACGGATGAAGCGGCGAATGCGTTCTTTGGCAACCACGTCCAGCCCGATCGTCGGCTCGTCGAGGAACAGGATGCGCGGATCGTGCAGCAAGGCGGCAGCCAGGTCGGCGCGCATCCGCTGGCCCAGCGACAGCGCCCGCACCGGCGTATTGATGAACTCACCTTACGCAAAAGACCATTTTACCGCCGAGAACGCAGAGTGCGCAGAGTGGATTTCCTGGCAAATCTCTGCGTTCTCCGCGCCCTCTGCGGTAAAATCCTGCCCGACTGCGTAAGGTGAGTGATGAACTCGTCCAGGTCGAGCAGGTCGCGGAACAGCGCCAGATTGCGCTCGTAGCGATCGGCGGGTACGCGATAGACGTAGCGCAGCAAGTCGAGCGACTCGATCACCGGCAGGTCCCACCACAGATTCGTGCGCTGGCCGAACACCACGCCGATGCCGCGCGCGTGATCGACGCGCTGTTTCCACGGCACGCGCCCGGCGACGATCACCTCGCCGCGCGTCGGGACGAGGATACCGGTGAGCATTTTGATCGTCGTCGATTTGCCCGCGCCGTTCGGACCGAGGTAGCCCACCAGCTCGCCGGTTTCGATTTCGAACGACACGCCATCGACCGCGTGGACGATGCGATGCTCACGCGTGAACAGGTTTCGGATCGCGCCCGCCGCGCCGCGATGATGCTTGTACACGCGGAACTCTTTGTGCAAATCGGTGACTTGAATCAGCATTGGGTTTCGTTCGCGCCTGGCAAAAGCGACTTCCGGCTTCGGGCGAAGGACGAGAGACCAACAGTTTACCACACTCGATCTCGTGTTCACTCACTTGGCGCCTTCGTGTCTTGGTGGCTCACCTTACGCAGAGTCACACCGCACCTGCCGGTGGGTGCAGGTGTTGCGAGCCGCCACGCCCTGTCCGGCGCGGAGCGTCGGGGGCGCGCTAGGCGGGCGGCGAAGCAATCCCGGCGCGTTCAGGGCGCGATTGCTTCGGGCGCTGCGCGCCCTCGCAATGACGTTGGCCTTGTGTGCGTAAGCCGGAACCCAATGCGGAATAAAACCACGGAGGCACGGAGACACGGAGAAAACCGAAAGGCAAAACCTCTGTGCCCTCCGTCCCACAGGGAGGCTGCGC
>DATBWU010000274.1:0-8175 GCA_036514635.1 Anaerolineae bacterium | reverse complement strand
CGCCGTAATCGACGTCGGCCAGCACCAGCCGATCGGCGTTGGGATGCGGGCGCACCTCGACGATCTGGCCGATTACGATCGTGTCACGATCCCACACCAGGCCGGCCTCCTGCGCCGATCCTTCGCCCGAACTGTGAATCTGCGCCTTGCGCGTTGGCGCGACGCCGATGTATTCGATGTGTTCGACTTCCAGCCCGGCCAGCGTCAGCCGCTCGGCGAGTTCTTCGACGGGGATGGTGAGGCTCACGTAGTCTTTGAGCCAGGATAGCGGGACTTTCATACGAAATGCTCCTGTGCGTCAGGGTTGAATTTCAACATGATCAGACACGGGCCGTCCATTCACGCTATACAATAACCGCTCGCCTGTGTCTTCACGGTACAATCCTATCATCAAGCGGCAGCCGCCAGTTGCGCAGCAAGCCGGGTCGATCGGCACCTCATGCGCGTCCTCGATCACGTCACCCGCGCGCCAGTACGACATCGGAAATGCGCCATCCTGCGTCAGCGCATCGCGCTGCCCACACAACTGCGCGTCCGCATTCAACGCGTGGATGAAAACCTTGTAGTCATTGGGCGGCGTCCCTTGAGCGCGCCAATACAGCGTCAGGCGAAGACCTTCAGGTTGGCTTTCCACACGATAGCCAGCCAGAGCAATCTCTGGACTGAATGTCCCATCCAGACGATGGGGGATCGACTCCAGGGCAGATTCGGGCAACGTGAAATATCGATACACTGGCGCAATGTACTGGATCGGGACGCTGATCGCCAGCACTGCCAGCGCGCTCGCCAGCCCACCGACGGGAATCCAGCGCAAGCGGTCAGGGAACATTGCGCTGATTCCACCGACGATCAGCAGGGCAATCGCTGAGATAGCAGGAAAGACATACCGCCCTTGCATACCAGAACCACCCTGGAGGCTGGCAAAGTTGGCCGTCCACACAACGGCTGCGATTACAGCGGCGGCCATAAGCGTCCACGCCCACTTCGTCGTCGCACGCGGTAGGGAGAGCTCGCGCCGCCAGGCGGTCCCAACCCAGGCACCGATCACGGCGAACACATACAGCCAGCCCAGAGCGTCGTAGATAGTGGATTTCAGCGGAATCGTCATCCAGCCGAATCGGCCCCAGAAAGATTGATGCACCATACTGACGAACTGCCGTAGCGTCTCCGGCTGGCTGAAGTCCAGAGGTGCATCGATGTGTCGCCACGTGGTGCGGAACAATTGGTAGCCAAGCGGATCGCCATACAGAATCTGATTGCGCACGAACCACCATCCACTGAACACCGCAACAGGCAGAGCGGTGAACAACGCCAGCTCGCCCAACACGTGCCACGATCGTTGGCGTGCGGCCACGACGGCCATTGACAACGCGGCCAGCGGAATCAGGCCAAGCGCGCTCATTTTAGACAGCAAAGCAAGTGCGATCCAGACCCCCAGCCAGATCGCGCGTCGGCGCGTCCCGCCCTCACACAGGAGCGCGACCATCATCACCAGCGCCAGCGTGGAGAATGCCGTCGCTGCACCGTCATTGTTCATCACGCTGGTGATGAACAGGAATTGCGGGTTGAACGCGACGACGGCCGCCGCGCCCAAGGCAAGGACTTCGCTTCGAGTGATAATCATACCCAGCCGGTGCGTGCCCCACACCGTTACCGCGCCGAAGAGAACGGACACGACCCGCGCCAGATGCACGGCGAGCGATGCCCCGCGAAACGGAAAAGCCTCTGCCGCCGTGTGCAGCAGATTATTGTGCTCGCCGCCATTACCGGACCAGATGAACGCCGGGTTGGGCCGGAAGACATCAGGCGCATTGCTCGTATCGATCCAGAAGGTCAGCATAGCACTCAAGGCATAGTAGAGCGGCGGATGATGTCCGTAAGCGACAGCCAACTGCGCCCGATCGAAACTTTGCACAGGCAGCCCCTGGCCCTCTGCCAGATAGCGGATGTAGACGTAATGACCCGGCTCATCCGGCCCCTCGAAGATCGGCGTGACAATACTGTATGTCAGTCCAAGAGCCAGGAAGGCAACGAGCAACACAACGACGGGCAAATGCGCCCGGCGAGAGAAACGCACGAGATGCGCCGCAAGTCTAACGGTCATCGTGAACAACCCGCTCAGAACTGCTCCAAAAACCTCAGATCGTTCTGCCAGAAATACCGAATGTCGGTGATGCCGTGCTTGAGCATCGTCACGCGCTGCGGCCCCATGCCGAAGGCGAAGCCGCTGTAGACTTTGGGATCGTATCCGCCGTTCTTCAACACGACCGGATGCACCATGCCCGCGCCGGCGATCTCCAGCCAGCCGGTGTGCTTGCACACGGAGCAACCTTTGCCGCCGCAATTCACGCACTCCACATCCATCTCCATGCTCGGCTCGGTGAATGGGAAGTGCGAGGCGCGGAAACGCACTGTGTATTCAGCCCCGAAGATACGCCGGGCGAATTCGCTCATCGTTTCCAGCATGTCGGTCATGCGCACGTGCTTGCCTACCGCCAGCCCCTCCACCTGTTGGAACTGGATGTCCTTCGATGCGGTGATCTGCTCGTAGCGGTAGCACATGCCGGGCAGGATCACGCGGATCGGGTTGGGGCAGTATGCGCGCATGGCGTGAATCTGGCCGGGCGAGGTGTGCGTCCGCAGCAGCACACCGGGCGTCGTCGTGTAGAACGTGTCCCACATATCACGCGCCGGGTGGTGCTGCGGGATGTTGAGCAGTTCAAAGTTGTACTCGTCGGACTCGACATCGCGCGAGCGGAACACCTGGAAGCCCATCTCGGCCCAAATCGCGTAGAACTCGCGGAGCGTCTGCGTCGAGGGGTGCAACCGCCCGCGCGGGCGAGGCCGCCCCGGCAGCGTCACGTCGAGCGCGTTTTCCTTGAGGCTGCGCTCCATTTCGGCGCGGTGCAGCGTCTCGATCTTCGCTTCGAGCGCCGCCTCCAGCGCGCGCTTCACCTCGTTGCCGCGCTTGCCGATCGCCGGGCGTTCTTCCTTCGACAACTTGCCCAGGTCGCCCAGGATCGTCATCAGCGGCGATTTCTTGCCGAGGTGCGTCACGCGCCAGGCATCGAGCGCGGCCTGATCGACAATGTTCTCCAAAGATGCCAGTGCTTCTTTTTCAATTGAGTTCAGTTGATCGAGCATGATCTCTCCCCAACACCTGTTGCGTATTGCGTGTTGCGTGTCTCTGATCTACGCAAGACGAAACAAAAACGCCCTCGCCCGACAAAGGGACGAGAGCGCTACGCGCCTCCCGTGGTACCACCCTGGTTGACTCGCTGTCGCAAGCCCACTCATTGCGCCAACAGCCTCACGGCGATTGGCTGCCCCGATAACGCCGGGCCTGCGGAGGAAGCTACGCGCCACTGATCAGTGGTCAGTGGTCAGTGATCAGTGATCAGTGGCTTCACTTCTCGGCTCAGGAGCGAACTTCGGCGGCCTGCCTCCGGTCGGGATTCCCAGTCCGTGATCCCGACTCCCTGTCGGCGCTCGACCGCGTACTCTTCTCCGTCATAGCCTTTGTGATATTGGTCGTTATTATCCTCAACCGGAGCGATTTGTCAAGCCGACGTGAGACGAAGGACGAAAGACCCACGACAAAGGTTCGTCCTTCGTCCTTTGTCATTCGGCTAGCGTTTGACCCGCTCTCTCTTGTCTTCGTGGTTAAGGCCCTACCGCTGGATGCGCTCGCCCAGGTCCTCGTGAATGAACAGCCATCCCGCGATCTCGCCGATGTCGAGTCCGTAAGGCTACTTGACTTCGACGGCCGCACCCGACGCTTCCAACTTGCTCTTGGCATCAGCGGCGGCTTCCTTGCTCACCGCGCTCAACACCGTCTGCGGCGCAGTATCGACCAAATCCTTGGCTTCCTTCAGGCCCAGGCTGGTGAGCTGGCGGACGGTCCTGATCACTTCGATCTTCTTAGGGCCGGCGTCCTTGATGATCACGTCGAACTCGGTCTTCTCTTCAACCGGGGCGGCGGGTGCGCTGGCCGCGGCCAGCGCGCCCATCATCACCGGGGCAGCCGCGCTCACGCCCCACTTCTCTTGCAGCATCTTGGATAGCTCGGCGGCTTCCAGCAGTGTCAGCGTGTCGAGCTCGGCAATCAGTTTTTGAAGTTTCTCCGACATGGTGAAATTCCTTCCTGAATATCTTTCTTGTGTTCGGCGATCAGGCAGCCACAGCTTCGGGCTGCCCTTGTTCGGATCGCGCCTTGAGCACTTGCACGATCTCGCGTAGAGGAGCGTTCAGCACACTGACTAGCTGGCTCATCGGCGCTTGCAGGGCGCCGACCAGCCCTGCCAGCACCACCGGCCTGGGCGGTAGTTCCGCCAGCATTTTCACGCCATTAGCATCGATGATCCGGTCACCCAGGAGACCGCCTTTGACTTTGAAGGTCTCGAAGCCGCCGGCGAAATCGATCACCACTTTGGCGACCGCCGCCGGATCGTCGTGGGCGAACGCGGCGATGAGCGACCCGGTCAGCATGATCTCCGGGACCGGCAGACCGGCTTCGGCCAACGCGCGGGCGAAGAGCGTCAACTTCACCACGTGCAACTGGCTGCGCGTCTCGCGCAGCTTGACGCGCAGGCCAAACAGGTCTTTGGCGGTCACGTTGGGAAACTCGGCCATGATCACGGCCTGGCTCTCGCGCAGCCACTCGGCGTACTCCGTCACGAGTTCGGACTTGCGTTGCCTGGTTAATGGCACTTGGACTCACCTCCTTTCGCGCTCGTTACCCGGGAACTCTCGGCGGACAACAGCGGGTCTTACCGCAGAGACACTGAGGACGCCGAGGGAATCAGAATCTCTGCGCTCTTTGCGTCTCGGCGGTGAGAATCGCCCTTTGCCCGGAGATTCCCCAGAGATAACGAAAAGTCTTTGCCGCAGCCAGAGCGATGGATCGCTCCGTCGAGGCAAAGACTGTGGCGCGAACGGGATCAGTCCCGATCGGGTATGCCACCCTGGATTGCCTCGGCAGGTCGGATTAAGCTGCGGGCTGCAGCACCTGCTGTCTTGGGCGCTAGACTGCGGCGATATTCAATTGTCGAACACAACGACTGCCGACGGCAGACAGCGGTCGGCTGTCGACCGTCGATTGTCTACACCACCGACTGAAGCGACAGGGCCACGTTCGGATCGACCTTGATGCCCGGCCCCATCGTCGAGGTCACCACCAGGCGCTTGACGTACACACCTTTCATGGCGGCCGGCCTGGCCTTGCGCACCGCGTCCATCAACGCGGTGAAGTTCGTCAGCAGATCATCGGGCTGGAACGATGCCTTGCCGATGATGACGTGAAGGTTGGCCGTCTTGTCGATGCGAAACTCGACGCGGCCGGCCTTGGCCTCTTTGATCATGCGCGGTAGATCGTCGGCCTTCGCGGCGATCGTGCCGGCCTTCGGGTTAGGCATCAGGCCGCGCACGCCCAGCACCTTGCCCAGGCGGCCGACTTTGCCCATCAGGTCTGGCATTGCCAGCGAGATGTCCCAATCGGTCCAGCCATCCTGAATCTTTTTGAAGCCCTCGTCGTCGTTGACGACGTAGTCTGCACCGGCTTCCTGCGCGATGCGTGCCGCCTCGCCTTGCGCGAAGACCATCACGCGCACCGTCTTGCCCACGCCGGCCGGCATCAGCACGACGCCGCGCACCTGCTGATCGGCCTGGCGCGGATCGACGCCCAGGCGCATGTGCACTTCCACCGTCGAATCGAACTGGGTGATGGCCGTCTCCTTGACGAGGGACATCGCCTCGGGCGGCGTGTACAGCTTCTCACCATCGACTTTGGCCGCGGCGGTCAGGTATTTCTTTCCGTGACGTTTCACAGTCCATCTCCTTGTGGTGCAAGCGGATCGCGGCGCGACCCTCCCACTGTCTAAGAACCCCGTTCGATAGCAGATTAGTCTTGAACCTCAATGCCCATGCTGCGAGCAGTGCCGGCGATCTGCTGCATCGCCATCTCGATATCCGCCGTGTTGAGGTCTTTCATTTTGGTCTCGGCGATTTCGCGCAGTTGCTTGCGGGTGATCTTGCCGACCTTCTGCTTGTTCGGCACGCCCGATCCCTTCTCAACGCCCGCCGCGCGGCGCAATATGTCGGCAGTCGGCGGCGTGCGCAGGACGAAGGTGAACGACGAATCGGCATAGATGGTCAGCTCGGCGGGGATAATCTGGCCCACCATGCTCGCCGTGCGGGCGTTGTAATCCTTGCAGAACGCCATCAGGTTGATGCCGTATTGGGCCAGCGCCGGGCCGATCGGCGGCGAGGGGTTCGCCTTGCCGGCCGGCACATTCACTCGAACGATTGCTTTAACTTTCTTTGCCATGCGTTATCTCCTGGTGGTGCGAACGGGCACGCGCTGCGCGGCCCTCCCACGTTGTGAACGCCCACCCAGTCCCCAATGCCCGGCGGGTCTTTGATCCTATATCTTCTCGACTTGCAGGAAGTCCAATTCGACCGGTGTGTCGCGACCGAAGAACGACACCAGCACACGTGCTTTGGCCTTGTCCATGTCGATCTCGTCGACCACGCCCATGAAATCGTTGAACGGCCCGTCGATGATCCGCACTTTCTGGCCGGGCTTGAAGGTGACCTTGACCTTCGGCGCTTCGGCCTCCATGCGTTTCAGGATGTTGGCGACTTCTTCCTGGCGCAGCGGTGTGGGCTTGTTGCCCATGCCGACGAACCCGGTCACGCCCGGCGTATTGCGCACGACGTACCACGAGTCGTCGTTCATGATCATCTGCACCAGGATATAGCCGGGGAAGACGCGGCGCTCGACGGTGCGGCGCTTGCCTTCCTTGACTTCGATCTCTTCTTCGGTGGGCACGACCACCTGGAAGATCTGATTCGCCATGCCCATCGTCTCGATGCGTTGCTCCAGGTTATGCCTGACTTTCTTCTCGTAACCGGAGTAACAGTGAATGACGTACCAGGCTCGCTCGTCCGGGACTTCGGACAGATCGGGCGCGCCTTCCAGCGCGCCTTCCGCCTGGGCAGCGGAGGCGCGCGCCTGGCGCAGGACAGCCCGCACATCGACGGCTGGCTCTTCAGGCTCCGGCTCGGGTTCCGGCTCGTCTTCGGGCAGCGAGAAGTCGAACGCTTCTTTGCCGGTCTCCGACTCGATGGGGCTCTCAACCCTCTCATCTGAAGCCGGCTCAGGCGATTCAGTGTTCACTTCGAGCGACGCCTCAGGCTCCGGCGACACCGGCGCGATAGCCTCTTTCTCTTCGTCGAGACGCGGTTGCTCTTCCATGACGACATCACTTCTTTCCGGCGGCACGTCGGGCTACCCTTGCCGCCGCAACGCGATGACCAGGGCAACCAGCCCGACCAGGCCCAGCACGATCAAAAGGATCAGGCGGACCAGATCGACAGGAGAAACGAAGACGCCTCCGGCGAGCCAGGCGAAGAACGTGTCCAGCATGCCGAGCAGAAGCGCCATAGCCACAGTCACCGCGAGCACAATCAGCGTGAGGTTGCGCGCCTCCTTACGCGTGGGCCAGTGGACTTTGCGCAGTTCGGCGCGGGTCTCCTTGAAGTAGCGAACGAATCGATTATCTTGTTTGACTTCGGCGGCGACTTTGCTCACGTGCCATGCTCCTGGAGTTGGGCCTGACACTTTAAGACACCGCCACGACTGCACGGTGTCTTGAGTGCCATCAGACAGGCCAGCCAGGACTTGAACCCGGAACCCCCGCTTTTGGAGAGCGGTGCTCTACCTAATTGAGCTACTGGCCTACAGGTTAGTCAGGTAGTCGCGTAGTCTCACAGTCAGGTAGTCGTGTAGTCAGGCAGACTATCCGACTATCTGACTACGTGACTATTTCGTCTCACGGTGCAGTTGGTGCTTCCGGCAGCGGGGGCAATACTTCTTCATCTCGAGCCGTGCCGTCGTGTTGCGCCGGTTCTTCTCCGTGTAGTAATTGCGTTCCTTGCACTCAGTACAGGCCAGCGTGACCTGCAATCGAACTTCCTTCTTCGCCATGTCGATAGCCTGCTTTCTGGCTGTATCTCTGTCTCAAACTCTCTCACTCGTGGATCTTAGTGATGACGCCCGCGCCGACGGTCAACCCGCCCTCGCGGATGGCGAACCGGCTGCCCGCCTCCAACGCCACCCGCGTGATCAACTTCACCGTCATGTTCACGTTGTCCCCGGGCATCACCATCTCCACC
>DATBWU010000273.1:0-11427 GCA_036514635.1 Anaerolineae bacterium | reverse complement strand
CCTTGGCAAGGAGATGCTCTACCACTGAGCCACTCCCGCATGTCTGTTGCCGGTTGCTGGGAGGCCGACACTCGCCCCTACCTAGCAACCAGTGCCGAGACCCAGAATCGAACTGGGGACACCGCGATTTTCAGTCGCGTGCTCTACCAACTGAGCTATCTCGGCGGTAGGCGACGCGTATTGTAGCCCAAGCACTAGGCCTTGTCAAGGCACTTCGCCCATGTTATGCTTCGCATCGCGTGGGGATGGTTGGGGCCTGGTGGCCTCCCCGGTCTTCAAAACCGGTGGCCGGCCGCGCTGAGCGGGCGGCGGTGGGTTCGACTCCCATCCATTCCCGTAGTTTGACACTGAAGGACAAAGGATGCAGGACGAAGGCGGCGGGCGCACAACACTCGCCTCGACCAATCTTCAGTTCGATTTCGATGCCGGCACAGGCCGATTCGCTATCGGAAGACCCGGCGGCCCGCCCATCCTTCACGATGGCACTGCGCGCGCACGATTCAAGACCCTCACCTCGGACACGTCGGCACTGCGCGTGGCTACCGTTGCGCGCCGATCGATCGGCGGCCTTCACGGCCCGGGCGAGCAGTTGACGATCGAGTTTCAACCTGCTGCCGACGTTGCGCTCACGCTTTACGTTTCACTTTTTCACACCTCGCCCTTTCTCTCCCTACGCCTGAGCGTCGAGAATCGCTCATCTCAAACGCTTACCCTGCAACAGCTCACGCCGCTACGTACGCCCAATGGCGCTGTTCGTTTCGGGCCGGCGTCGCTGCCGCTCACCTTTTTCAAGAACGGTTACCAATCCTGGTCGTATGCCGGTATCCTGCGCGCCGATCAGCGTGACATCAACACGCGGTTGGGCAACTACACTCGCCCGATGGACTTCAACCCGACCACGCCCATCGCGCGCCAACGCGGCGTGTTCTGGAGCGAGATGTTCGGCGCGCTGATCGATTCGAGAACGCAGCAGGCCATCGTCGCCGGGCAGATCGGAGCCGCCGATCAATTCGCGCAGGTCTTCGCCGATACGCGCGCGGGCCAGTCGGCGCTCACCCTGACCTGCGATCTCGACGACATCCCACTCGCGCCGGGACAGAGCGTCGCGTCAGAAGAGATGTTCGTCGCGCTCATCGACTTGCCCATCGAGGACCCGTTTGCCGATTACTTCGACGCCGTCGCGCGCCAAATGAAACCGCGCCGATCGAACATGCCCGACGCCGGATGGTGTTCGTGGTATTACTACTTCGGCAACGTCCGCGAGGAAGCCGTCCTCGCCAATCTCCAAACCGCGCGCGACTGGCACGAGTCGATTCCGTTGGGTCTGATTCAGATCGACGACGGATACCAGGCCAAGACCGGCGACTGGCTATCGACGAACGGCAAGTTTCCACACGGCATGAAATGGCTGGCCGATCGGATTCGGGAGGCGGGCCGCACACCCGGCTTGTGGCTCGCGCCGTTTGTCGTCGTGCCCTCGTCACAGGTGGCTCAACGACATCCCGACTGGTTGATCCACGACGAAGCCGGCCGCCCCATCATCACTGGCAAAGGCTGGAATGAAAATTGCCGTGGACTGGACATGACCCATCCCGGCGCATGCGACTACGTGCGTCACGTCATCACGACCGCCGTGCGCGAGTGGGGATACCCCTATCTGAAACTCGATTTCCTGTATGCCGCAGCCATGCAGGGGAAACGGCACGATCCGACACTCACACGCGCCCAAGTGCTGCGGCGCAGCCTGGAACTGATCCGGGAAACTGCCGGGGACGATGTGTTTCTGCTCGGCTGCGGCTGCCCGCTCGGACCAGCCATCGGTCTGGTTGATGGCATGCGCATTGGGCCGGACACGGCACCGGAACCCGAGCCAACCTGGCTACCGCGCCACCGGGGCCTCTCGTTCTTCTTCGAGCAGGAAGCGGGGCTGCCCGCCGCGCGCAACGCCGTGCGCAACGTGATCAATCGCAGCGCCATGCATCGCAAATGGTGGCTGAACGATCCCGATTGCCTGATTGCCCGCGAGGCGCGCCACATGAACGAGATCGAAGTTCGTTCGTGGGCCAGTGTGGTGGGGCTGTCCGGGGGAATGCTCCTCCTCAGCGACGACCTCCCCACGTTACCGCTTCAGCGACGGCGCTACCTCACAGCCGTCATGCCGCCGCTGGGCGATGCGGCGCTGCCGCTCGATCTATTCGAGCGAGAGAAACCGGAGCTGTACGTGCTGCGCCAGAACCGCGATTGGGGATCGGGTGTCGTGGCCGGTATCTTCAATTGGGATGATCGCCCGCGTCGAAAGGTGATCGATCTGGCCAGGCTCGGCCTCGAACCCTCGCGCCTGCACCACGCTTTCGAGTTCTGGTCGGGCGAATATCGGCGGATCGAGGGCGGGCAGATCGATCTGGGCGAGCTGCCTGCGCACGGCTGCGCCGTCGTCGCGATCCGGCCCGTGCTCGATCGACCTCACCTCGTCGCAACGACCTTCCATCTCACGATGGGCGGCGAGGTCGATCGATTTGAGATCGCGGATTTTGGATTGCGGATAGGGGTTCAGTTGAAGCGTCGCGCGTATGGCGAAGTGTGGATTGCGGGATGCGGGATTCACGAGGCAAGGGCGGGAGATCGGCAGATTGCGATCAGACAGGCCGCACCGGGCGTGTGGGCCTTGCCCATCGAAGTCGCAGGCTCGGCGCAGATCGAGCTAATTAGTCAACCAACTAGCCAACTAACCAACCAGCCAACTAACCAACCAGCCAACTAACCAACCAGCCAACTAACCAACCAGCCAACTGATCATGCCCTGACATCGGGTGTGCAGGTGCGTTATTGACCGGGGCACACGAGTTCTCGCGCGCTATCCGGATGCAACAGCAGCGATTGAACATCGACATTGTCCGGGATGTCGTCGATATCGGCATCGGGATCGGACGCGAACAGAAACTCGACGCTTTCGTAGTTCTCAGTCCCGGCATCGGCCGGCACATATTGCAGCGCAACCAGGTACAACCCGGCTATCTCGTTCAAGAGCTCGTCTTCGTCCACGTCGATCGGATCGCCGCAATGCGGGCATAGCAGTGGCAGCTCGTGATCGTCGTCAAAAAGCAGGGTGATCAGCCCATCCTCGACGACGACGAGGTCCCTGACTTGCTTGCCGCCTAGATGCTCGTCGACGTACTCCAGGATGCACACGTACTCGTCGTCGATCCGAAGCATCGGGCAATCGTGTTCTGCGCAGTGAGCGGTTTCTTTCGGGCGTCGTTTGGGCATGTCGAATTACTCTCCCGTAGCGTATCTACTATCACCGATCCCACCAGCGATCGTTACGGCGGCGATTCGTGAAGATATCGTCGATGGTCGGGATCGCTAAGTCGTCGCGGCTCGAGCGCGGTGTCGTGCCGACGGCAAACGGGCGAATCAGCAGCCAGCCGGCCACGAACCCGCCAATGTGCGCGAAGAAGGCTATACCTCCCGTCTGCTCAAGCCCCAGCGAACCCAGGCCGTACAGCACTTGCAGCAAAAACCACCAGCCCAGCAGCCACACCGCCGAGACCTCGATGATGCGGATGAAGTACAGCCAGAATATCAGCGTCTGCACGCGCGCGTTCGGAAACAGCACCAGATAAGCACCCAGCACGCCCGCGATCGCGCCGCTCGCGCCGATGTTGGGAACAGTCGAGTCCGGGCCGATGGCAATCTGCGCTCCCGCCGCCAGCACACCGGTGATGAAGTAAAACAAGATGAAGCGCAGCGGCCCCAGCCGATCTTCGACGTTGTTGCCGAAAATCCACAGGTACAGCAGGTTGCTGCCGATGTGCAGCCAGTCGCCGTGCAGGAACATCGACGAAAAGATCGTATAGCCGTACTGATCGAGATTGCTAGTGATGTTGGCCGGGATCATGCCGAACTGGAAGACGAACTGGTTCAACGCCCCTTCCGATAACGACCACTCGTACAAAAACACCAGAACATTGATCCCAATCAACAGCACCGTCACCAGCGGCACGCGCCGGGTCGGGTTGAGATCGCGCAATGGAATCATGCCGCTCCTCGCTTATCGCCTATGGCCTATCGCAGATGGCTTATCGCCTGAGGCGCGCAACCCTTCACGTTTTACGTTTCACGCATCACTTATCACGCGATATAATCACCGTGATGACCGAATCACCCAGCGTCACACCGGTTTCGCCCGACATCGACACCGGCATCGAATTCGTGTACGACGAGACCGCCGAGCTTGATCCGCCGCACGAGGTCATCGTCCACAATGACGATGTCACGCCGTTCGACTTCGTCGTGCAGATGATCCACGGTATCTTCGAGCTGCCGCTGCCCGATGCCTATCGCGTGACGCTCACCGCGCACAACTTCGGGCAGGCGCACGTCGCCACGCTGCCGCTTGAAGACGCGAAGTATCGCGTGTACCGCGCACACCGGGCCGCCCGCGCCCGGCACTACCCTCTCACCTTCAGCATCCATCCCGCCAATTGATAATGCACCGCAGACTGCGAAGCGATCTGAGCCGCCGAGGGTTGCCAGCCCATATCCATCTCAGCGCCCTCTGCGTCTCTGCGGTTAGACTCACTTCTGCGCATGGCGCACAATGGCATCGGTCATTCGCGCCACGCGCGCGATCATCGCCACGTCGTGCACGCGGACGATGTCCGCGC
Source organism: Anaerolineae bacterium (assembly GCA_036514635.1). Lineage (GTDB taxonomy): Bacteria > Chloroflexota > Anaerolineae > Fen-1058 > Fen-1058 > DASSFZ01. The sequence goes on along the minus strand of DATBWU010000273.1, from coordinate 6,760 downwards.
CGCGCGCGATGGCAATCGCCACCGCTGCCGCCGTGCCCTCCACACGCTGATCGGGCGGCACGTTCAAAGTATATCCGATAAATGACTTGCGTGACGGGCCGACCAGGATCGGTCTGCCCAGCGCCTTCAAGTCATCGGTGCGGTCGAGCAGCTCGAGGTTCTGCTCGATCGTCTTGCCAAAGCCGATGCCCGGATCGATGATGATGCGATGCTCCGCGATCCCGGCCCGGCGCGCGACTTCGACCGATTCGGCCAGCTCGCGCTTGACGTCTTCCAGCAGGTCGTCATACGTCGAGCCGATATACCGTCCACCGAGCCGCGCCTCGAACGCGGCGTCTTGCGGCTTGCTGCGATTGTGCATCACGATCACCGGCGCGCCCCGATCGGCGAGAAGCCCCGCCAGCTGCTCGTCGCGGCGCAAGCCCCACACATCGTTGACGATCGCCGCGCCCGCATCCAGCGCGGCGCGGGCCGTCTCGCGGCGATACGTGTCAATCGAGATCGGACCAAGCCCTTCACGCGCCAGCGCCTCGATCACCGGCAGCACGCGGCGGCGCTCTTCGCCGGCGCCGATCGGCGCCGAGCCGGGCCGCGTCGATTCGCCGCCCACGTCGAGCAGGTGTGCGCCGTCGGATAACATCTGGCGCGCCTGCGCCACCGCGTGCTCGACGCCGTTGCCCGCGTGCGCCAGCACACCATCGCCGGAGAACGAGTCAGGCGTGACGTTGAGGATGCCCATCACGTAAGTCTGGCGGCCCCAATGGAAGATCGCGTCGCCCGCAAAGGTCGGCCGGCGCGACCATTCGATGACGCTCGCCCGCTCAGCGTCGACACGCGCGGCCAGTTCGCGGACAGGCACATGGAGGACGGGATGAACGACATCGGGCGCGATCTCGGACAGCGGAACCAGCACGAAGGCGCGCTCGGCCAGCCGGGGATGGGGCACGGCCAGATCAGGCGCATCGACGATGGCATCGCCGTACAGCAACAGGTCGAGATCGATCAGGCGCGGGCCGTAGCGCACGGATGGCTGACGCCCCATCTCCTCCTCGATCGATTTGAGCCACGCGAGCAGGTCACGGGGTGAAAGGTCGGTCTCGATCGCGCACGCGGCATTCAGGAAGCGCGGCTGATCGGCGACGCCCCACGGCTCGGTTTCATAGATCGCGGACAGATCGATCAGCCGGGCGCGCCGGCGCACGTGATCGAGCGCCGCGATCAGGTTAGCGTGCCGATCGCCCAGGTTGCTTCCCAATCCCAAATACGCTTTTGCGGACATGTCTCTCCTGGATACCAAAAGTATAGCCCCAAGCGAGCAGAGCCGCAACGGGAGGACGCCGAGCCGAAAAGACTTCAGGGTGCATTTCCGTTTGGGGGCGAATGCTGCCTCACCCCCCGGCCCCCTCTCCCGAAATCAAATGCTGGATTTCGGGAGAGGGGGAGTGCGCAACTCCCCTCTCCTGACGACCGCAATATCGTCGTCAGGAGAGGGGCGGGGGTGAGGCCCGACGCCGAATCGAAACTCGCCCCGGAAGTGAAATGCACCCAAGACTTCACCTGCGGTTGCGGTCGCGGGCCGCGCCATGTTATACTGCGCGCGGTCACAGGTTGCGCTTTTTGCTGCTCAAAGCCCGCGTCCACGCGGGCGTCTATCCTGATCGACCGCGAGGACGCGGTCGGTGAGCAAAACCGCAGATTGTTCCCGCGTCGAGTATACAATCGACGTACCCCTGTTGGGAGGAATCGTATGCACATCGTGCGCTTCATATCCGGCGACTGGCCTACGTTAGGTTGGGTCGAGGACATGACACTGTATCGGCTGGAGGGTTCGCCGTTTGGATCGTTCACGCGCGGCGCGCCGGTCGGGCCGTTGGATCGCGTTGACCTGCTCGCGCCGTGCCAGCCGACCAAGATCGTCGCGATTGGCCGCAACTACGTCGCACACGCGAAAGAGCATCAGGCCGACGTTCCCGCCGAGCCGCTGATCTTCCTGAAGCCGCCCAGCGCGCTCCTCGCTCCCGGGCACGCCATCGTCCTGCCGCCGCAATCGAAGCAAGTGGAGCACGAAGCCGAGTTGGCCGTCGTGATCGGGCGCCGCGCGAAGAATGTCCCTCGCGCCGAGGCATGGTCGACTGTGCTGGGCGTGACCTGCGCCAACGACGTGACTGCGCGCGACCTGCAACGCCGCGACGGGCAGTGGTCGCGCGCGAAGGGCTTCGACACCTTCTGCCCGCTGGGCCCGTGGATCGAGACCGGGTTGACGCCGGAGCACATCGGAGCACTGAGCGTCGTGTGCCGGGTCAACGGGCAAGCGCGCCAGTCAGGCAACACGCGCGACCTGGTGTTCGACATCCCGCGCCTGATCGAGCACATCTCGGCGGTGATGACCCTCGAACCCGGCGACGTGATCCTCACCGGCACACCGGCCGGTGTCGGCCCGCTGATCGAGGGGGACACGGTCGAGGTTGAAATCGAACGCATTGGCGTACTGAGCAACCCGGTCCGATTACCCGGCGCGTAGATCGCCGCTCGTGCTGCGCGGTGCGTATCTGAATGGAGCACGCAACACGTCACATGCCCAGGGCAGGAGAGTGAGATGGGCGAGAAGGAAATCTGGGACACGCTTCACCGCCACCTGGCAAGCGTTTTCACCCGCGATTCCGCCACCTACGCCGAAACGACCTCCCGCGAACTCTCCTTGTACGAGTGGTGGGTCGTGCCACATCGCCAGGACGGGCTAGACTTTCATCTGTTCATGATTGAGAATGCCTGGGCCGGCGAGTCGGAGCACTGGCGCTATGATTTGCTTGAACCGCGCTTGCAGATCTACGATGATGTCGCGATCGTTTCGTACACGCTGATGGTCAGCCGTGTCACCGAGAACGGCATCACGCACCGCGCCCATAACGAGAGCCGCGTGCTGATCAAGCGCGATGACAGATGGCAAGTCGTCCACGTTCACAAATCGCCGGCATGGTCTGCACCCTATCAACCATCTGCCGAATGAGGAGAGGATGCACATGGCGCAATCGGCCCCATCATCTAGCGAAGCGCTACCGAAACCTACGCCTGGCACCGCGCTGCGCCGCGTCCGCATCAAAGCCGACTGGCTGCGTGTGCGCGATGCGCCCGCCCGCGAAGGCCGCGCCCTGATGGAACTGCCCGCCGGCACCGAACTGAGTATCATCGAAACGCGAGGCGGCTGGCTGCGTATCGCCCGGCCCACCGGCTGGATCAGCGCCGACTACGTTCGGGACACCGGGCAGGGCTAATGATCATAGGACACGGATGAACACGGGCGGCGCGGATAATGCCCCAATAGCGGCGTTGCGCCGCATGCCGCGTAACGTATGGGCCACAGGATTGACCAGTTTCTTCATGGACATCTCCAGCGAGATGGTCATCAACATCCTGCCCCTGTTCCTGTCGAACGTGCTGGGCGCGACGGCCGACATCATCGGCCAGATCGAGGGCATCGCCGAGGCGACGGCCAGCCTGCTCAAGGTCTTCTCTGGCTGGCTATCGGACAAACTCCGCGCGCGCAAATGGATGGCCGTGGCCGGTTATGCCCTCTCCGCGCTATCGAAGCCGTTCTTCTATTTTGCGAACAGCCTGGCCGTCGCCGGCGCGCGCTGGGCCGACCGCGCCGGCAAGGGTATCCGCACCGCGCCGCGTGACGCGCTGATCGCCGACACGATCCGCGAAGAGCAGCGCGGACTCGCTTTTGGCCTGCAGCGAGCGCTGGATACCGCGGGAGCGATGGTTGGCTTGTTGATCGCGCTCGGTGTCGTATGGTTCACGCAGGCGGGCAACGTCGCATTAGGAGCCGATACATTCCGTACCATCGTCCTGATCAGCCTGGCCCCCGCCGCGCTGGCCGTGCTGACGCTGATCGTGGGCGCGCGGGATGTGCCGGCGATCAAACAGCGCGCCGCGCCCAGGTTCGCCTTCCGATCTCTCGGCAGGCCATTCATGGTCTTCGTGCTGATCGTCGGTATCTTCGACCTGGGCAACTCGTCCGATGCCTTCCTCATCCTGCGCGCGCAAGATCGCGGCATCAACGTAATCGGCATTCTGGCTATGCTCGCCGTGTTCAATCTGGTGTACGCGCTGGTCTCGATGCCGGCCGGGTCGCTGTCGGATCGCGTCGGGCGGCGGCAGTTGATCGTCGGCGGATGGCTGGTGTATGCGGCGATCTACCTCGGCTTCGGGTTCGCGCAAGAGGCGTGGCACGTGTGGGTACTGTACGTCGTGTACGGGCTGTACTACGGGCTCGCCCACGGCACGGCGAAAGCGATGATCGCCGACCTCGTGCCGGAAGCGTCGCGCGGCACGGCCTACGGCACCTACTATGCCGTGCTGGGCGTATTGGATTATCCGGCCTCGGCCATCGCCGGCCTGTTGTGGACGAACATCGGCGTGCCGGCCCCGTTCATGTTCGGCGGCGCGCTCGCATTGATCGCCGCGTTCCTGATGGCGTTCTGGATGCCCAGAGCGCTGTCCCGCCCAACTTGAGACCGCAGCCCGTCAACGGACTGAAAACGGGCAAGCGGACAGCAACGGATGATAGTCTCCCCCCTCAGTGTTGGCGAGCAGATCGTCCCCGTTTCTCACCGCCGAGAGCGCGGAGAGCGCCGAGCAACTTAAGAACCTCTGTGATCTCTGCGCGCCTTCGGCGTCTGCGGTAAGACCAACACCCTGGAGGGGGACTGTCAATGGATAGACGACGAATAAACAGATGGGCGGATTGTCCTTGTGAGATCAAGGCAGAACAGGTAGAATAGCAATAACTTCAGCCTCCCACGGGATTGGAACCTGCGGGAGGCTTATCGGAAAGCGCTATGGCTCCACTCATCCGCGACCAGATTGCCGACCTGATCCGCGCTGCGATCCTCGACGCGCAAAAATCCAATGCGCTGCCCACGTTCGATGTGCTCCGCGTCGAAGTGACCCGACCCAAGCTCGCCGCGCACGGCGATTATTCGACCAACGCGGCGCTGGGGCTGGCGAAGGTCGCCGGCATGGCTCCGATGCAGATCGCCGAGCGCATCACTGCTCACCTGCCCGCGCACGAGGCCGTCGGCAAGGTCGAAGTGGCGGAGCCTGGCTACATCAACATCACGCTGTCCGAAGCGTGGCTGGCGCAACAGGCCAATGCGATCCTCGATGCCGGACTGACGTGGGGCAATCTCGAAATCGGCCAGAGCCGGCGCGTGCAGGTCGAGCACGGCTCGGCCAACCCCACCGGCCCGCTGCACTTCGGCACGGCGCGCAACAACGTCATCGGTGATACCGTCGCGAACATCCTCGAAGCTGCGGGCTGGCAGGTGCAGCGCGAGTACTACGTGAACGACGTGGGATCGCAGGTGCGCATCTTCGGCGAATCGCTGTACGCGCGCTACGCGCAGGCGCTGGGGCACGACGAGCCGTTTCCCGAATATGGCTATCAAGGTGAATACATCGCCGAGATGGCGCAAGACATCCTGCGTGAAGAAGGCGACCGTTATTTGCACGTGGAGAAGACACAGGCTCAGCGCGCACTCGGCAATATCGGCATCGAGCGCGTTGTCGAGAACCAGCAGCAGACGCTGGCGCGCATGAGCATCCGCTACGATCGCTGGTTTCACGAACGGTCGTTGTACGAATCGGGTCTATTCGATAAGGTGGTCGAGCAGTTGCGGGCACGCGGCCTGCTGTTCGATCAGGACGATGCGGTCTGGTTCAAGGTCAGCGCCTTCGTCGGCGAAAAGGATGCCGTGATCATCCGCTCGCCCAAAGTGATTCCCGATCCGCGCGAGCGGCCCACGTACTTTGGCAGCGACATCGCCTACGCGCACGACAAGTTCATCGAGCGCGGCTTCGACCGGGTGATTTACGTGTGGGGTGCTGATCATCACGGCGACGTGCCGCGCATGCAGGCCATCTGCAAAGCGCTCGGCATCGCGCCGGAGCGGTTGACGATCCTGCTGTATCAACTGGTGACGCTGATGCGCGGCGAGGTGGAGGTGCGCCAGTCCAAGCGCAAGGGCGAGTTCATCTCGCTCGACGAGGTCATCGACGAGATCGGGCCAGACGCGATCCGCTTCATGCTGCTCACGCGCTCGATCGACAGCAAGATCACGCTCGACCTCGAATTGGCGAAGGAGCAATCCGACCAGAACCCGGTGTACTACGTGCAGTACGCGCACGCGCGCATCGCCAGTATTCTGCGCAAGGCGGCTGAGGTCGGCGTGCCGATCGACTCGCGCGGCGATGTGCGCCAGTTAAAACATCCGTCCGAACTCGCACTGATCCGCAAGATGCTGGAACTGCCGCTGATCGTCGAGCAGGCTGCGCGCGATCTCGCGCCGCATCACCTGACGCATTACGCGCAAGACCTGGCCTCGACCTTCAGCGCGTTCTACCGCGATTGCCGGGTCGTCGATCCGTCCGCGTCTGAACTGACCGCTGCCCGCCTGATGTTGTGCCGCGCCGCGAAGAGCGTGCTAGCGAGGACGTTGGGGTTAATGGGGATGAGTGCGCCGGAGAGTATGTGAGTTTGATGGTTGGCTGGTTGGTCAGGTGGCTACTCGTAACCAGCCGGCGAACCAGCCAACTAGCCAACTAAGGAGACTATGTCCATCCAACCCGACCATTGGATCCGCAAGATGGCGAAAGAGCACCGGATGATCGAGCCGTTTGAGGAGGGCCGCGTCGGCAACGGCGTAATCTCGTATGGTGTGTCGTCTTACGGCTACGACATCCGCATCGCCGACGAGTT
>DATBWU010000272.1:0-4575 GCA_036514635.1 Anaerolineae bacterium | reverse complement strand
GGCGTACGGGCAGGCGTACGGGCAGGTCTCAGACCTGCCCCGACCTACCTTCCTCGTCGCCTCGCGCGCCCACCACGCCGATGTCGGCGGCATGTCGCCCGGCTCGATGCCACTCTCCACCGAGATTTACCAGGAGGGCTTGATCATCCGCCGATCAAGATCGTCGAGGCGGGGCAGACGAATCAGGCCGTGCTCGACGTGATTCTGCGCAACGTCCGCACACCTGACGAGCGGCAAGGCGATCTGGCCGCGCAGCTCGCCTCACACGAAGTCGGCGCACGCCGGGCACAGGAGATCGTCGCGCGCTACGGCCTGGATGAAACACGGCGCTACGCCGCCGCGCTCCTCGAATACGCCGAGCGCCTTACGCGCCACGCCATCGCCGCGATACCCGACGGCGTGTACGAATTCGCGGATCACCTCGACGCCGATTCCGAAATCCGCAATCGCCAATCCGAAATCCCGATCAGGGTCAAACTCACCATCGACGGCGACTCGCTCACCGCCGATTTCACCGGCAGCGCGCCCGCCGTGCGCGGCAACCTCAACGCCGTGCGCGCCATCGTCGAGAGCGCGGTCTTTTACTGCGTGCGCTGCGTTGTCGGCGCTGGCGCAGCGAGCGGCGACATCCCGACCAACGCCGGAACCTTCGCGCCGATCCGCGTGATCATCCCTGAAGGCTCGCTGCTCGACGCCCGGCCGCCGCACGCCGTGGCCGGCGGGAACGTAGAAACATCGCAGCGCATCGTCGATGCCGTGTTCGGCGCACTGGCCCAGGCGCTGCCCGATCTCGTTCCGGCGGCGAGCCAGGGCACGATGAACAACCTCACTTTTGGCGGCGTGCGCGCTGGCGGCACGCCCTTCGCCTATTACGAGACGATGGGCGGCGGCGCAGGTGCAGGGCCTTCGCACGACGGCGCATCGGGCATCCACGCCCACATGAGCAACACGCTTAACACGCCGATCGAAGCGCTCGAACGCACATATCCAATCCGCGTCCGGCGTTATGCCATCCGGCGTGGGTCGGGCGGCGTGGGGCAACATCGCGGCGGCGAGGGGCTGATCCGCGAGATCGAATTCCTCACGTCGGCCGGCGCGACCCTCCTCAGCGAGCGGCGCGAATCCACGCCCTATGGACTGGCCGGAGGCGAGCCGGGCGCACCGGGTGAGAACACGCTGATCCGCGACGGCCTCGAAACGAGACTACCCGGCAAAGTCCAACTTCAACTCGATCCGGGTGACGTGCTCTCGATCCGCACTCCGGGCGGCGGCGGCTGGGGAAGGCAAATGACGAATGGAGAATGAAGAATGGAGAATGAAGAATGCGGAATTAAGAAAGCCGGGCAGCAAACGTGTTTCTGCATTCCACCTTCCACATTCTGCATTCCTCATTCTACATTCCACATTCTGCATTCCTCATTCTGCATTCCACATTCTACATTCCACATTCTGCATTCCTCATTCTGCATTCCACATTCTACATTCCACATTCTGCATTCCTCATTCTACATTCTGCATTCCTCCTGCATTCCACATTCCTCTCCGCTTGTGCTACAATGTCCTTGAATCCACATGCCCTCTCTCGACTCGGTCGTCGGCGAACTGCACATCGTCAATGGGCAGCGTCAAAGCGTGCCGTCGTTCACGGGCGCATTCACCGCGCCTCGACGCTGCGCGCGCGGCCGGCAAGATGACGCCCTCTTCGTCCTCGTCGAAGGGAGCGGATCGGCTCCCCTCGCCACCGATCTGATCCAGCGCATCCAACAGCGATACTGGCAGACGCCGGGCAGCGTCACCGCCGGGTTGCGCATTGCGATCGAGGCCGGCAACGACTGGCTGATCGAGCGTAATCTCTCCGCGCCCGCCGCCGCGCGCATGGGCGTGTCATGCGCGGTGCTGCGCGGTTCGGAGGCGTTCATCGCGCAAGCCGGGCCGTCGTGCGCCTACGTCGCGCACCAGGGCAAGCTGGAGCGCTTCCCGCACGGTGACGGATCGAGCATTGGCCTGCCGCCGCTGGGTATTGCGCGCGCCGTAGAGACGCGCTTCTCGCACGCCGAGCTGCATCCCGGCGATGTGCTGCTGCTGGCCGACACATCGCTCGCTGCGCGTGTACCGGAAGAAGCCGTCGCCTCGGCGATCGTGTACGTCGGCGTCGAGGCTGCGCTGAACAACCTGGAACACTTGATCGGCAGTGAGAACCTGATCGCACTGGTCGCCGAAGTCACGGCCACGGTCCCCGCGCCTCAACCGGTTCAGCCTGCGCCGACAACCCCGCACCCTGCCCCGGCTCCGACCCGATCGGTTGAACCGGCAGTGCCATCGCGCACGCAGCCGCAGTTGCCCCCCGCGCCGAAAGTCGGACAGTGGGCGAAAGCGATCGGTCAGGGCGTGTCGCGCGGGGCCGAATCGATCGGCAGCACAGCACGAACTTTGCTCCAGCGCACGCTGCCCGACCGGCCTGCGCCCGCCACGCGCCAGGCCCGGCGGCGCGGTGCATCGCTTGAACAGCACACCACACTGATGGCGGCCATCGTCATCGGCATTCCGATCCTCGCCGCCATCTTCGTGACAGCGATGTATCTCCAGCGCAGCACGGCCGCGCAAGTCGATACGCTGTTGCGCGATGCGCAGGCCCTGCTGGCGGGTACGGATAGCACACTCTCGCTCGACGCACGCCGTGAGCGTTGGACGGCCGCGCTGACCAAAGCGAACGAAGCGCTGACCTTGCAGCCCGACAACTTAGCGGCGCTCGACGTGCGCACGCAGGCGCAGGCCCGGCTCGACCGGCTGGACAACACGCAGCGTGTGACGCCGGTGCGGCTGTATGACTTCCAAAAGGTGGGCCGGCATCGGCTGGCGGCGCAGGGCGTGACGCTGTTCGTCATGGATCAGGCCGACGGCATCGTCTTCCGGTTGACGCTGAACAGCGCGGCCAACGGCATCGAAGGCACGCAGCCCGAAATGACGTTGACGAGAGGCTTCAACATCGATGAGCGGGTGGTGAGTGATCTGATCGACATGGTGTGGGTCGAAGCCGGCGGCGCGCGGCAGAAGAGCGCACTCATCGTGTTGGAGCGCGGCGGGCTGGTGGAATACGACCTGGGCTTCGGCCCGGCCGCGCTGCGCTTCGCCGAGTCGATCATCGCGCCTGGCATGCGCCGCATCGATACCTTCGAGGGCAACCTCTACCTGCTTGATGTGATCGGGCGGCAGGTCTGGAAATATGCCTCGTCGGCGGAGGGCTACACCGCACTGCCCGAGCCGTACTTCGACACGCCGCCCGCCGGCATCGAGACGGCCATCGACATGGCGATCGACGGGAACGTCTACCTGCTCGAAGCGAACGGCAGCGTGCACAAGTACTTCGGTGGAGCCGAAGCGACCTTCAGCCTGAGCGGGCTACCGTCGCCGATCGTCCGGCCCGTGGCGCTGGCGATCGATCCGTACACACCGGCCGAGAGCAGCGTATACGTCGCCGATGCCGCCGGCGCGCGTATCGTGCAATTCGCGCCCGACGGGCGATTCCTCCGCCAGATTCGATCGCCCGGCGGTGAGTTCGACGGCATCGAAGACCTCTGGGTCGATGAGCGCACCGGGCGGCTGTTCGTGATCAGCAACGGGCAATTGTATTCGGCGACGCTGCCGCCGGTGCAATAATCGGAGACGTGCGATGAACTGTTGTAGCGCGCCCAACGGCCTTGATACGGTTTTTGACGAGTCGATCGCCGGGGCCGATCTGCGCGAGTATCGCCGGCGGGGTGCCGACAAGAACACGCGCCGTATCGTGGAGTCGTTGGCGGCGCAGGGCATCGCCGGCGCGAGCGTTCTGGAGGTCGGCGGCGGGATCGGCGCGCTGCACCTGGAACTGCTGAAGGCGGGGGCGGCTCGCGCGACGGCGATTGAGTTATCGCCGGCCTACGTGGACGCGGCGAAGACATTGGCCGAGCAATCGGGTCTCGGCGAGGTGGTCGAGCACCGGCTGATGAATTTCGCGGAGCGCGCGGACGAGGTTGCGCCCGCCGACATCGTCGTGCTGAACCGTGTCGTGTGCTGCTACCCGGACATGCCCGCGCTCGTCCGGCCTGCGGCTCAACACGCGCGTCGACTGCTGGCGCTGACTTTCCCGCGCGATACGGGGTGGCTGCGGCTGGTCGCTCGACTGCAACATGCGTGGGCGGCGATCACGCGCGGCACGTTCCGGTTCTTCGTCCATCCCCCGCGAGAGATCATCGCGCTGGTGAAAGAAGCCGGGCTGACGCCGTTCGCTGAGCAGCGAACATTCGTCTGGCAGATCGTCGTCTTTCAACGCGAGTTCGATTAACTACAAAGACACAAAGGCACGAAGTTCTCTTTGTGGTTAGGACTTGTCAAGGAATAACTCCGCAGATTGTCATTCTGCGCGCAGCGAAGAATCTCTGCCCGACAAGCCGAGACTCTTCGCTGCGCTACCCAGAAACTTGGGTCGTTGCCAGGTTGTGCCCGCCCGCCGATGAACTCGGCGGGCTACACCCCAGCGTCGGATGAATCCGACTAGCCCGATTCATCGGGCGCAGCGGAGTAGCGCAGCGAATTCAT
>DATBWU010000271.1:0-2652 GCA_036514635.1 Anaerolineae bacterium | reverse complement strand
GTCCGTTGGACGAAGCTGAGACGAGGCGACGGCTGGCGCGCTTGCGTGGCAGTGGAGTGGAATCGGTAGCAGTCTGTCTGCTTTTCTCGTTCATGAATCCGTCCCACGAGCAGCGGCTGCGCGAGTTGATTGCAGAGGTCGTGCCGGAGGCCCAGGTTTATCTGTCTTGCGAAACGTTGCCGCAAATCCGCGAGTACCCACGGCTGGCCACCACGGTTGTCAACGCCTACATCGCTCCGGTTGTCATCCGATATATTCACCGCCTTGAGCTGGCACTGGCCGCGCGCGGTCTCAGGCGCCCGCTCTACATCATGCAATCGAATGGGGGGAGCCTGACCAGCGGCGCACTGCGCAGGATCCCCGTGCAGATGATTGAATCAGGGCCGGCCGCCGGTGTTCTGGCTGCGGCTCATATTGGCCGCATGACCGGCCACCTGAAGGTCATTTCCTTTGACATGGGCGGCACCACGGCTAAAGCCGGAATCATTGAAGCGGGCGAGCCCAGGATCGTTCCCCGTTTCCAGGCCGGCGAGTGGCTGATTACGACTCCATCCCTGGACCTGGTGGAGATCGGATCGGGTGGGGGGAGCATCGCCTGGATCGACAAAAGCGGGATGCTCAAGGTGGGGCCCCAAAGTGCCGGCGCCGAGCCCGGCCCCGCGTGCTATTCCAATGGCGGACAGGCTCCTACGGTGACCGACGCGGATCTGACACTGGGCTGGCTTAATCCGGATTTCTTCCTCGGCGGCAAGTTCAAGCTTGACGCGGCGGCGGCAACGAACGCCATCGCCAAGCAAATCGCTGAACCGTTAGGGCTCGAATTGATTGAGGCGGCTAACGGTATCATCAGGATCGTAAACTCGCAGATGGTGGAAGCTCTGCGCCTCGTCACGGTTTCGAGGGGGGAAGACCCGCGAGAGTATGTGCTCGTCGCGTTCGGCGGGGCGGGTCCGGTACATGCGGCTCTGTTGGCGGAGGAACTCAAAATTCCCCGCGTTTTGGTTCCAGCGTCCCCGGGGCTGGCGGCGGCCATGGGTCTTTTGGTGTCGGATCTCAAGCGCGACTATATCCAGACCCATTTCGCCGAACTGGAGAAAGTGGCGGCCGGCGAAGTCCAGCGGCGGTTCGAGGCGATGGAACAGGTCGCGCAGGAGGAGTTCGAAGCCCAGGGAATTTCGCCGGAGCAGATCCGGCACGGGCGGGCCATCGATCTTCGCTATAGCATTCAGAAATACGAGCTCCCTGTGACCGTCGCCGGGACTGTCTTGACTGAAACCGACAAGATCGGCTGGCGTCGCATGTTCGATGAGCTGCACGAAAAGCATTATGGGTCGCGCGCCGAGGACCAGAGGGTGGAACTGGTCAATTACAGATTGACTACAAAGGTGATTCTGCCCAAGCCCTTGGTGTCAGAGTCAGCCGTGCAAGGGGAGAGGCCGGATGCGGCCCTGAAAGGACATCGCAGCGCCTATTTCGACGGCTGGCATGATTGTCCGATTTACGATCGCGAGCGGCTCGTTTGCGGCAACCGGATTCACGGTTGCGCCATCATCGAGCAGATGGATTCAACCATCGTAATCCATCCTCGTCAGGCGGCCCAGGTAGATCGCTTTGGCAACATCATCATCGAATTAACCGCGGAGAAGAAATGATGACGAAGCTCGACCCCATCGTTTTGGAGCTGATCCACTCAAAGGTCAGCAGCATCATCGAGGAGATGCGCGTAGTCCTCTTCCATAGCGGTTACTCAACCGTTCTCAGGGAGTCTGAAGACGGCAGCGCGGGCCTCTTGGATGCTCAATTACGCACTGTTGCAGTGTCGAAGAAACTGCCCCTTCACTTCGGCTCGTTTTCGGCCATCGGCGAACATCTACCGCGGTACTATCGCACCGACGAGCTGGAAGAGGGCGATATCATCCTCTTCAACCACCCCTACGCGGGCAACGTGACGCATCCGTCGGACACGGTCGTTCTCATGCCGGTATTCGCGCACGGGACTCTGGTGGCCTTCACCGGGACGTTGGCTCACAAAGCCGACTTGGGTGGGCCGCAAGCCTCAACGGCGGCACGCGATCTATGGGAAGAGGGACTTATCATCCCGCCGACAAAATACTACGTGCGCGGCGCAGTGAACCGTGAGGTCGAACGGCTCGTCGCAGCAAATAGTCGCATTCCCGTGGAAACTCTAGGAGATCTGCGCGGGCAGGTGGGGGCGTGTCGCGTGGGGGCTGAGCGTATGCAGGAGCTGTGCGGTCGTTTCGGCGTGGAAATTATCACGGCCGGATGTGCGGAGCTCATGGCCCGCGTCGCCGGGCAGCTCCGTAGCGCACTTAAGTCCATGCCTGACGGCGCCCACGAGGCGGACGGCGCGCTGGACCACGATGTTATCAGCTTTGATCGATCGCTGCGTGTTCATGTGTCCGTCACGAAAAAGGGCAGCGACATTTTGTTTGACTTCAGCGGCTCGGACCAACAAGCGCGTGGGCCGGTGAATGTGGTTCCAGGGCTCATTAGGAATACCTGCTACTTCGGTTTGATGGCTATGACGGACGCGAGCCTTCCCTTCAACCACGGTTTTGTCGATGTCGTTAAGACACGCTTCCGCGAGGGGACGATTGTCTGTCCTCGACCTGGGGCGCCGGTCTCCTACTA
>DATBWU010000270.1:0-9563 GCA_036514635.1 Anaerolineae bacterium | reverse complement strand
GGGGATGCTCAGCGTTCTCTGCGTTCTCGGCGGTTAATTCCCTTGTTGGCTCCGGCTCGTCCGGGTTAGGTGCAGACATCGAAACGAGCCGTCCTGGGTTGGGCGGCTCGTTCTGTGACTCGTTTCGTATTCTTGCTTAGGTTTCTGCTCACTCGCTTCGCCAGCCCAACCCGTGATGCTCCTTGAGCAAAATGCCCAGGAGCACAATAACCACCAGGATTAAGCTGGCAAACGCCAGTCCAAGCGTGTCCATATTGGATGGATTATATGCAGGACACGCAGGCCGGTCTACGGGCAAGTTGTGAGAAAGCGCGCGAAGCAGGTTAGGGCAGGGTGCACAACCACTCCTCAACCCCCTTGCCCCTTCGACACGGAGATGAGGTTATTTCTTCGATTCGATCAGCCGGTAGGCTTTGAGCGCGAGTTGGAGCGCCAGGCGCGTTTCCGGATTGTCCAGGTCGATGCCGGCAAGCTCGGCGATGCGCTCCATGCGATATTGGAGAGTGTTACGGTGGATGAACAGTGTCTCGGCGGTCTGGCTTAAGTTGCCGTTGTGCGCGAAAAATGCTTCCAGTGTCTCGATCAGGTTACTGTTCTGCTTGCGGTCGTACTCGATCAGCGTGCCGAGTGTCTGCCGGCAAAACGAGATCAGGTCAGGATGCTCGGACATCTTGAACAGCAGGCGATACACGCTCAGGTCGCCGAAGTACATCGGCCGGCGCTCGTCGAGCTGGCGGGCGATGTCCAGCGCCTGCCCGGCCTCTTGATAAGAGGTGCGCCATTCCAGAATTCCACCTGCCGGCCGGCCCACGCCGCAGCGCAGGATCGCGTGAGGATACTCGCCCATGGCCCGCGCGTACACCGCTTCGGCGAGGTCGCGTGCGGGTTTGGGCGATCCGATCGTCTCGACGGCGACGAATGCGCCCACCCGATCGGCTTCTACCCGGACCAGCGCCGCCGCCCGGCTCAGGCCGATCTCGCCGTTGAGCACCGTCTCCAGCCGGCGCAGCGACGGGTGCGTGTCGCCGTCCCAGGCCAGCACAATCGCCGCGTGCGGCGCGGCGACGTTGTGGCCCAACTGCCCGGCCCACTGTGTGATCTCTTTGGGCGACACGCGGCCGGCCAACATGGCATCCAGAAATTCACCGCGCAGGCGCTTAGTCACTTCGCTGACGGCCTTGGCTTTCGCCATTTCCAGCGCGCACGCTTCGGCGCCTTGTTCGGCGGCCAGCGCATCGAGCGCGTCCAGTTCTTCGCCCACGCTGATGAACGAGAGATAACCGCGCGCGACACCCTTGACGACGATGGGCATGATCAGGCGTGACAGCCCACCGGGCAAGGCTTGATGCTCGATGCGGTTGTGATTCGCCGCCGTCCGCCGATCGCTCCAGCCGGCGGGCAGGTGCTCAAGATTGCCCAGCGTGCGCAAGACATCGGCCCACACCGAGCCGAGCGCCGGATGCGCCCACGAAGCCAGCGGGATCAGCCGCTTGTCCTGCACGACGACGCCTTTACCGGTGAGCTGCGCCATCGCGCGGATGATCGCTTCCAGCCCGGCTTCTTCGACGACCATCTGGCCGAGCTGCTGGCGTACCTGCGCGGCGCGCAGGCCCGTTTGTGCTTGTCGATTGGTGATGAGGGTGAGGGTGGACTGGTGCGCCCGGCGGAGATTGCTATTAAGCGGTAAAACGATCAGCGGCACGTTAGCCGATCGGGCTGCCGCGATCGTCGCGTCACTCGCCGGCCCGATGAAGCCGATCGCGGCGATTCCCAATTCGCTCAGCGATGGAATCGCAGCCACCAGCAGCGCATCGCTGGTGGCCGTAGCCAGCAGCACCAGGTCGCCAGGTTCGTAGTCGAGAACGGTGGGCAAGGGTGTGCTGGCAACGACGGCCCACTTCACGACACGGGAACGATGATCGGCCTCGCCGATGAACTCAGTCCCGACCGGCAAGGCGAGGCGAATGATTTCAACCAGGGATACGGGAGAAGATGATGGCCTCATTGTGTGGTATCGTCAGACCGCGACCCGCACAATAATACCACAGTCGCCTGAATTCAGAGGCCATCTAAGAACTCACCCTGTAGTTACCATTTCGACCGTTTCAGTCAGGCTCTCATAGCGCGGTCCCCGACCGCAACCGCATTATTGGACGCGGATGAACGCAGATAAAATCCGTGTGATCCGCGTTCATCCGCGTCCCAAAAATCTTCGCGGTCGTGATAGTTTTTCAAGCGCAATACTCTACGGTCACGGTTGACCGAATCAGTTCGACACGCACGCTGTTCAAGTAACCCTGTGCGGCGAGCAATTCCGCGTTCAAGAGCGATCCACCCGCCGCGCCGCGAATGGTGTTGTGGCTGAGCACGACGAACTTGATGCCCAACAGCGAGCAGGGCCGCACCCGGCCCACGACCGCCGTCATCCCGTGCCCTTCGTCGCGATCGCGGCGCGGCTGCGGCCGATCCGGCTCCCGGCGCACGACGATCGGTCGTTCCGGTGTGCTGGGCAGACCGGCGACCGGATCGGGCGTGCGGAAGTCGGCCAGTGCGCGCTCGACATCCTCGACGCCCGGATTCGTTTCCAGTTCGACCGACGCGCACACGATATGCCCATCGATGACGGCCACGCGATTCGTGTGTGCGCTGATCGCGAACTCGGCAAAGCGCACGCCGTCGCCGTTCAACTGGCCGAGCAACTTGAGCGGCTCGGTCTCGACTTTGTCCTCTTCGCCGCCGATATAGGGGATGACGTTATCGACGATGTCGAGCGAAGCGACGCCGGGGTAGCCTGCGCCCGATATGGCTTGCAGGCTCACCGCCAGGACACGCTTCACGCCGAACGTATCGTGCAACGGCTTGAGCGCCATCACCAGCCCGGTCGCCGTGCAGTTCGGATTCGTTGCGATGAAGCCCTGCCAGCCGCGCCGCACGCGCTGCGTCTCGATCAGGCGAATGTGATCCGGGTTGACTTCGGGAATCAGCAGGGGCACATCCGGCTCCATGCGGAAGGCCGAAGCGTTCGAGCACACGCCATATCCGGCGGCGGCGAACAGTGGCTCGACCTGGCGCGCGGTATCAGCGGGCAGCGCGGAGAAAGCGAGCGCCGCTTCGACGCCGGGTTCAGTGGGCGTGACGACGATGTCGCGGGCATAATCGGGCATCGGCCCGGACAACACCCAGCGGCAGGCGTCGGTGTAACGCTGGCCGATGGATCGATCCGATCCGGTCAACCCGACGACCTCGAACCACGGATGATTCTCGAGCAGTTGCACAAAGCGTTGGCCGACCGCACCGGTCGCGCCGAGGACGATGACGGGAATGTGTTTCATATGGTCCTTCACCTGAATTGATGAGTGTTGATTTCTGATTGCTGATTGCAGTTGTCGATCAACAATCAACAATCAACAATCAGCAATCCTCAATCCACAATCCACAATCAAGAATCACTCAATCAGTGTGTGGATTCTTCTCACCGCTTCATCGGCGTCCTTCGCGTCTACGACCAGACTGACGCTATGCTCGGACGAGCCTTGAGCGATGGCGATGATGTTGATGCCCGCCGCTCCCAATACGCCGAACACGCGCCCGGCCACGCCCGGCGTGTCGCGCAAGGCAGCGGCGACGACGGTGACGATCACTACGTCTTGCAGGCCCCAGATGCTCTCGATGTCGCGCCGCGCCAGCTCGTGATCGAACTCGGCGCGCAGCGCATTGACGACGCTGTTGGCCGTGGCCTGCGGCACGACGAAGCAAATGCTTTGCTCCGACGAGGCTTGCGAGATCATCAGCACGCTGGTGCCGGTGCGCGCCACCGCGCCGAACGCGCGCGCGGCGATGCCCGGCACGCCCAGCATACCGCGACCTTCAACCGTGACCAGGCTCTGGCGCTTGATCGCCGTCACGGCGTGGAGCGTGCCGCCCACCACCCCATTCGACTCGGCGACGATCAGCGTGCCGGGATGCTCCGGGTTGAACGTGTTCTTGATGCGCAACGGAATCCCGCGCTCGATGATGGGAACGATAGTCTTGGGATGCAGCACCTTCGCGCCGAAGTAAGCCAGCTCGGACATCTCGTGATAAGACAGCGTCGCCAGGCTGCGCGCGTCCGGTGCCACGCGCGGATCGGCGGTCATCACGCCGTCCACGTCCGTGTAAATCCACACCTCGTCCGCGTCAAGCGCGGCGCCCAGAATCGCGGCGCTGTAGTCGCTGCCGCCGCGCCCAAGCGTCGTCACGATCCCGGACTCGGTTGCGCCGATGAAGCCGGTCACCACCGGCACGGCGCCATCGGCGAACAGGCTGCCCAAGCGTTGCCGTGCGCGCTGGCGCGTCGGCTCCATAAGCGGCGCGGCGGACTGAAACACGCCGTCGGTGACGATCACCTCGGTCGCGTGGACGGCCTGCGCCGAAACACCAATCTGCCGCAGGCGGGCCGCGACGAGGTGGATGCTCATCCGTTCGCCCAGCGACGAGACGGCGTCGAGCGCGCGCGGCGACGCTTCACCCAGCACGGCCAGCGCATCACACAGGCTGTCCAGCTCGTGCAGGCGATGATCGACGGAATGCAGCGCCGCCGCCCGATCGGCTTCCGAGTCGATCAAGCCTTGCGCAGCTTCCAAGTGTGTCAGCTTCAACTTGTTGGCGATCTGCCCGGCGCGCTCGCGGTTGCCCTGCGCCGCGACGTGGGCCGCTTCCAGCAGCATGTCGGTGACGCCGCTCATCGCCGAGACGACGACCACCACGTGCGACCAATCCTTGCGAATGGCCCGTACAATCTCAGCAACCTGCGCGATAGCCGACGCGCTCCCAACCGATGTCCCGCCGAATTTTGTTACGAGTGTCTTGCCGCCCATTCCCGCTCCAGAATAGTCCTCCACGAACACATGCGGTGCAGTGCTCCCGTGAACACGGACAAACACGGATCAGAATCAGTGTTCATCTGTGTTCATCCGTGTCCCATATTTTGGTTGCGGCGGAGCCGCGCTATGAATTCGTGGATCATATTTTTTCCAGCGCCTGCGCGAGATCGGCGATCAAGTCATCCGCATCTTCGATGCCCAGCGACAGCCGGACGAGATTATCCTTGATGCCGACGGCCAGCCGCTCTTCGGTGGAAAACTCGTAATACGACATCAGCGCCGGCTGCTCGATCAGCGTTTCGACACCGCCCAGGCTCGGCGCGATAATCGGGATGCGCACCGCATCGACGAGGCGGCTGGTCAAAGCCAGATCGCCACGCACCTCGAAGGTGACCACGCCGCCGAAGCCGGACATCTGCGCCTGCGCCGTCGCGTAGTCCGGGTGAGACGGCAGGCCCGGATACCACACGCGCTCGACTTTCGGATGGCCCTCCAGAAACCGGGCGACCTGCAAGCCGTTCTCGTTCTGCCGGGCGACGCGCAGCGCCAGCGTCTTCAATCCGCGCAGCAGCAGGTACGCATTGTGCGGATCGGCGACCGCGCCCATCATCCACAGTTGCTGGCGCAGCAGCGCGACGAATGATTCGCTCCCGGTCACGACGCCCGCCAGGAGATCGTTGTGCCCGCCCAGGTACTTGGTGGCCGAGTGCAGCACCAGATCGATGCCGAACTCGATCGGGCGCTGGTTGATCGGCGTGGCAAACGTCGCGTCGATCAGTGTCCGAACATTGTGCCGCCGGGCGATGTCGGCCACGCGCTCCAGATCGAGCACGCGCAGGTACGGGTTGGTCGGCGACTCGGAGAGGATCAGCCGGGTGTTCGGGCGAATGGCCGCTTCCAGCGCCGCATAGTCGCCCATCGGCACGACCGTCGCCTCGATACCCAGGCGCTTCAGGAACGTCAGGCAGAACTGGCGCGTGCGGCGGTAGGCGTCGTCCGTGACGATGAGGTGCGTGCCGCTCGACAGGAACGACAACAACACCGTGGTGACGGCGGCCATGCCCGAGGCGAACAGCAGCGCGTCTTCCGCGCCGTCGAGCGCCGCGATCTTCGCCTCGACCTCGGCGACGGTCGGGTTGCCATAGCGACCGTACTCGGTCCGTTCGCGTGCGCCGCCCCACATGCGCGCATCCATGAACGTGCACAGGTCGGCGGTGTCGGCGAAAGTGTACGTCGCCGTCTGCACGATCGGCACGGTCAGCGCATGATGCGCGAAGGGCCGTGTGTGACCGGCGTGAACCGATCGCGTGGACGGGCCGCCTGCGGCGCGTGCATCGGATGGATACGGCGCAGCGAGGGGCGAAGTGACCGGATCGACCCGTTCAGTTAGCGCTAGCGTAGTGTTCATACAATAACCCCCTGCCTTGAGGATAGGCTTATCCAGGAGGCCGGGGATAACAAATGCCCCCGGTCTGAAAGACAGGGGGTCGCATGAGAAACAGGACCCTCTCATCTCCCAGATACCGGTGCGAGCGTGTTGCTCGCACATCTGTCGGAATTGGCACCTTGGACATTAGTCGTTTAGTCGCTCAGTCATGTAGTCGTTTGGCGTCGTGACTACTCGACTATCGAACTATCAGACTAAATCCAGGTTGCCGAGGCTTCACAGGGCCGGTCCCTCCGCCTCTCTGGATAAGAGTGTCGTACCGTGTTAAATTGTTGGGTGGCAGTGTAGCACAATCGCAGGTGCGCGTCAACCCCTTTTTGTCGGTGATTATTCACAACTTGCCACAGAGACACAGAGGCACGGAGCGAACCGCCTGTTGGCCCCCTCTGTGTCTCCGTGTCTCTGTGGCTAGATCGACTTGTGTGCCGTCACCGGTTCTGGCTGAGATGTCAGGGAAATCTCTGGCACGTTGCACAAGCACCGGCGAGTCGATCTTGGATGGGTTGCCGATTGACTTCACCGCGCGGCTCGTGATATTGTCACACTGCCTATGCAGACGGACAAGTTCTTCTTTTACGCCTACTATTTTTGGTTCGTCTCCCGGTCCCCGTGCGGCCCGGCTGAGTAGGCGTAAGCATTAGCAGTCACGCATACGAACGCGGAGCCAACCGGCTCCGCGTTTTGTTTCTCTCCGATGAGGTGATCGCGATGCTATGTCGAGGCTTACGGGGCGCGACGACGGCGGAGTCGAATACGGCGGAGGCGATTCTGTCGGCGACGTGCGATCTGCTGAGGCGATTGATTGCCGCAAACGATCTGCATCCCGCCGACGTGGCCTCGGCCATTTTCACAACCTCACCCGATTTGAGCGCCGCGTATCCGGCGGCGGCCGCGCGTGCGCTCGGCTGGCACGACGTGGCGCTGCTTGACGCACAAGAGATCGATGTGCCGGGCGGTGTGCCGCGATGCATCCGGGTCCTCATTCACTGGAATACGGAGAAACAGGCTTATGACCTGGTCCACGTCTATCTCAACGGAGCGGCCGGACTACGCCCCGATCGGGCCACGCCGGGCACGCCAGACGCGCGCGCACGATCGGGTGGAATCTCAACCGGCACAGAGGGAGGTACAGGCTATGATTATCGTGATGCGACATGACGCGAGTCCCGCGCAGATCGAGGCCGTCGTCGCACGGGTTCAAACCCTCGGCATGAGGGCGCACCTCTCGCAGGGCGAGGAGCGCACGATCATTGGCGTGATTGGAGACGAGCGGCCCATCGATCGCGATCAGATTGAAGCGCTCGACGGCGTGGAGAAGACGGTGCCGATCTTGCACCCGTTCAAACTGGCCTCGCGCGATTTCTCGCCGCTCGATACCGTTGTTCCGCTAGATGGGACGCAGGTCGGCGGGAAGCGCATTGTGCTGATGGCCGGGCCGTGCGCCGTCGAGAGCCGGGAGCAATTGCTTGAGATCGCCTGCGCGGTCAAGGAAGCGGGAGCGTCCGTGTTGCGAGGCGGCGCATTCAAGCCGCGCACATCGCCGTACAGTTTTCAGGGACTGGGCGAGAAGGGCCTGGAGATTCTAGCCGAGGCGCGCGAAGTGACCGGCCTGCCCATCGTCACGGAAGTGATGG
This sequence comes from Anaerolineae bacterium, assembly GCA_036514635.1. Classification (GTDB taxonomy): domain Bacteria; phylum Chloroflexota; class Anaerolineae; order Fen-1058; family Fen-1058; genus DASSFZ01. Next base: position 1,620 of record DATBWU010000270.1, on the reverse strand, counting down.
CCCCTGAGCAAGTGCCGCTGGTCGCCCACTATGCCGATGTCCTGCAAATCGGCGCACGCAACATGCAGAACTACGCGCTGCTGCGCGCCGCCGGCGAGTCCGGGTATCCGGTGCTGCTCAAGCGCGGCTTGATGTCCACGATCGAAGAGCTGCTGATGGCCGCCGAGTATATCCTGGCCTGCGGCAATCGACGCCTGATGCTGTGCGAGCGCGGCATTCGCACGTTCGAGAAGTACACGCGCAATACCACCGACATCAACGCGATCCCGGTCATCAAGGAGCTGAGTCACCTGCCGGTCATCCTCGATCCGTCGCACGCAACCGGCAAATGGGAGTACGTGACTGCCGTCGCGCGGGCCGGTATCGCCGCCGGAGCCGATGGCCTGCTCGTCGAGGTGCACGCGCACCCGGAGGCCGCGTTGTCCGACGGTGTGCAGAGCCTGCGACCCGAACGATTCGCTCAACTCGTCGCCGAAGTGCGCAGGGTAGCCGAAGCCGTGGGGAGAGAATGTTGATTGTGGATTGCGGATTGCGGATTGTAGATTGCGGATTGAAGAGCGACAATCTACAATCAGAAATCCGCAATCATCAATAACGATGGATACTCGACTCAGAGACAGCACGGTCACAATTGTCGGCTTGGGCTTGATGGGTGGGTCGCTGGCGCTGGCGCTGCGAGGCCATTGCGCGCAGATCGTCGGCGTGGAGGTCGATTCGGCAACGCTGGCGTTTGCTAGCGAGCGCGCGATCATCGACCGTGCGGTGGACTTCGATGCCGCACACGATTGCGACGTGCTCGTCCTCGCCACCCCCGTCCGCACCATCCTCTCTCAACTCCAACGCCTCTCTCAATCCACAACCCCGCAGAGCGCCCCGCTGAGCGGGGGGCAAGCACGGGCGCAAGCAGTCAGAAATCAACGATCAACAATTGTCCTCGATTTGGGATCGACCAAACGCGAGATCGTCGCGGCGATGGAGAGCTTGCCGCCCCACTTCGATCCGATCGGCGGACATCCCTTATGCGGTAAAGAAACATCGGGCATTCAGGCGGCGGATGCCGGACTGTTCCGAGGTACAATGTTCGTGCTCAGTCCCTTGGCGCGCACCTCGGCGCGCGCGCTGGCGTTGGCGCGCGAACTGGTCGAGGCGGTCGGCGCGCGCCCACTGCTGATCGACGCGGCCCAACACGATCGATGCGTGGCGATGACGAGCCACTTGCCCTATCTGCTCGCCAGCGCACTGGTGCGTGCCGCCGAGCGACTGAACGACGAGCGCGTCTGGCAGTTAGCCGCCTCAGGTTTCCGCGACACCTCGCGCCTGGCGGCATCGGACGTGACGATGATGGCCGACATTCTCCACACGAATCGCGCCGACATTCTCGATGCGCTGTCTGCCGCGCGCGCCGAGATCGATCAACTGGCGGCGTTGATCGAGTCGCGCGACGAAGCCGCGCTGCGCGCCGCGCTCGAACCGATTCGCGAGAGGCGCGCGCAGTTGTTCACCGCTCGCACACTTCAACCAGAGTTTAATGATGCGTTTGTCGATCTGTGGCCCGGTGCGTAACCTGCGCGGCGAGATCGCCGTCCCCGGCGACAAATCGATCTCGCATCGCGCGCTGAT